>CAIYRQ010000060.1 GCA_903928635.1 uncultured beta proteobacterium | reverse complement strand
GCCCCTTGAGAACCTCCATGCCAAACCCATCACCTCCCGAAGAACAGAATTTGACCCCCACAAAAAAGCCGCGCACCGTCACGGCTTGGGTTTTGCGGTCCTTGGCCGTTTTAATGGGCTTGGGGGCCGCAGGTCTCACATCGCTGCTGATTTTGGTCGCGATCACGATGGCGCTGGCCTACCCTAACCTGCCGGATATCTCAGATTTGGAGGATTACCACCCGAAATTGCCCTTGCGGGTGTTCTCTGCTGAAGGCGACCTGATTGGAGAATTCGGTGAGGAGCACCGCACGCTGACACCGATCGCGGAGATTCCCGATGTCATGAAAAACGCGATATTGGCGATTGAGGACGCCCGGTTTTTCCAACACAGCGGGATTGATTACATCGGCATGGTGCGCGCGGCACTGGCCAATGTGGGACGCTCTAAAAGCCAGGGCGCCTCCACCATCACTATGCAGGTGGCGCGCAATGTGTATTTGTCATCTGAGAAGACGTTTACCCGCAAAATTTACGAAGTGCTGCTCACTTTCAAGCTGGAACACACGTTGAGCAAAGACCAGATTCTGGAAATCTACATGAACCAGATTTACCTGGGCAACCGGGCCTACGGCTTTGCGGCGGCGTGTGAGACCTACTTCGGCAAGCCACTCAAAGACATCACGGTGGCCGAAGCAGCGATGCTGGCAGGCCTACCCAAAGCGCCCTCGGCCTACAACCCCATCAAAAACCCCAAGCGTGCACGCATTCGCCAGCAGTACATCATCGAACGCATGCTGGACAACGGCTTTATAACTGCCGCACAGGCCGACGCCGCAAAAAATGAAGTGCTGCAGGTGAAGACTGCCGCCACGCGGATTCAAGTGCACGCCGAGTTTGTTGCTGAAATGGTGCGTCAGGCCATGTTTGCGCAATATGGTGCCGACACCTACACCCGGGGCCTGGATGTGCGTACCACGCTGGTGGGTGCTCAGCAGGAAGCGGCTTACCGGGCCTTGCGTCGCGGCATCATGGATTTCGAGCGTCGGCAAATTTACCGTGGGCCCGAAAAATTCATTACTTTGCCCCAAGACCAGCAGGAGATGGAAGACGCGGTAGATGAGGTTTTGGACGAACACCCCGACAACGGTGACGTGCAGTCCGCCGTGGTCATTGATGCCGACCCTAAACGCATCCGTGCCATGCGCCAGGGTGGCGAAACTCTGGACATCGTAGGCGAAGGCCTCAAACCCGCCCAGTCGGGCCTGTCCGACAAAGCTGCGCCCAACATCCGCCTGCGTCCCGGGGCCGTGATCCGGGTGGTTAAAACGCCGAAGGGAAGCTGGGAAATCACCCAATTGCCCGAGGTGGAAGGTGCGTTCCTGGCACTGGATCCGCGTGATGGCGCGATCAAGGCTCTGGTCGGCGGATTTGATTTCAATAAGAACAAATTCAACCATGTGACGCAGGCCTGGCGCCAGCCGGGCTCGAGCTTCAAGCCCTTTATTTACTCTGCGGCCTTGGAAAAAGGATTTACTGCTTCCACCGTCATCAATGATGCACCCCTGTTTTTTGACGCAGGCGTGACGGGCGGCCAACCCTGGGAACCCAAGAATTACGACGGTACGTTTGACGGACCGATGACGCTGCGCAAAGGCTTGGCCAAGTCGAAAAATATGATCTCTATTCAGATCTTGCAGTCCATTGGTACGCAGTACGCTCAAGAGTGGATCAGCAAATTTGGATTTGACGCCGACAAACACCCGCCCTACCTGACCATGGCACTGGGGGCCGGGTCCGTGACGCCGATGCAGATGGCAGTGGGCTATTCCGTATTCGCCAACGGCGGAATTCGCGTCAACCCCTGGCTGGTCGCCAAAGTGAGTGAGCAGCGTGGCAAAGTATTGGTGGAGACCGCCTCGCCCACCTTGAGTGAAGACAACCGCGCCATTGAGCCACGCAACGCCTTCATGATGACGAGCTTGCTACAGGAGGTGACACGCTCTGGCACCGCGGCTAAGGCGCAAGCAACGCTCAAACGCCCCGATGTGTACGGAAAAACCGGCACCACCAATGACTCCATGGACGCCTGGTTTGCGGGCTACCAGCCCACCTTGGCGGCCGTGACCTGGATTGGCTACGACACACCGCGCAAGTTGGGCGACCGCGAGACCGGCGGCGGACTGAGCCTGCCGGTGTGGATCAGCTTCATGGAAACCGCTCTCAAAAACGTGCCCGTGATGGAGCCCGAGCCGCCCGAAGGCATCGTGCATCTCAACAACGAGTGGTATTTCGATGAATTTGCCAAAAACGCTGGTGTGGGCGCCGTAGGGTCTGGGCCCGCCGGTCAGCGTCAAGCATTGCCTGCCGCCGACGAGAAAAAATCCATACTGGACTTATTTAAAAACTAAACCCTGAAGTCCAGCGCCATGCCCGCCTGTGCGCTGGCATCGCGGCTGAGCGCATCGAAAAACACGGCTTCACCCTTGGTGTCCCGCCATTGCCCGTCCACCCATCGGTAGTGGTAGCCGCCTGAGCGCGCTGCCATCCACACCTCGTGCAAAGGCTTTTGCAGGTTGACAATGATCTGGCTGCGGTTGGGAAAGGTAAGTGTGACCATGCCGCCCGTGCGCTGGTTGTCGATATCGACATCGCTGCGTTCATTCAAGGCGTCGCAGCGCTGCTCCAGCGCTTGGAGCAAAGATTCGGCACGGTCCAGAAACTCAAGGTCGGTCATTACAATTTCACCATGTTGAAAATCAAAAAAATCGGGGCAATCGTGTGCATTGCGCTTGTCACCCTAGTCCAACTCTCTGGCTGTGGCCAAACGGGGCCACTGTACTTGCCAGGTAAGGCGTTCAGTACCAGCATCCCTGCGCAACAAATTTCCTGAAAAAGTATCCCATGCAAGCTACTTTCCCCGGTCAGCCATTTTTTCATTATGCGCACGAGCAGCTTCAGGTGGAGGGCTGTGAACTCAATACCCTGGCCGAGCAGTTTGGAACACCGCTTTTTGTGTACTCCAAAGCGTCCAT
>CAIYRQ010000059.1 GCA_903928635.1 uncultured beta proteobacterium | reverse complement strand
GATGATCTGAGGGATCTGGTTGTGGACGGCTACGCGCAGAAGATTCAGCAGGCTGCGCGCCTGGATCGCACCGTCAAAACGCCATCCCGGTCAGCAAATATTGATAATGAGGATGTGCCGTTTTAGGTCGGCAATGGGCTGTTTGCAGGTATTGGTGAATGGCAGCTATCTGGCTGTCTAATTCTTGCGCTGAATGTTCACGTTGCGATTACTTGACAGCAACTGCGTCAGTCATTCGATAGTACAGACCATAGGGGTCGTTCTTCAATACTGCGAACTGACCCTCAACCACCACCACCTCCATGGAATACTTCACTGGCGATTTTGTCTTGACTTCCACCATGCTTTCGGGTCCACCAGGAACGCAGAAAGCACAGGTCAAGGGAACAGAACTTAACAAAAAGTGCTTCTGTTTCTCGCCTGGATCCAAAGGCATCATGTAGCCTTGCACGCGCTGACTCTTCTGATCCAAGGCCGTGATCGTGCTGGGGTATACCGGAATCACTGCATTTTTCTCAACCTTGGTCTTTACGTTCGTCAGAACGGACCAATGCAAGACATCGGCACGGGCCTCTATCGGTGCAAAAGGTGAGTTGGCACCGTAGTGTCCAGCGCCTGTACCCATCGGTATGGCTCCGTCGCCCACCGGCGAACTCAGTTGAGCGTGACTTGCACCAAAGGTTGATAGAAGCAATAGGGAACCAATTATTTTGCCGAGTTTCATGAAATTCCCCTTTGGGTTAGTAGTTGGGTCAATGTTTCATTCCGCAGAATTTGCCAATTGCGACACCCTTGCAGGCTTGCAGCAATGCGCCTTCGCACACCTCATCGGGCTTACCTGCGCGTAAACACTTCGCCGCCTCAGTGTGCGCCGCAGCGATCTTCTCGTGCTTGGCAATGTCATCCAATGTTTCCTGGTTCAACTTCGGCACATCAGCCGCGTACACCAGAGCAGTCAATGCCAGAGAAGTAAAAGCCACAAACCATGTTTTCATAGATTCACCTTGATTGAAGTAGTTCCAAAACACTGACACGATATGCACCGAAGGCGGGCAAGATGGCCGCAGCCAGAGAAATACCGCACGCCAAAGCAGGCACCCAAAGAAGTTCTGCAGGCCAGACCAATCCGCCAATCAGCAGGGAGTTGTCCAGTTGCAGCATCCAGCCAATCAAAGCGGTTAACGCTTGACCACCGGCAACGCCAAAGATTGCGGACATCACGCCCAGCCACAGAGCCTCGCCCATGAGTAATGCTGCAATCTTGGCAGGCGGTGCGCCCAGCATACGCAACAGCGCCAGGTCTGCTCGCCGTTCGCGCACCGCGTTCCAAAGTGCAATAAATACGCTCAAGCCCGCTGTCAAAAGAAGAACGCCTGCAAAGGCTCGGAGGACATCGGTCCCAATGCCCAGCATATTCAAAAGTCTGGATATTTCAACCGCAGGCGCAGCAGCTTGCATTTCTGTCGTGGTGTTCACCATTCGGGGGAAGCTCATCGCTGCCAACGGGGTTTTATATTGAATGAGGGCCATGGTGACTTCGCGCTCGTCTTCCATGATCTTGCGGTCTTCGTCGTCCACGGCGGTGTAATCCTCGTGCACTTTCCAGACCGACGCGGTATCGGTCACGATAAGCCGATCAATAACGGTACCGCTGGGTTGCAAGATGCCAACGACGGTGTATGGGTTGTCACCGTGCAAATGACCGCCTGCACCTAGACCGTGGGATCCCACAAATGTATTGCCCACCTGAATGCCTAGCTTCTTGGCAACCGTGGCTCCAACAACCACTTGCATTGGTTTGTCCCACAACCCGCCTTGGTCAAGGGTAGCCCCATAGTGCTTAATATATTCAGGAGACGTTCCAACGATGCGAAAGCCCCGGAAGTTATCACCGAGGCTGATTGGGATGACGGAGGCAACCAACGGGTTGTCTTTAAGGGCTTTCACCGCTTTGAGCGGGATGTTGCCCGGTGGAACGTCAATGTGAAACACACCGCAAAGAATCAATTGCATCGGGCTGCCCTTGGCACCAACGACCACATCAATACCGGCCAGGTCCTTGTCAAACGCCTTGTCCAGTTGGAAGCTGACAAGCAATAGGAATGTGATGGATGCCAGGCCAAGACTGAGTAGCAGGACGTTCAGGGCTGCTCCCATTGGGCGGGACCACAGATAGCGCCAGGACAGAGCAATGGTTTTCATACGGTTGCTCCAACAGTTTGCCGAGTGAGCTTCAATGCGGTGTATCCAGGCTCACCGGATGTCGTAGCAGGAATCGCGGGGGCTACCCGGCCATCATGGGTGGCGATGACCAAAGTTGCCCCCTGTTTGTTTGCTGTCTGTACGAGCAGCTCAATGGCTGATGCGGCTGCTTCATCATCCAAGCTGGCCGTAGGCTCATCGGCCAGGATGACCTTGGGTTGGAGCAGAACAGCACGAGCCAAGGCCACACGTTGGGCCTGCCCACCGGAAAGCTGCGATGGTTTTCTAAGGGCCAGATCGGCCACACCCAACGCTTGCAGGGTCAAATCAATGCGGGCCAGGTCTTCGAGTTGCCCTGCCGCCCATTGGGCCATGCCTAGGTTTTGGGCGACGGTTAGAGCGGCGCTTAAGTGGAGCTTTTGTGGAAGGAAGCCAATCGTCTTGGCTCTCCAGGCATCTGTGGCTATGCCGTTGAGATTGCCCAAGGCTTGATTCGCAATCGTCAAACTTCCGTCGCTGGGTTTTACCAACCCAGCAACCAAAGCCAACCAGGTTGATTTCCCGCAACCCGATGGGCCACTTAACAGGACCACGCTGCCTTGTGCGGCATCAAGATCGGGAAATTGGATGGGTGCACTGCCTGGGTAGCAGTAGGCGAGGTTCGATGTTTTGATCAATGGGTTGCTCCGGTTACGCATTCCGCACAGACGCCACGAACTGCAAAGTCAATGCTGTGACCTTGGTATCCCAATGCTTGGAGAGCCGCCAAGGCGTTTTGGGCGGCACGTTCCAGGTCATCAGCGTTGGCCTTCAATGCATCGGTCAGTGGACTGTCGCGATGACAAGACTGGCATTCAAAGTGCGGGATGGCGTGCACGCTGACGGGCATTGCTTGAAAGCGACGTACTCGATGGGTATCCACACGGCACAACAGCAAGCCCACTTGAGTCAGCCGGTCGACCAAGCGATACAGCGTCACTTTGTCCAGTTCTTCATGCTGATCTTCTGCCAGGACCAAAAGCAGTTGGCTGTGGGTGTAGCTTGTATCTGGGTGGGCAAGAAACCAACCCAATACCAACTTGGCAGCATATGTGCGCCGCAGGCCATGGGCTGTGAGCAATTCATTGATGGGGTCAACGGTTGGAGGCATTTTCATAACTATTGCAACTATATTGCGTTAAACTATACGCAATTGTGTTGCATTTTCATGTGCAATTTGTAAAGCCTGTCCTCCAGCTGGACTTAACTTGGAATTTCTCACCATGCTTTTGCTTTCCATTGTTCTTGGCACAGGCATCGCTGGTTTGGGCAGCGTGCTGTTTGCGGCGTTGATTAGCCCGAGCGCATCTAGTAAATTTGCACCAGATATGCTGAGCTTTGCGGCTGGTGCATTGCTTTCAACTTCCTGCTTGCATCTATTGCCCGAAGCATTTGAGGGTGGCATAGAAGCAAAAAGCATCTGCACCGCGCTCCTCATCGGTTTGGTAGTTTTCTTTGTTCTGGACAAAGCCGAGCTATGGCACCACGGACATGAACATCATTCAAAAGAGGCAGACTGTGATGAAGCGGGTCATCACGATGACAAAGCCACTGGGGGTGTATGGGCTGTTTTGGTTGGCGACAGCGTTCATTGCTTCGGTGATGGACTACTGATTGCAGCCGCATTTATCGCAGACGTGCGACTGGGTGCACTGGCATCGTTGGCGGTACTTACCCATGAAATTCCTCATCATTTAGGTGACCTAGCCGTTGTAAAACGGGGAGCCAATGGACGGAAAACGGCTGCTATCAAAGTCGCATTGGCCGGGGCGGTGACCGTCATTGGAGGGATCGTTGGATATTTCTTGGTGGAGCCGCTTAGACCTTTCATGCCTTACTTCTTGACTGCGGCTGCAAGCAGTTTCGTCTATGTTGCGCTGGCCGACCTTATTCCGCAACTCCAAGGGCATGTTGGGCCAATGAAATCTGCCAGAAGTATCTTCTGGGTTTTGCTAGGCATCGCGGTGGTGGCAGTGACAACGACGTTTGACGTAAATTGAAGGGGCTCCAACGGCAGGTTTGGAGCGGGCAGATCGGAAAACTCTAGGACTGCAAACGCGGCATTGCTGGCGTACGATTTTCTCCATACCCGACCTTCATTTACGCTGACTCTTTGCGGGTGCAACCTCTTCACTGGGCAGATCGACAGCCTCCCGCAACGCTTTGCCAACCTTGAAATGCGGTACACGCGCCGCAGGAATTTCCACTGGAGCGCCACTGCGCGGATTACGGCCCATCCGCGAGGCACGGTGAATGACTGAGAAACTACCGAAACCCCTGATCTCAATGCGGTGCCCACGCACCAGCGCGCTATTCATCGCCTCCAAGATGGTCGAAACGGCGGTTTCAGCATCCCCCTGTGTCAGTTGACTGAACCGGTCGGAGAGAAGTTGCACGAGGTCTGATCGGTTCATTTGCTCCGAAGGATAAGGCAGCTTTTTCAGGATTCACCCAAAAAGCGCGTTCAAAAGCCATTCAGGCACGCTTTTAGACCGCCACTAACAGCATCCAACGTCAGGGGATTAACCACCTACCACCACATCCACACTCGCTCAAAAAATCCTATGAAAAAGAACCTCAAATCGTGAATCGAGCGTTTATGAAAAATATTACCGCAACATTTGTCTGTCTTTGGTTCATTCTGTTTTCGTCAAATGCGAATGCTTGGTTCTTCTTCTTTCTTCCGGGATCGGTGACAAGCAAGATTGGTGACGTCCAGTACTTACCGGCTCCGAGGGTAACAACTGCGTTGGGCCGAACGCCAAGGTCGGTGATCAGATTTACGCCAATGGCACGCTTATGACCATTAAGTCACTTTCTGGGACTACCAGTCGTTGCAACGAGTCTGCCACGCCCATTCGCGCTTTGCTTGCTCCAGTGACTGCGCCTCCCCCCGCGCCTTCCACAGTACCAACGCCTGCATTAAGGGAAAATACAGCCGAAGCAAATAGGGACGCCGAGGCGAGGAGCAAGTTGAAGGACGATGAGACAAAGAGGCTTGCGGAATTAGAACTAATACGAACTCGCGAAGATGAAACCAAACGATTCAACGCTGAAAGTGGGGCGAATTAGACTGTCGCATTAACGCCGCAAGTTGATTTCACTGCTGAAGCATTTAAGGCTTCACGAATACTTGGATGCGCTGCGTCGGAAGCTAAAGTCGTTGGCGTGGAAGGAGAGAATATTCTTTACTCTATCGCTTGCAGTGACTCCAAGCTATTACAACTTTCTTGCGACCCATCAGGCTTATGCCTCCAGAAAAAAATCGGGTACTAAGAAACGCGTCTTGCACCCGATGGGTCACAAGCCCAAGGATCGGACGGGCTCAGTGTCGCTAGGTTTGTTAGCAGGGCTCTACGCATTAAGCATTTGTCACGTCAAATAACCTATAGCACCTCTACCCCACGGCGCACGCGCGCAACATGCCTGTATCAAAGGGATCGTGCGTGTTACATGCATAACTGAAATTTGTGTAACTTCAGGTTTGAAATTACTGCCATCGCGCAAAAACTACCAATCTGCCGCTGCGGCCCAGCTATCCCCCCGTCAAAAAACTCCGAGACGCTGGCGCGCGCCCGCAGGCGATACGTATTGCTAATTCATTCTTTTAAACGAGTTTGCGCGAGCAGCCCGCCTCTTTGCCAGACGCGACAGGTACTCCCGCCCACCAGTATCCAGCCAGCGTGTGCGGCCCTCTTGGGCCTTCTGTAACTGCTCAGCGGCCATGCGCGCCTTGGTGGCCGCGCCGATGGCCTGCTTGCCCTCCAGAGTCTTTGGGCCGGTGCTCAGCCCGCCGTGCAGCTTGCAGCGTCCGTTGGGCAGGGCCTTGGCCTTGCAAGGGGCACCGGTGCTGCGGGCGTGGGAGCGCGCATTGCCTATTTGATCCCATATGGTGCTCGCGCCGATTGAATAATGGCCTCTCGGGGGGGGATTTTCGGTCGGCGTCCACACTACTGCATCGCGTCAAGTAAAGAACGGATTTGCTTTCGTCGCAATTTGGCCCCAGCAGAATATTGCCCATGCTTAGGCTTTGGCCCAGTAGATTTTCCACCGTGAATCCTGCACCTGCCGTTCAACATGGATGGGTTGCGACAGTATCCATCTGACTGCTTACATTTCGCCCCGCACTGCGGATGCATGGCGAGGGCTGCTCTTGCCTCTTTCATGAGGTTGTTGCTGTTTTTCATTTGCTGCCCCCTACATTTCCGATAACGGCCTGTCCGTGAACCTGAACGTGCTGGACTTGCACGATTTGATTGGCTCCCTGCTGTAACCGTTGAAGGGCAAGCGCACCCTTGCTGTAAACATCCATAAGCCGGGCGCTGCAATTGATTAACTTCACCTTGATGACGGGGTCGTGTTGCTTAGATGCATCCGCCATCAAATCCATGGCGTATTTGTGGGCGAGGGCCAACTGGTGGGCTTGCATACGTTGAATCGAGTTCTTAGCCCTGACGCTTTCCGAGGCCTCTATGGCCATCTCAAACACACCGGCCCTGTCCGCCAATTGAGTTCTTTGGATTGTGACCTCCACGTCCAGCAAGTCTGGCTCCTTTAGGGCCAGTTCCAGCCCCGGTAATCCTTGGGCCACCATGGGTATCACCTCGCCTCCAAGGCCGGTTTTAAGCGGGTTAGGAGGGGTCATCAGCGCCATGGATTGGCTTGCGAGGTCGTCGGACTCACCAAGGTCACAGGCACGTCGAATTGGGTCGGTTTTGGACGCTGAAACCCTTTTACGCAGAGATTGCTCCCGTAATTTCATAGCGTCTCTTGCAGTTGCTCGTTCCATGTCGTGAAGTTGTTGGTAAATTCAGGTTGGTGCTTAAGGGATGTTTAATGAAGGTTAGAGCCTAAAACCACGTTCACATAGTTCACGATGTTCACGTCGGTTTGTTTTCTGTGAACGTTGTGAATGTCGTGAACGTGGTACGGAGTACTCACCTAAACCAAGGTAGCCTCTGGTATCTTCCAGAGCGAGCAGTGGACGCCGTCCCGATGTTTGTCGTTCACGGATAGGTGGACCCCCAGCAGACGCATGCTTGGCGCAACCCGGCGCAAGATTTCGGCTAACCCCCTTGGACTTCGCGGCCAATTCTCCTTGTGCTCCAACGCAGTACTACGAATGCCGTCGAGCTTTTCCAATAGGTCTTTAACTGTGCCCCTATGGATACCGCCCTGCTCAACAAATTTAAGACACTCAACGGCAACAGGTGAGGAATCAATCGTGCGCCGCACCGCGTTCTTGCGGTGGTCGCTGTACATGGCAAGCCAATGCCTTGGTGGATAGCCGAGCGCCGATGACATGGCCTCCCCTAATTTGGCAAAGTCTGCCATTCGAGGAAGTTCTTCGGTGGCAATTTCCACGGAGGGTAGCCGTTCAAGGCTTTGGCTGAACAGGGTTACTATTCCGCCAAATATCGACGATAGCCGTATTTCAATCCCCTCCTTCATATCCTTCTCGGTGCGGCGCTGCGCTATGGTAGGTAAGCCGATGCTGATGGTTCGGTCAAGCAAGTCCTGACGTAGAACCACGGCACTGATGCCGTTGAGTACAACCGGGTTGTGCGCCTTCAGGGTGGTCTCTTCGTCATTGGTGTACAGCGTACGTCCCGCCGTACCGCCCCCAGTTGACACGGTACATAGTGCGTCTGACATATCGGTGGTGATGTTGGACAGGTTCTCAAAGCTCAACAGGTGATTGTTTTTGGCCGAGACGTAAACGTCCTCCACGGTCTTGGGGCGACCCCGTAGCATCACCTGATTGGGGTCAATGATGCTGCGCAGTAAGGACTGGGTGGAGCTTTTTGCAGAACCTTGTTCGCCCGAAAGTTCAAGCACCGGGTACGGGGTATCGCAGCGGAAGCATTCCAAAATCCATGCAAGGACCAGCATATGGTCTTCCGGTGGGACATTCAGTAAAGGCCATAAAGGCTCGTAGGAGCCGCCCTGCTGTGGGCTGGGCAAAGCTTGCATAGCCTTTGTGCGGACAAAGCGCACGCTGGGAGCGTCACACACACGCCATCCCACCGTCGTGATGCAAACTGCTTGCCAATGGTCATTGCACAAATCAACCCAGTACCCGCTTTCGTCCTTCCCGACGCGCCGAAACACGTTGTGTTCGTCGCCGTCGAAGCGAGCCTCTCCGTTCAAAGCATTCTTGACCGTGGTCAGCGTTTCTTTGGACGGGGCCTTACC
The DNA here is from genome assembly GCA_903928635.1 of uncultured beta proteobacterium. Lineage (GTDB taxonomy): Bacteria > Pseudomonadota > Gammaproteobacteria > Burkholderiales > Burkholderiaceae_C > Allorhodoferax. The sequence goes on along the minus strand of CAIYRQ010000059.1, from coordinate 28,411 downwards.
CAGTTCGGTATATGCCAGCATTCCAATCCACTCGGTAAATCCAGTAGACGATATTTCCCAATGCTCGTTGTGGGTCCTACCTTGGTGCTCCCGCTCAAACGTAGCGTAGCACCTCCCTTCAGGGTCATGCCAAAGTTCACAACGTTCACAGGCCAACTGCACAAGCATGTCGGAAAGACTTTCAAAGTCATGGCTGCCAGAAGAACCTTTGACGAAGTCATCAAGAGCGCTCATACGGACGCCGGGACAATCCGCCTTGATACGCATCCGCAGCGACTCAAATGCCAGTGGGTCACAAGATTTGATGAGACTCAGCGCAGAGACAACCTCATCGTTGACTATGGAGTTCTGGTGGTTGCTGGCTGCGATTGCTGATTCAACAAAGGTTTTAGCCTCTGGTAGGACTGACAATTTATGTTGCCGGTCCCATTCCCAGCCGTTTTGTGCGGCATGGTGGAATAGGGTGGCCAGCGTTATTTGCGCGCCGTTGCCTTTGCCGAAAGTGGACCATTTGTATTTTGTTTCCCCGTCGCGATAGCTTCCGCCCCGTGCGCTCCAGTCATCCCAAACAACTAGGCCAGCTGCGCCGCCGCTTGACCCGTGGTGCAAGGCCATGCCCATGTGAAGCCACGCCCCATATGCGCTATCAGGGTCAAGAACTTTGACAGCGCTGAGTACGCGCCAATGGTCCTTGCCAAAGCCGCCTTCGTTGCCTTTGCTGCCTTGGGTTTGTGTGGACTCAACAGGAGGGGTTGGCGGGATAACCGCTGTTATTTGTTCCCAAGTGTATGGTTGGGCATGCGACGCTTCTACGATACAAACCAAGAATGGGTTAGCGGCATCCTTCATATGCAAGAAACCGGGTAATCGCAGCACACGGGCTAGGTCGCGCGCGTTTGGGTCGGACCCATATTGGTCGACCATCGTGCGCATTACGCCCTCGTACTCCCTTAGTGCGGCTTCACTTTCGTGTGTGAGCCAGTAGCGATGAAATTTACCCGGAGATGTCTGGACCACGATGTGCGGCTGCAGCGGTGGGATTGGGATTCCAAGCCTATCGGCCTCTTGGAATACAGCGCGCACATTGACAATATTAGCCTTGGTCCTGCCCTTGAGGTCTGTTTCGTTGACGGTCACGAAAATACCAGCACCCAACGCGTTGAGCCGACATAACTCGTCGAAGTGTTGATCTAAGGTCCCGTGAAGCAAGCGCGTCAGTGACACATCTTTGCGCTTCTTGTTGTCATCAAAGGTTTGGAAAGTGAACGCATCATCTCCCTCAGCGAGTAATGTCAAAAACTGTTCTGGGGCTTGCTTCGTGATTTTTTTACTTGAATCAGAACTCGTTGTTTTTGAAGTGTTGTGGGTCTCATGAGGCGCTATCGCGTTATCCGCTTCAATTGCTGGGTTGTGTGCGTTAAACATGGCACACCCCCAGACGCACCGCAAATGCATTCAATTCGACTAGGTCTTGGCGGTAGCGGGACTGACCGAATTTGCAGTCGGTGTAATCGTTACAAGGGCCACGGCGCGCAACATGTCCAGCAGGTGCAAACAGCGCAGTCGTAGTCGCTTTCTGTTTACACGGGCGGCTGCCTGTCGGATAATCCAAATTGATAACATTAGGCGTGTAAGTCTTGGCGGGTTGACTATGTGGTGTGGTCAGCCCGTTGCTTTTTGGGTTAATCACTTTTCAGCCCTCCACTTCTTGAGCCAGTGGAAGGGCGAAGGGCGGCAGCTAGCCGACGCATGAAAGTAAGGCGCGGCGTTCATGCTTGGTCTACTTTCGATTGCGTATTAAGCCAATCGCGAACCTCACCCACGCGCCAAGCTGTTACGCGCTGCGACAGCTTGACGGGTTTTGGGAATGATCCGGTCTTGCACTTCCGCCACAGCGTCGCCGGGCTGAATGGAATTACGTCCGGTGTGAGTTGCGCCTGTCTGACGTACCCTGATTCGGGTAGTCTGTCAAATGATGAGAGTGATTGCGTTGCCATAGTGTTTCCTCCTGTAATTGGCAGGGGAATTACGATGGCAGGGCAAAAAATTCCGGAATTGCCCAGCCGGGTCTCAGAGGGCAAACCCTGCTGGAAGAGTTGCGTTACCTTGCTGGAATGAAGGATTTACCCTGTTTGGTACAGCAATACTGATTTGACTATTCGCTCGGATTTTCGCGTGAATGAGCTCGATAAACGGCAGGGAAGTGTTGCTCAAGGAGCCGCCATCCATGTTGTACGGACAGAGTTCTGCCGACCCGATGATTTGGCTTATTGAGAAACTTCATGACCAAATACGGGCAAAAAAGCGGGGGGCGAGTGTGCCCTCTTTGAGGTCGTCCTTTTTCCTTCCTTGCCTTTTGTAAATCGGCTCGATCCGCGAGATTTTTGAACCATTTAAAGTTCATGCCAGTCGCTGGGCCAAATGCGGCAATCAGATCGTCTGGGGGGAAAATCATCGAATGGTCAACGTTGGCCGTTGGGATCGGACCCGCATTTGCTGGTGTTTCATGAAGTTGTCCAACCAAGATAAACGTATAGGCACTTTCTAGATCATTGACCTTGATCCATCTCTGTAGCTCTTCACGGGCGAATTTTTGCGCCTCAAACACAGTCTTGGATCTCGATAACCACACCTCAATTGTTGCGCCCTTTGGATCGACGTCAAGTAGCCGTATGCATTGCTGCAGTGCCACACTTTGCAGTGATGTATCAGGCGGCGAGTCACGCCAATTGTGCGATTCATCCAGTTGAGAAATTTTTCGGAAGTGCCCAAGCGCGACCTCATACGAACTTCTCATAAGCTCCAAAGTAACTCTATAACTAGCATGCTCCCGGGGACTATCGTACGCTCCAGCGATCAATTTGGCGGCTTCAGTCCCGAGGAACTCTTCCTGAAGGTCATAGATGTGCGTTGTCACAAATTGGTCCTCAAATATGCAATTAAATTTTCAATCTTGACAACACCCGTTACGCAGCTATGCAACCTTGAACTCGATGATTTCTGCCCCCGTGCGCAGCTTGTCCAAATAGTCGGCCCAGCGTTGCATCATCTTTCGACGGGCGGGAAGGTGCGCGGTTCGGTTGTATGCCCGGCCGTTGGGGTCTTTGACGGTGTGCGCCAGTTGGTGCTCAATGTGATCAACCCGCTCGCCAAGCACCTCATCGAGGATGGTTCGAGCCATGGCACGAAAGCCGTGCGCGGTGTGAACGTCTTTGCTGTACCCCATGCCACGCAATGCTGCATTGAGTGTGTTTTCGCTCATGGGGCGCTCATCAGACCGCAAACTTGGAAAGACGTATCGACCGTGCCCTGTGATAGGGTGCACGCCTCTCAAGATGGCCAGTGCTTGCGTGGAAAGAGGCACGATGTGATCCAATTTCATTTTCATCTTGGAGCCGGGTATGCGCCACTCCGCGCCATCGAGGTCGAACTCCGTCCACTCCGCTTGACGGAGCTCTCCCGGCCTGACAAAGACCAACGGTGCCAGTTTCAACGCTCCCACAGTGCTGGGGTGCCCGGTGTATCCGTAGATGGATCGCATCAATTCGCCAGCTTGCTTGGGTTCGGTGATGGCGGCAAAGTGGGACTTGGGAATTTCTTCCAACGCCCCACGAAGGTCTGACGTGACGTCGCGCTCAGCGAGTCCCACAGCGACACCGTAGCGGAAGATGCGCCCGCAAATTTGCTTTGCACGATGGGCTGTGTCTATTGACCCGCGTGCCTCAATCTTGCGCAGCGCCTTGTTGAGCACATCTCTTGGGCCCAGCGTGTTGATTGGCAGCCCCCCGATGAACGGGAATACATCATGCTCGAGCAGGGTTGTGATACGGCTCTGAGTAATCTCCTTGCGGGTTACTGCTGTCTTTTTTAGCCATGCGCGAGCGACAAGCTCAAAGGTGTTGGCAGCTAAGTCGGCCTTGACCTGCTTTTCTTCACGCTTGGCAGCGTTGGGGTCAATGCCCTTAGAAAGCTGCTCACGCGCCTTTTCACGGCGTTTTCTAGCCTCGGCAAGGGGTACGGTGGGGTAGACACCCAAAGCCAGCGTCTTGCGCTTCTCGTTGAACCTGTAGTTCATGCGCCAGTATTTACCGGCAGCGGTTACGAGCAAGTACATGCCGCCACCATCGGTGTACTTGTCGCCAGCGGCCTTGCCACTGTGCTTTGTGCTGTTTTTTATGAACGTGTCATTCAGGGCCATGCTTCACCTTGCTGGCGGTATGTGGATTGGCGTTAGTTGCAGATACCGCCAAAAATGCCGCCAATCTGGCGGTATGTCATGCTACCAGATGAGGTGAGGTGAGACTATCAAAAACCGCCGTAGCTATAGAAACTGGCTTTTTTGGAGCCATCTGAGACGGTTTGACATGAAAAAGTGGTGCGGCTGGCGGGGATCGAACCCACGACCCTTGGCTTCGGAGGCCAATACTCTATCCACTGAGCTACAGCCGCACAGCAAGCCCTCAATTGTAGGGCGTTTCCCCTGTATGCCCCCGTTATAATCGTGGGCTGATTTACCAGCCCCGACTATCCCGAGGACACCATGAGCGACCACAGCCACAACGAAGCGCACGAAGAGGAACACACTGGCCCGATCAAGAACCCCAAGCAGCTGCTGCTTGCGGTTTTCTTTTCGTTTGTGATCCCGATCTTTATGATCATTGGCTTGGTGCATTACGTGAATTCCGCAGGCAAGCCTGCCGCAGGCGCGGTCAACATGGAAAAGTCGGTGTCCGAGCGGATTCAAAAAGTGGGCTCGGTGGAAATTCGCGATGCCAACCGCGAAATGAAAACCGGCGAAGAGGTGTTTAAAGCCCAATGCTCCACCTGCCACGCCAATGGCGCCGCGGGCGCACCCAAGTTCGGCGATGCAGCGGCCTGGGGCCCACGTATCAAAACCGGCTTTGATGCACTGTGGAATTCGGCACTCAAGGGCAAAAACGCCATGGGTGCGCAAGGTGGCGGCGACTTCGCCGACTACGAAGTGGCACGCGCAGTGGTCTATATGGCCAATGCTGGCGGCGCCAAGTTCCCTGAACCACCCAAGCCAGCGCCTGAAGCAGCCAAGTAAGCTTGCTTCTCTCGCCATCAAAAGCCGACACATGTGTCGGCTTTTTTGTTATTCAGTGGTGCTTTTGATGTGTTGCGCCTGGGGGCTAAGGCAGTAGCCAAATCGCGTTGGCAATTCAGCGCGCAGCACGTCTTCGACATCCCACCCGTTTCGATCGATGGCTGCAGACAGTGCAGCGACATCTTGGGTATGTACCAGCCCAAAGCCGATGGACGTTTGCAGATAGGGCCAGCCATGTTCGTCCATCAAGCAACGCTCAAACTCTGCCGTCAGGCCCGCATTGGAGCTGATAGCGCCCTCTGCGTTGATGCGCCAGACGCGGGGTGTGGCCTCGAGTTCTACGAAAACCCGCTGCGGTCCGTTCTGAAAAAACCAGCGCCCCGTGTTGTCATTGCCGTAATTGCGCTCAATAAAGTCAATCAGCTTGACGTGCTGCAGCATGGAACCCTTGGCGCCCGGCTGGCCACTGGCAAAGGCGCCACAGTACTGGGCGCGGTCGTCGCGCATGTACCAGTTGCCACGCGCATCCAGTCCCAGCCAGCCATAACAATCGGGCACATTGGGCCACTTGGCCATGGCTTGTTTAACGATGTCGTCCATATCGCGGCTCCTAGGCAGGGGGGGATGGGGCGCAATGTTGCCGCAACCAGCCACCCACCGCTTGTGGCAATGCATACACCGCAGCGGGCGGCGCGCCGGTAGGGAAACCCACATGGCCGCCACCCCGCGGTTGCCACAGCGTGACCCAGTCTCCCGTGTCTTTGTTGGAAGGTAGGGACGCTGCAGGCACAAAGGGATCGTTAAGGGCGTTGAGTACCAGCGCAGGAATACGAATGCGGTGGAGGTGGGGTTGGGCCGATGCCTCCCGCCAGTAGCGTTGCGTACTGCCAAAGCCATGTAAGGGTGCAGTGAAAATATTATCGAACTCGTAGAGGTCGCGTGCAGCCCGCAATGCGTCACCATCAAACAGACCTGGAAACTGTGCGAGCTTGCGAAGCGCCTTAGGTTTCATGGTTTGCAAGAACATCCGGGTGTAGACCTGGCGGTTAAAACCTCTGCCAATGGCCTGGCCACTGGCAGCTAGGTCAATGGGGGAGCAGACCGACGCGACAGCGCTGACCGTCAGGCTGGCCTGTGTGCCTGCTTCTTGCGCCCATCGTAGCAAGGCGTTACCGCCCAGGGAAATACCTACGGCCACCATGGAACCGGTATGGCCAGCGCGCAGACGCTGCAACACCCACGCGATCTCTTCATAATCACCGGAGTGGTAGGCACGCGGCGCCAGATTGAGTTCGCCGCTGCAACCGCGAAAGTGCACGACGACGTAGTCCATGTCCTGTGTCTTGGCAAAATGGGCAAACGACTCTGCGTAATGGCTGCGCGAGGTTCCCTCCAGTCCATGGAAGAGTACCAGCAGGGGTTTGCGACCCGAAGAATCCGCCCGCTGCCAATCAAGATCGATGAAATCTTGATCCGGCGTGCTCCATCGCTCACGCTCGTAGGCAGGCGCCTGGTCGGGGTAACGCCTGCTGAGCTTGGCAGCGACAATGGTTTGCAGGTTACCGCCGGGCAACCACCATGGTGCGGTGTAGTTCATGAATTGTGTATTGCCCTCACGAGGCACTTTGCCCGTCTCCAAATAAAAAACCGCCCGAAGGCGGTTTTGCGCGACGCCAAGAAAGCTCAGTGCCGCTGCTGAAACTTGCGCAGTGCGGACAATTGTGCCACCAGCACGGCCAGCTCAGATTGAGCAACCGCAAGGTCGATATCACTCTTGGCGTTTTTCAATGCTTCCTGGGCCAAGGCTTTGGCCGCGTTGGCCTTTTCCTCGTCCAGATCCTTGCCACGGATCGCGGTATCCGACAGCACTGTAACCATGTTGGGTTGCACCTCAATGATGCCGCCGGCCACGAACACAAACTCTTCGCTTCCGTCGGCCATCTCAATGCGCACCGAACCGGGCTTGATGCGGGTGATCAGCGGAGTGTGGCGGGGATAAATCCCCAACTCGCCGGCCTCACCAGGCAAAGCCACAAAACGTGCTTCACCCGAGAAGATGGACTCTTCGGCACTGACCACATCAACGTGGATGGTGTTCATGACTTAGACCTTCTTGGCTTTTTCGAAGGCTTCGTCAATCGTGCCGACCATGTAAAACGCTTGTTCTGGCAGGTGATCGCACTCGCCGGCCACAATCATTTTGAAGCCGCGGATGGTTTCAGCCAAGGTCACGTACTTACCAGGCGAGCCGGTGAACACTTCAGCAACGTGGAAAGGCTGCGACAAGAAACGTTGAATCTTGCGAGCGCGGGCCACGGTGAGTTTGTCCTCAGGGGCCAACTCGTCCATACCCAAAATCGCAATAATGTCGCGCAGTTCTTTGTAGCGCTGCAGCGTACCTTGCACAGCACGGGCAGTGGCGTAATGCTCTTCACCCACGACCAAGGGGTCGAGCTGGCGGCTTGTGGAGTCCAGAGGATCCACCGCGGGGTAAATACCCAAAGAAGCAATGTCACGTGACAACACCACAGTGGAGTCCAAGTGAGCAAAGGTCGTGGCGGGAGAAGGATCAGTCAAGTCATCCGCAGGCACGTAAACGGCCTGGATAGAAGTGATGGAACCAACCTTCGTAGAGGTAATACGTTCTTGCAAACGACCCATTTCTTCGGCCAGCGTAGGCTGGTAACCCACGGCAGAAGGCATACGACCCAAAAGCGCGGACACTTCGGTACCGGCCAAAGTGTAGCGGTAGATGTTGTCCACGAAGAACAACACATCTTTGCCTTCGTCACGGAAGGACTCGGCAATCGTCAAACCAGTCAATGCCACGCGCAGGCGGTTGCCTGGTGGCTCATTCATCTGACCATAGACCATGGCCACTTTGGATTCGCCCAGGTTCTCCAGGTTCACCACGCCGGAATCGGCCATCTCGTGATAGAAGTCATTGCCTTCGCGGGTGCGCTCACCCACACCAGCGAACACGGACAAGCCGCTGTGCGCCTTTGCGATGTTGTTGATCAGTTCCATCATGTTCACGGTCTTGCCCACACCGGCACCACCGAACAGACCGACCTTACCGCCCTTGGCGAAAGGACACACCAGGTCAATCACCTTGATGCCGGTCTCCAGCAGCTCTTGCGAAGGGCTGAGTTCGTCATAGGCCGGAGCCTTGCGGTGGATCGATGCCGTCAACGCTTGGTCCACAGGACCACGCTCGTCGATAGGCGAACCCAGAACGTCCATGATGCGTCCCAGCGTTGCTTTACCGACCGGCACGGTGATCGCCGCGCCAGTGTTAGTCACCATCAAACCACGACGCAGACCGTCGGAAGTACCCAGCGCAATGGTACGGACGATGCCGTCACCCAGCTGCTGCTGAACTTCCAGAGTCAGTGAAGTGCCTTCGAGCTTGAGCGCGTCGTAGACCTTGGGCATTTGGTCGCGTGGAAACTCGACGTCCACCACCGCGCCAATACATTGAACAATCTTGCCTTGGGCTTGAGCCATTTTTTGCTCCAAAAATTAAAATCAGACAGCAGCCGCACCAGCCACGATTTCCGAAAGTTCTTTCGTGATCGCTGCTTGACGCGTCTTGTTGTAAACCAGTTTGAGTTCGTTGATCACGTTCCCAGCGTTGTCGGTCGCGGACTTCATCGCCACCATGCGTGCCGATTGCTCGGACGCCATGCTTTCAGCCACCGCTTGGTAGACCAAAGCCTCCACGTAGCGCACGAGCAAGTCGTCAATCACGACATGCGCGTCCGGCTCATAGATGTAATCCCAGCTGCTGTGCGTCGCACCTTTTTGCAGGTCTTCGGCCCGCAAAGGCAGCAACTGCTCAATCACAGGCTCCTGTTTCATGGTGTTGATAAAACGGGTGAAGCACAGGTACACCGCGTTGATCTCGCCATTGACGTAAGCGTCCAGCAAAGCTTTAACGGGGCCGATCAGCGCCTCCACATGAGGCGTGTCGCCCAGCTGCGTTGCCTGCGACACCACCTTGACACCAGAGCGGTTCAAAAAGCCCAGACCCTTGTTGCCGATAGCAACAGCTTGCGCTGTCATCCCTGCGGTCTGCGCATCACGCAACTTGTGGGTCAACATGCGCAGCACGTTGGTGTTGAGACCACCGCACAAACCCTTGTCCGTCGTGACAACGATGTAGCCAACACCCTTGGACTGGTTGATCTCCATAAAGGGATGAACGTACTCAGGATTGGCTTTACCCAGATTGCCGGCAACCTGGCGGATCTTTTCGCTGTAGGGACGCGCAGCACGCATACGTTCCTGCGCCTTGCGCATTTTGGAAGCGGCGACCATTTCCATGGCTTTGGTGATCTTCTTGGTGTTTTCCACCGATTTGATCTTGCCGCGAATTTCCTTACCTGCTGCCATCAAATGCTCCTTGGTTGGTCAGCTGGAATCAAGCGAAGGTTTTCTTGAAGGCGGTCAAAGCGGCGTTCAATTCGGCTTCGGCGTCCTTGTCCATCGCTTTATCAGCTTCCAACTTGGCCAACAGTGCAGCATGCTTGTCTTTGAGGTAGGCGTGCATACCCGCTTCAAACTGCAAAACTTGCTTGACTTCAATGCTGTCGAGGTAGCCTTTGTTCACGGCAAACAGGGTGGCGCCCATCAAACTGATCGATTGGGGGCTGTACTGGGCTTGTTTGAGCAATTCCGTGACGCGCGCACCACGATCCAACTGCTTGCGGGTTGCTTCGTCGAGATCGGATGCAAACTGGGCAAATGCTGCCAGTTCACGGTACTGGGCCAAGTCGGTACGGATACCACCGGAGAGGTTTTTCACCAGCTTGGTCTGTGCAGCACCACCGACGCGGGACACGGAAATACCGGCATTGATCGCAGGGCGGATACCTGCGTTGAACAAGGACGTTTCCAAGAAGATCTGGCCGTCGGTGATTGAAATCACGTTGGTAGGTACGAAGGCGGACACGTCACCCGCTTGGGTTTCGATGATAGGCAGCGCGGTCAAGGAACCGGTCTTGCCTTTGACGGCACCCTTGGTGAAGTCTTCGACGTACTTGGCGTTCACGCGAGCAGCGCGCTCCAGCAAACGGCTGTGGAGGTAGAACACATCGCCAGGGTAAGCTTCGCGGCCTGGTGGGCGACGCAGCAACAAAGACACTTGGCGATAGGCCACGGCTTGCTTGGACAAATCGTCATAAACGATCAAAGCATCTTCACCACGGTCGCGAAAGTATTCGCCCATCGTGCAGCCGGAATAGGCGGACACGTACTGCATGGCTGCAGATTCCGATGCCGAAGCAGCCACCACGATGGTGTACTCCATCGCACCGGCTTGCTCCAAGGCACGCACCACGTTTTTGATCGACGAGGCCTTTTGGCCAATGGCGACATACACGCAGGTCATGTTCTGACCTTTTTGGTTGATGATGGCGTCGATGGCAACGGCGGTTTTACCCGTCTGGCGGTCACCGATGATCAATTCGCGCTGTCCGCGGCCCACTGGCACCATGGAGTCAATCGACTTCAGGCCGGTTTGCATGGGCTGGCTGACGGATTCACGCGCAATCACGCCTGGCGCGACTTTTTCGATCACATCGGTCATCTTGGCATTGATCGGGCCTTTGCCATCAATGGGCTGGCCCAATGCGTTCACCACACGACCAATCAATTCAGGACCAACTGGCACTTCCAAAATACGGCCCGTGCATTTGACGGTATCGCCTTCGGAGATGTGCTCGTAGTCACCCAAAATCACGGCGCCGACGGAGTCACGCTCCAGATTAAGCGCCAGGCCAAAGGTGTTGTTGGGGAACTCCAACATTTCGCCTTGCATCACGTCGGAAAGACCGTGCACGCGAACAATACCGTCTGTCACCGAAATAACGGTGCCTTGGTTACGAACATCGGCAGACACTGCCAGACCTTCGATACGGCTCTTGATGAGCTCAGAAATTTCTGCTGGATTGAGTTGCATTACTCTTTCCTTCTTTCTTGTTAGGGCTGTCTACTGGTGAGCCGGCGGCTCAGGCAGCCAGCGCAACTTTCATTTGTTCCAAACGGGCTTTTACCGAAGTGTCTAGCACCTCGTCACCCACCACGACGCGAATGCCACCGATCAATTCCGGCTGCAACTTCACGACCACCTTGAGCTTGCGCTCAAACCGCTTCTCCAGCGCATTCGTCACCTCTTGAAGCGCCGAAGCATCGATGTCAAAAGCGCTGTACACCAGGGCATCGGATGCCCCGCTTTGAGCGTTGACATGGGCGCGGAACTGCGCAGCCATTTCAGGCAAGGCATCCAAGCGGCCATTGTCGATCACGGCATGCAAAAAGTTCTGCGCAGCTGCAGGCAGCTCTGTGGACGGCTGCATGCTTTTCAATACGCCTTGAATCACACCAAAGACCTGCTCGACGGACGAAGAGGGGTTGTTGGCCAATTCAAGTATTTGCGAATCGGAAGTAACCACGGCCAGCGCTTCGAGCCAAACAGACGCCGCCTGAACATCAGACTGCGAAGCCTTGAACAAAGCGTCAGCGTAAGGACGTGCGATAGTGGCGAGTTCAGCCATGGCGCGCCCTTACAGCTCGGTCTTCAAACGCCCCAGCAAGTCAGCATGCACTTGGGCATTGACTTCCTTGCGGAGGATTTGTTCGGCGCCTTTGACCGCCAACAAAGCGACCTGCTCACGCAGTGCTTCGCGGGCTTTCACCGACTCCTGTGACGCTTCAACCTGTGCGGCTGCCACGATGCGTTTAGCCTCTTCGGTCGCGCGGCCTTTGGCCTCGTCAACCAGGTGCTGCGCGCGTCGCTCGGCATCCGCCAACAAAGCAGCCGACTCGCTGCGGGTCGCCGCCAGCTTGATTTCGACTTCTTTGTGTGCGTTGCTCAGCTCGATCTTGGCGTGCTCGGCCGCAGCCAAACCATGCGAAATTTTCTCTGAGCGCTCGTCCAGTGCCTTAGCGATCGGCGGCCACACGAGTTTCATCGTGAACACCACCAACAGGAAAAACACCGTCAGTTGCGCGAAAAATGTTGCGTTAATACTCACAACACCACCTCTCTGTTTTGAATGAGGCGAAAGGGCTTATTTCAGCACGAACGGGTTGGCGAACGCAAACATCATGGCGATACCAACGCCAATCAGGAAAGCGGCGTCGATCAGACCAGCAAGCAAGAACATCTTGGTCTGCAGTTCGTTCATCAACTCAGGTTGACGTGCTGCGGATTCCAGGTACTTGCTACCCATGATGCCAATACCGATACAAGCGCCAACGGCACCCAAACCAATGATCAGGCCTGCGGCCAAAGCGACGAAACCAAGTACGTGTTCCATGAAGAGCTCCTGTGGATTGAAATAAAAAAAGAAAAACGAAAATCAGTGGTGGTCGTGGGCTTGCCCCACATACACCAGCGTCAACATCATGAAGATGAAGGCCTGCAAAGCGACGATCAGAATGTGAAAGATCGCCCAGCCAGTACCCGCAATCACATGACCAAACCACAATGCAATGCCCGTGGCCGAACCAAAACCGACCGCACCCATGAGCGCGATCAACATGAACACCAGCTCACCGGCATACATATTTCCGAACAACCGCATGCCGTGGGACACGGTCTTGGCGGTAAATTCAATCAGTTGCATTGCCAGATTCAAAATGCCGAGAATCAGGGCAAAAACGGGATTCTTGCTGGTGCCGAAGGGCGCGGTCACCAGCTCATGCGCCCAGCCGCCAGCGCCTTTGATTTTGATGTTGTAGTACAGACATACCAGCAACACTGCGGTAGACATACCCAAGGTCATCGAGAGATCAGCGGTCGGGACCACGCGAAAATAAGGAATGGCGTGCTCCAGACCCGTGTACTCTAAAACCATATGGAATAAATCCACCGGCAAGAAGTCCATGGAGTTCATGAGGAACACCCATACAAACACGGTCAAAGCTAAGGGGCCGACAAATTTGCGGGACTCCGCGTTGTGAACAATGCCCTTCGCTTGGGTGTCGACCATTTCCAACAGGATTTCAATGGCTGCTTGCATGCGGCCAGGCACACCCGATGTAACGCTGCGCGCAACGCGCCACATCACAAACAGTCCAACGACACCCAGCAAGACGGACCAAAAAATTGAATCAAGGTTGAACACCGAGAAATCAATGACCCCAGCTTGCTTGTGGGTCTGCAAATGCGTCAGGTGGTGGCCAATGTACTCACCAGCGGTAAGCCCTTGCGCAGCGTGTTCTTCAGCAGCCATCAGTTACTCTTGTAAGTTACTTTTGCCGTTAAGCATTGTTAATCTTGCACTGGCGGACGCTTACCTTTAAAAAGCAGCGCCAACCAATAAACTTTCATAGTGACCACCAAACCGACCAACATAGCCGGCCAGTTCAGTCCCACCACCCAACGATGCGCGGCCCATAGGACTGCCACCGTAACAAAAATCTTTACCAGCTCCCACACAAAGAAGCTGGTCACCGCGTTTGCGGGATTGAGCGACGCAAAGCGCCCCATCAAACCTCGCGCAAACAGCGCTCCCGGGACAATAACGGCCATCGCACCGCAGGCCGCAGAAACAGCAACAACGCCGTTTTGCGTTACGAGCCAGGCCAACGCCACCACCAGCACGCCCATGGCGATTTGGCCGAATACGACCCGCCAAGGCGACAAGGACGGATGCTCTTGCCTGAACTTCTTTGCCTCTTCGGCACTCAGCGCAATGAATCCGTCGTTCTCTGAATCTTCCGTATCCAGCAGCGGACGCATTGTTCTTACCCAAGATTACATGCACTTTACAACCAAGCTCAGTGCAGCCCACGATTATACGCAGGAACTTAGTAGAAACCAGAAGTCGTTGAAATGAACATGCTGCCATTAGACTGCGGCATCAATTCTTGAGACCTACCTCGCACTATGGCGCTGCACCCCACCTCACCACCCACCACGGGCCAAAGCCAGCCCGCTCCGTCATTGATCGTCTTTCCATCGCAGTTTCCAATCAAGGTTATGGGGCGGCGCGACGATGGCTTGGTGCACGCCATCACTGCGATTGCTCGCGCCTTTGACCCTTCGTTTGACGCCTCGACTATTGAGTTGCGTGAGAGCAAGGGAGGCAACTACCTGGGCGTGACGATCACGATTACAGCGACCAGTCGAGAGCAGCTTGACGAGCTCTACCGCACGCTGAGCACCCACCCCATGGTCAAAGTAGTGCTGTAGGCAGTCTTGGCGATGGACGTCGTATCACTGGGCCGCGTGGATTACGCCACCACTTTTTCGGCCATGCAAGCCTACAGCCGAAATCGCGCCACCCCAGAGGACGCCCATTTGCCCGATGTTTTGTGGATGTGCGAACACAACCCCGTCTATACACAGGGCGTGGCGGGCAAGCCGGAGCATCTTTTGAACCCGAGTGGCATACCGGTCATGCAAACAGACCGGGGAGGCCAAGTCACCTACCACGGCCCTGGACAGGTGGTGGCCTATCCGCTCTTGGACCTCAAGCGCACGGGCTACTTCGTCAAAGAGTATGTCTACCGACTGGAAGAAGCGCTCATTCGCACGCTGCTGCACTTTGGTGTCACCGGCCACCGGATAGGCGGCGCTCCTGGCATTTATGTGAACATGGCCGACCCGTTTGGGCACGGCGTGCTACCTCAGCGGCCGCAAAAGCAAGTTGCAGGCAAGCCTGTGCCCGACTTTGCGGGCTTGGCCAAGATCGCGGCGCTGGGCATCAAAATCAGTCGTAACTTTGCCTACCACGGTGCGGCGCTGAATGTGGAGATGGACCTGGCGCCCTTTCATGGCATCAATCCCTGTGGCTACGCCGCTCTGCAAACGGTTGACCTTTCTACAATCGGCGTTCGCGTTGATAGAGCTGAGGTAGAGGACGTATTGGCCAAGAAATTAATCACTCACCTTGCGCCTTAAATCAAAAGCTTTCAATGCCTCCCAACCATCCAAGTAGCGACGCTATGAGCACTGAAACACCGCAAAAACCAAACACCATCACCGTGCGGGAGGCCCAGTCGCAGCAGGACTACCAGGCGGGCGCCAAACAAAAAGCGGCTGCCAAGCTTTCGCGCATTCCAATCAAAGTGCAGTCCGCAGAAGTGCTCAAAAAGCCGGATTGGATTCGGGTCAAAGCAGCCTCCCCCAGCACGCGTTTTTATGAGATTAAAGACGTGTTGCGCAGCAACAAACTGGTTACTGTGTGCGAAGAAGCGAGTTGCCCCAACATTGGCGAGTGCTTTGGAAAAGGCACGGCCACCTTCATGATCATGGGAGACAAGTGCACCCGGCGCTGCCCGTTTTGCGATGTGGGCCATGGCCGGCCCGACCCGCTGGACGTCAACGAGCCAGACAACCTGGCCAAGACGATTGCGCAGCTCAAGCTCAAGTACGTGGTGATTACCAGTGTGGACCGCGACGACCTGCGTGACGGTGGCGCGGGGCATTTTGTCGATTGCATTCGCCAGACACGTGCGCTGTCTCCGCAGACACAAATTGAAGTGTTGGTGCCTGACTTTCGCGGCCGCGATGACCGTGCATTAGAAATCCTCAAAGCCGCGCCACCCGACGTGATGAACCACAACCTGGAGACCATTCCCCGCCTCTACAAAGAGGCGCGACCGGGATCCGATTACCAGTTCAGCCTGAACTTGTTGAAAAAGTTCAAGGCCTTGTTTCCAGATGTGCCCACCAAGAGCGGCCTGATGGTGGGCTTGGGTGAGACCGACGACGAGATTTTGGACGTGATGCGCGACATGCGCGCGCACGACATCGAAATGCTCACGATTGGCCAGTACCTTGCGCCCACGACCAGCCACCTGCCGGTGCGGCGTTATGTGCACCCGGACACCTTCAAAATGTTTGAAGCAAAGGCCTATGAAATGGGCTTCAAACACGCCGCCGTAGGCGCGATGGTGCGGTCCAGCTACCACGCGGATGTCCAAGCTGGCCATGCAATGGGCAGCTAAAGCTGCACCGTCATACTTCCAAGGAGCTCCATGGCCTACTCCGCCCATTCCACCCGTTACCAGGGAAGCATGCCCTACCGCCGCTGCGGCACCAGCGGACTGAAACTTCCTGCTGTGTCGTTGGGCCTGTGGCACAACTTTGGGGACAGCACACCTTTGCAAACGCAGCGCGAGATGCTGTGCACCGCGTTTGATTTAGGTATCACCCACTTTGACTTGGCGAATAACTACGGGCCGCCCTATGGCAGCGCTGAGCAAAACTTCGGTGAGCATCTGAAGCGCGACTTTCGGCCCTACCGCGATGAGCTCATCATTTCCAGCAAAGCCGGTTGGGACATGTGGCCTGGCCCCTATGGCCAAGGCGGCGGTTCGCGCAAATACGTGTTGGCCAGTTTGGACCAAAGCTTGCGGCGTATGGGCCTGGACTATGTAGACATTTTTTACAGCCACCGCTTTGACCCTGATACCCCGCTGGAAGAAACCATGGGTGCGCTGGCCAGTGCGGTGCAGCAGGGCAAGGCCTTGTATGTGGGGGTGAGCAGCTACTCAGCCAATAAGACGCGGGAGGCCCACGCCATATTGAAAAGCATGGGCGTGCAAGCGCTGATTCACCAACCCTCGTACAGCCTAATGAACCGCTGGATCGAGGAAGATTTGCTCGATGCGCTGGCCGACACAGGCATGGGTTGCATCGCATTCAGCGCCTTGGCCCAGGGCCTGTTGACCGACAAGTACCTCCACGGCGTACCGGCGGATGCGCGCATCAACCGGCCTGGGGGCGGTTCGTTCACCCAGGCCCACCTGAGCGAACAGAACTTGCGCCATGTGCGAGCACTCAACGAGATTGCCCAGGCGCGTGGTCAAAGCCTGGCGCAAATGGCCACGGCGTGGGTACTGCGTGATGCAAGGGTCACGTCTGCCCTGATTGGTGCGAGCAAACCCGCGCAGATCATCGACCTGGTAGGCGCCATGCAAAACATGCACTTCTCGCAAGAAGAGTTGCAAGCCATTGACCAGCATGCGGTCGAAGGCGGCATCAACCTGTGGCAGCGGCCCAGCACCGATCAGCGTCCGGCGTGAAGATCAGGCGCTGAAAGCGCTCACTTGGGCCATCTCTTGGGCCGGGTTTTCGGCCTGGATCACGCGCTGCGCCCAAGGCTCCAAACGGGCGGCGTCTGAGCGCAAAATTTCTTGCTTGACCGCCAAAATTTGCGCCGGATGCATGGAAAAACTGCGCAGCCCCATGCCCAACAACAAGCGGGTCAGGCCCACGTCGCCCGCCATCTCGCCGCACACGCTTACGCCTTTGCCTTGTAAGCGGCACTCGGCGATGGTGGAGGCCACCAACTGCAGCACTGCGGGGTGCAACGGGTCGTACAAATGCGCAACCGACTCGTCGGCGCGGTCAATGGCCAAGGTGTATTGGATGAGGTCGTTGGTGCCAATCGACAAGAAGTCGAAGTACTTCAAAAACATCTTGAGCGTCAGAGCGGCAGCCGGTATTTCGATCATGGCGCCCAGCTGCACCGGGCCATAAGCCTGGCCACGTTTGTCCAGTGTGCGGCGCGCCTGCTCGATGTGCGCCAAGGTCTGGTGGATTTCGCTGGCATGGGCCAGCATGGGCACGAGCAGCTGCACTTTGCCAAAAGCCGCTGCGCGCAGAATGGCACGCAGCTGGGTCAAAAACATCGCCGGATCGGCCAGGCTCCAGCGAATAGCGCGCAAGCCCAATGCCGGATTCAAATGCGCAGCGTCGTGCACACTGCTGTCCAGCGGCTTGTCAGCCCCCACATCCACCGTGCGAATGGTCACCGGCAGGCCCTGCATGCCTTCGACAGCACGCCTGTAGGCCTGGAATTGTTCTTCTTCGTCCGGCAAATCGCCATGGCGGCCCATGAACAAGAATTCGCTGCGAAACAAGCCCACACCCAGCGCGCCCGCCTGCAGTGCCGCAGGCGCATCCTCGGGCATTTCGATGTTGGCCAACAGCTGTACCTTTTCACCATCCATAGTGACGGCAGGCGTATGCAGCAGTCGCGTCAAACGGCTGCGTTCGAGCTCCACTTGGCGTTTTTTGAAGCCGTACTCTGCCAGGATGATGGGCGAAGGATCCACGATCACGATGCCGGCGTCACCGTCAATAATGATCCAGTCATCCTGGCGCACCAACTGGCTGCAAGTACGCGCGCCGACCACCGCCGGAATATCCATGCTGCGCGCCACGATCGCGGTGTGCGAGGTTTTCCCGCCGACATCGGTGATAAATCCCGCGAACACGCTTTGCTTGAATTGCAACATGTCCGCCGGTGACAGGTCGTGCGCGACCAGCACCAGCGGAACGTCCACGGTATCGCCCAGCAGCAAATCCTGCTGGCCTTGGCGGCGGCTGTTGCGCGCAGGCGCCATGATGGGCGATGCCACGCCGCGCATGGCACGCAGCACCCGCTCGACAATTTGCTCCATGTCGGCCTTGCGCTCACGCAGATAGGCGTCTTCCATTTCGTCGAACTGGCGCGAAATCACTTCCAATTGCGTGGTCAGCGCCCACTCGGCGTTGTACAAGCGGTCGGTGATCCAGCCTTTGACGCCACGGATCAGTTCCTCGTCCTGCAGCAGCATCAGGTGCACGTCCAGCAAGGCATTGAGCTCGTGGGGTGCCTCTTTGGGACCCATCTGCGAAATACTGGTCTGCAGGCGGTACAGCTCTTCCACCACGGCGTTTCGGCCTGCGCGGGCACGGTCGATTTCTTTGTCCACCTCATCGGGTTCAATGAAGTAGTGCGCCACGTCCATTCGACTGGACGCGACGATCACCGCGCGGCCAATGGCCACGCCGCGTGATACCGCTAGTCCGTGAATGGAAAAGGTCATGGGTGATGCGCGTTGGGTTTTATTCGCCTTCGCCGAATTTGTCGGCGATCAAGGCCAAGAGTGCGTCCATCGCTTCCTGGGCGCGATCACCATCGGCCTCGATGGTGATGTCACTTCCAATGCCGGCCGCCAGCATCATGACACCCATAATGCTTTTGGCGTTAACACGACGCTCGCCCCGGCTTATAAATATGTCACAGGGAAAGCTGCCTGCCAACTTGGTCAATTTGGCAGAGGCGCGGGCGTGTAGGCCCAGCCTATTGACTATGGTCGCGGTGGTTTGGATCATGGGGCTTTTTGGTTTGGTTCAAGGGGGCAGACACTGCCACTTGCATGATGCACTGCGCGCCTCCGGCCAAGGCGCGCGCCACCAGCAAGTCCAGTGATTCGTGGCGGTAATTGATGGTCCGCAAGAGCATGGGCAAGTTCACTCCAGCAACCAGCTTGGAATGCACACCGTCGACCAACTGTTGCGCCACGTTGCAGGGTGTCGCGCCGAATACGTCTGTCAAAACCAATACAGCGGGTGCGTCGAGTTGCTCCACCATGGTGCGGGCGATGTCCAGTGTGTCCGACGGAGGCTCATTGGCCCGCACGTCCAAAGCAACCAAATTTTGCTCGACATCGGGGAACACATGCAACACGCACGCACGCAAGGCGCTGGCCAGCGGCGCGTGGGCGATGATCAAAATACCGATGGTCATGGAGTGGAAAGCGGCGCGCAATAGGACCGCAATTATCGCCCCTTTGCTCTGAGCAAATGGGTGTAAGCCCAGAGTGCACAGAGCCCGTAGGCCCCGATGGCGCCCTGGTAGGCGCTGACCAAGGGCCAGCCAAGCGCCTGCAAGCCATCGACCAATAAGCCGATACACCACTGCACGGCAAACACGCCACTGAAGATCAGCAAGTTAAAGGCGGACAGGGCGCGCCCGGCCAAGGCGGGTGGAAACGCCATGCCGATGGCGGGCTGCGCCAGTGTTCCCACCGTGGCAGTGACGCAAAACAGGGTCCACGCCAGGCCTGAATACACACCGATGCTGGTTCCACCTACCACCATTAACAGGATCAAGGCCAGGTTCACGGGCAGCCCCCAGGCCATAAGGCGTTCCGCCCGCAGGCCTTTGCGTGTGAGCCAGGGGTTGATCGCGCCCCACCCCAAAAAGGCCAGCGTCATGGCGACATTGAGCCAGAACATGGCCGTGGATGCGGCCACCGGCGTAAAGCCCGCCACCTTGATCAGCCAAGGTGCTGCCCACAGGGTCTGAATGGCGACCATGCCACCATAGCCCACAAAGCCAAAGGGCGCCAGACTTCGGAAATAGGGATCGCGCCACACCATTGCGTAGCCGGCGGGTGGCTGCTCTCCAGCCTGAGTGCTGCTGCCATCGCCCTCGGATGGCTGCCCCGGCACCTGCCATGCAATCAACACCATCGCCAGGGCTAGCAAACCGCCCAAGAGCGAGAACAGTCCGCGCCAACCAATGAGTGGTAAGAGCCACTGCACCGGAAGCGTAGAAGCCACCATGCCAAACGCGCCCGTCATCAGCATCCAAGAGCTCGCCCGCATTTGGGTGCCCGGTGCATACCAGCGGCGGTAACTCGTCAATGGCGCCATCAAACACGCGCTCACACCCACGCCAATCAGCACCCGACCCAACAGAAGTTCGACAAAGCTTGAGGCACGGGCAAAGGCAAGACAAGCCAGCACAGCCACCGTCAAAAACGACAGCACAACGCGTTTGGGGCCCATCCGGTCAAGCCAAGACCCCAGCGGCAACTGGGTGAGCGCAAAGCCAAAAAAGTAGCCCCCGGCCAACAGCCCCAGGTCACCCGCACTGAGTGAAAACTCTTGCACCAGCGTAGGCGCCAAGGTCGCTGTGACAGCACGAATCAGAGTCGACAAGAAATAGGCGAACGCAAACGCCAGGAAAAGCGTCACGGCACGCCGGGCGGGCAGGGCGACAAAGGCATTCGAACTCACAGGGGATTCATTCCATCAAAAAAGGGGTCAACCATCTCGGGCGAGACATGCGCCGCATAGACGGCCAGGTGGTACAGGTCTGCGCCATGCACCACCCATGCGAGACGTGCTTGCAAGGCTTTACCGTCGCTGCCCTGGCCGGACGCAGCAATTTGCTGCGTCGCCATCGCTGGCGCGTGGGTCGTAACCGGCTCAAGCTTCGGCTCGCCCTGGGCCTTCATTTGCTGCAAGCTGGCGGCTTGCCATTGGGCTTGCAATTGGCTGGGGTCGGCACCTGGCGGAAGGCGAATTCGACTGGCCGCAAACAAAGCGCCATCCGCTTCGCAGCCAACCATCTCCATCTCCAAGGCCTGACCCGCCCATGGCAGGGAGCGTTGCGTGTGGTACGGCTTGCAGGGAAGTGTGACTGCCATGTCGCCCAAGGTGACTCGTCGCCAATTCAGGGCCGGACTGCATGCGCACAGCAATAGGACTGCCGCCATGACGCTGATTCTGGTTGGGCGGTGCAGCAGGTTTGCACCCAAGGTCGCTAAATACACTCTGGCTTGCCTTTGAATTGGAGAGCTGGAAAAAAAGGACGTGTTCCATGGTAGCGGCTGGCGTGCGTGAAAAAGTCGTGTTTGAATTATTCGATAGACTGTTGCAAAGAATTTCTCAGCGAGCCAGAGCATCTACCTTGACCCCTCCTGTACGCGTAACGCTGTTGCGGCCTGAATCGGCCAGTGATCTCGACGCCGCCCGGCGCATATTGAGAGCCTATGCGGCCTCGTTGTCAGTGCCCGAATGCTTCACGGACTTCGACCAGGAACTTCGCTCGCTGCCTGGGGAGTACGCCGCGCCTCGCGGGCAACTGCTGCTCGCGTGGGTCGACGGTAATGTGGCTGGCTGCTGCGCGTTGCGCCCGCTCGATACCGCGGACTATGCCGATGCCTGCGAAATGCGCCGCCTGTACGTGGACAGTGCCTACAGAGGGTCTGGGATTGGAAGGCTACTAGCCCAAGCACAGTTGGACTTTGCGCAAATGAACGGCTACCACTGCGTGCTGCTGGACACGCTCAGCGATATGGAGGCTGCGCGCGGCCTCTACGAAGACTTGGGATTTGAAGAAATACCACCGTACTACTTCAACCCCATCGCCGGGGCGCATTACCTGAAAGCCGACCTCTGAGCCACGTCAGAGGCCGGATCACGCGGAGCGTTTAAGCTTTGGCCTGTGCCAACAAGGTGCCCGCGTCGCTCACTTCGAACTTGCCTGGGCCTTCAACGTTCAATGACGCAACCTTGCCGTCCTTGACCAACATGGAATAGCGGTTGCTGCGCAGTCCCATGCCGCGGCTGGTGAGGTCCAACGTCAGACCGGTCGCCTTGGTGAAATCCGCACTGCCATCGGCCAACATGCGGACTTTGGTGCCGGTCTTTTGGTCACGCGCCCAAGCGCCCATCACAAACGCGTCGTTGACGCTCACGCACCAAATCTCGTCCACGCCAGCCGCCTTGAAGTCATCAAAGTGTTGTACAAAACCGGGCACATGCTTGGCAGAGCAAGTGGGGGTATAGGCACCTGGCAGCGCGAACAATGCAATTGTCTTGCCGGCAGTAGCTTTAGCCACGTCCACGGCATTCGGGCCGATGCTGCAACCTTCGCCCTCGACTTCTGAATACTCCATCAGCACAGCTGCGGGGAGGGTGTCGCCTACTTGAATCATGGTGTCTCCTTTGGGGGTTTGTGAACTACAGAAATGAAAAACGGCCCATCATTGTGGGCCGTTTCCGAAAGCTTTGCAGCGCGAGCGCTGCTTGGGCTTAAACCGCAGCAGCCTTTTCCACCAAGCGAGTCGCAACCCAGTTCTTGGTTTTGGAAATAGGACGGCTCTCGGTGATTTCGATCACGTCGCCCATTTTGTAGGCTCCGTTTTCGTCGTGGGCGTGGTACTTGCTGGATTTACCAACAATCTTGCCGTACAGCTCATGCTTGACGCGGCGCTCGATCAAAACCGTAACGGTCTTGGAACGCTTGTCGCTGACCACCTTGCCAATCAAGGTGCGCTTGAGGGATTTTTTAGCTTCCGTCATTTATCGCTCCTTATTTGGCGGATGTTTCAGCGCTTTGCTTCTCGACAAGAATAGTCTTGGCGCGGGCAATATCGCGGCGCGCAATGCGCAGCGTAGCGGTGTTAGAAATTTGCTGCGTGGCTTTTTGCATACGCAGACCAAAGTGAGCGCGTTGGAGCTCTTTGATCTCGGTTTGCAGGCCGGCAACGTCTTTTTTGCGCAGTTCAGTAGTTTTCATTTTTCAATCTTCTCCTGATCACTGGCCAATCATGCGGGACACGAAAGTGGTACGCAAAGGCAGCTTGGCGGCAGCCAAACGGAACGCTTCACGCGCCAACTCTTCGGGGACACCGACGATTTCAAACACGATTTTTCCGGGCTGGATTTCGGCCACGTAGTACTCGGGGTTACCTTTACCGTTACCCATACGCACTTCAGCAGGCTTTTGGGAAATCGGCTTGTCAGGGAACACGCGAATCCAGATACGACCGCCACGTTTAACGTGACGGGAAATCGCACGGCGTGCGGCTTCGATCTGGCGTGCCGTCAGACGGCCGCGATCAGTACATTTCAGACCAAAGTCACCGAATGCGACCGAGCTGCCTCGGGTCGCGATGCCGGTGTTACGGCCCTTCTGCTCTTTGCGGTATTTGCGACGAGCGGGTTGCAACATGGTTATTCTCCTTTGCCGTCAGCTGTTGCAGCTGGCGCGGCGACTGTGCGAACGCGCTTAACGGCGGGTTTAGGGGCTTCGAAGCCTCCGGCCTCGACAGGCTTGTCGCTGCCATCTGCAGGTGCCGAAGCGGCTCCAGCAGGACGGCGGGCACCACGGGGAGCGGGACGGTCTGCGCCAGGGCGCGCACCACCACGGTCATCGCGGCGGGGGCCACGGGGACGGCGCTCTTCTTCGGCACGGGGCTCATTGGCGGCCGGCAGGTCGTTACGACCCAGGGTATCGCCTTTGTAGACCCACACCTTGACACCAATGATGCCGTAGGTGGTTTTTGCTTCAGAAGTACCGTAATCGATATCGGCACGCAGGGTATGCAATGGCACACGGCCTTCGCGGTACCACTCCGTACGAGCGATTTCGATGCCGTTCAAGCGGCCGGCAGACATGATCTTGATACCCAGAGCGCCCAAACGCATAGCGTTTTGCATGGCGCGCTTCATGGCACGACGGAACATGATGCGTTTTTCGAGCTGCTGCGTGATGGAGTCAGCGATCAGCTTGGCATCGATCTCGGGCTTGCGCACTTCTTCGATGTTCACTGCCACTGGCACACCGAGCTGCTTGCTCAGGTCGCGCTTCAAGTTCTCAATGTCCTCACCCTTTTTACCGATCACGACACCAGGGCGTGAAGAGTAAATGGTGATACGGGCGTTCTTCGCAGGACGCTCGATCAGGATGCGAGACACCGAAGCGTTTTTCAGCTTGGCTTTGAGGTATTCGCGAACCTTGATGTCTTCGGCCAACATGCCGGCGAAATCACGGTTGCTGGCGTACCAGCGAGAAGACCAATTGCGGCTGACGCTCAAGCGAAAGCCGGTTGGGTGGATTTTTTGTCCCATATTTCTCCGAGCCTCTTAGTTGCCGACCGTCACGTACACATGGCACGTGGGCTTGCGGATTTGGTTGCCGCGGCCTTTGGCGCGGGCCGTAAAGCGACGCAGCGATGCGCCTTGCTCGACGTAAATGGTTTTCACCTTCAATTCGTCGATGTCCGCACCGTCATTGTGTTCAGCGTTAGCAATGGCTGATTCCAGAACCTTTTTGATGATTCCAGCGGCTTTTTTCTGCGTGAATTGCAGAATATTGAGCGCTTGGTCCACCTTTTTGCCACGGATCAGATCCGCGACCAAACGGCCTTTGTCAACCGACAAACGAACGCCACGAAGGGTTGCACGAGTTTCCATGGTCACCTCCTTATTTCTTTTGGACTTTTTTGTCCGCAGGATGGCCCTTGAAAGTACGGGTCAGAGCGAACTCACCCAACTTGTGGCCAACCATTTGGTCAGTGATATAGACCGGCACGTGCTGCTTGCCGTTGTGCACAGCAATGGTCAGGCCGATGAAGTCGGGCAAAACCATAGAGCGACGCGACCAGGTCTTGATCGGCTTTTTGTCTTTGGTGGCAACGGCTTTTTCCGTTTTGGCCAACAAATGATGGTCCACAAAGGGGCCTTTTTTGAGAGAACGAGTCATTTACCTGCCCCTTACTTCTTGCGACGCGACACGATCATGACCTGCGTGCGCTTGTTGTTACGGGTACGGTAACCCTTGGTCAGATTGCCCCAAGGATCCACTGGATGACGGCCTTCGCCGGTCTTGCCTTCGCCACCACCGTGTGGGTGATCCACAGGGTTCATGACGGTACCGCGAACGGTTGGACGAATACCCATCCAGCGCTTGACACCGGCTTTACCGAGTTGGCGCAGGCTGTGCTCTTCGTTGGCGACTTGGCCGATGGTCGCACGGCAGTCGATATGGATCTTGCGAACTTCGCCCGAGCGCAGACGCACTTGAGCGTAGGTGCCTTCACGTGCCAGCAGCGTGGCAGAAGTACCTGCCGAGCGAATGATCTGCGCGCCCTTGCCGACTTGCAACTCCACGCAGTGGATGATGGAACCCACGGGGATGTTGCGCACAGGCAAGGTGTTGCCGACACGGATAGGGGCTTCAGAGCCACTCATCACCGATGCGCCAACTTCCAAGCCGCGCGGCGCAATGATGTAGGTGCGCTCGCCGTCGGCGTAGCACAACAACGCAATATGCGCGGAACGGTTGGGATCGTATTCAATACGCTCGACTTTTGCAGGAATGCCATCCTTCAAACGACGGAAGTCAACCACACGGTAATGGTGCTTGTGACCGCCGCCCTTGTGACGGGTGGTGATGTGACCATTGTTGTTGCGGCCGGCGTGCTGGAATTGTGGCTCCAGCAAAGCAGCGTGCGGGGCACCCTTGTAGAGGTGATCACGCGAAATCTTCACCACGCCACGACGGCCTGGAGAAGTAGGTTTCATTTTAATGACAGCCATGATTACGCAGCCTCCCCGCCGAGGTTCAGCTCTTGACCAGGTTTGAGCATGACATAGGCTTTGCGAACGTTGTCGCGACGACCCATGGATTTGCCAAAACGCTTGCTTTTGCCTTTGGTGTTGACGACAGACACGCCCTTGACTTCAACCTTGAACATCAATTCCACAGCGGCCTTGATTTCATATTTGGTGGAGTCCTGGAGCACTTTGAAGGTGACGACGTTGTTCTTTTCAGCAACCATCGTGGCTTTTTCAGACACGATAGGCGCAATCAGAACCTGCATCAAACGACCTTCGTCGAATTTGGAAAGTTGAGGACCGTGGCTCATGCGAACATCTCCTTGAGTTTGTCCATAGCAGCCTTGGTGACCAGAACCTTGCGGTAGTGCACCAGGGACACGGGGTCCGCATAGCGGGGCTCAACAACCAGGATGTTGACCAGGTTGCGAGAGGCCAGGTACAAGTTCTCGTCGACTTCGTCGGCGATCACCAATACGGACTGCAAGTTCATCGCCTTGAACTTCGCCGCCAGGGGCTTGGTTTTGGGCGAATCCACCGTCAACGAGTCCACCACCGCGAGACGGCCTTCGCGGGCCAGCTGCGACAGGATCGCGGCCATACCGGCACGGTACATCTTTTTGTTGATTTTCTGGCTGAAGTTTTCATCAGGCATGTTCGGGAAAATACGACCGCCTCCGCGCCACAGGGGCGAAGAAGTCATACCGGCACGTGCGCGACCGGTTCCCTTTTGCTTGAAAGGCTTCTTGGTGGAGTGGTGCACTTGCTCGCGGTCTTTTTGAGCCCGCGTGCCTTGGCGCGCATTGGCCTGAAAGGCCACAACCACTTGGTGCACTAGGTCTTCGTTGTAAGCACGACCGAACACCGTTTCAGGCGCGTCGTACTTGGCGGTCGCTTGACCTTGATCGTTCAGGAGTTCGAGCTGCATCAGTTCGCTCCTTTAGCAGATGGGTTTTTCGCTTTGACAGCGGGACGCACAGTGACAAAACCGCCAGCCGAACCAGGGATTGCGCCCTTGATCATCAGCAATTGGCGCGCTTCGTCGACGCGGATCACGTCCAAGTTTTGCGTGGTAACCGTGTCATCACCGAGGTGACCCGTCATGCGCTTGCCTGGGAAGACGCGACCAGGATCTTGGGCCATACCGATAGAGCCGGGAACGTTGTGCGAACGGCTGTTACCGTGCGACGCGCGTTGCGAGCTCATGTGGTGGCGCTTGATCGTGCCAGCGTAGCCTTTACCGATGGTTGTGCCTTGCACATCCACCTTTTGGCCCACTGCGAACAAATTCGACACAGCGAGTACAGAGCCAGCTTGGTACTGGGCTGCAACGTCGGCAGTGATGCGGAATTCTTGGATGATTTCGCCGGCTTCAACACCTGCTTTGGCAAGGTGACCTGCCACGGGCTTGGTGATACGCGAAGCTTTGCGAGAACCAAACGTCACCTGCAAGGCAACGTAGCCATCATTGGCCTGGGTTTTGACCTGCGTCACACGGTTGTTTGACACATCTACCACCGTCACAGGAACAGCGTCCCCGTCGTCGGTGAATAGGCGCATCATGCCAACTTTGCGACCCAGCAACCCTAAGTGATTGCTAAGACTCATTGTTTTCTCCGTTACTCTCACCGTTGCCACTTCAATTGGCAGCAACGTTTTTGCGTGAGAGACTGTTAATAAAACCGTCCAAGTCACCTGCGCTTAATACGCGGCAACTTTTGGACAGCCTGCGATTATAGCGCCAGGTTTGCGCTTGCGCACAAACTTTCGCCAAATCGCTACTCAAGGGTGTTTGCGACCTGCGCCGCAAACACCCGAACTGCTTTACTGCAGTTTGATTTCCACATCCACGCCAGCGGGCAGGTCGAGCTTCATCAGCGCATCAACGGTCTTGTCGGTGGGGTCGACAATGTCCATCAGACGCTGGTGCGTACGGATTTCGAACTGGTCACGGCTGGTTTTGTTGACGTGCGGCGAACGCAGAATGTCAAAACGCTTCATGCGGGTGGGCAAAGGCACGGGACCTTTGACAATCGCGCCGGTGCGTTTTGCGGTTTCCACAATCTCAGCGGCCGATTGGTCGATGAGCTTGTAGTCGAATGCCTTCAGGCGGATACGGATTTTTTGCTTGGTTGCCATGGTAATTCCTTAATAACTTTGCGAATTACGCGATGATTTTTGCAACCACGCCCGCACCGACGGTGCGACCGCCTTCGCGAATGGCGAAGCGCAAGCCTTCTTCCATCGCAATGGGGTTGATCAACTTGACCGTGATTGACACGTTGTCACCAGGCATCACCATCTCTTTGCCTTCTGGCAACTCGATCGCACCGGTCACGTCCGTTGTACGGAAGTAGAACTGGGGGCGGTAGTTGTTGAAGAAAGGCGTGTGGCGGCCACCTTCGTCTTTGGACAAG
>CAIYRQ010000058.1 GCA_903928635.1 uncultured beta proteobacterium | reverse complement strand
CCAAACTCTGCAGAAACGCCATCCATGCCAAACCAAAACAACAGCCGCAACGGAGATCCGGGAGCACATTTCAAAGGGCACATGGCGCCACTATTGAAGGACTCCACGCCGTGGTGGCCGCAAACCAAGGGCCAGCGCGTGCACGGCAAGCCCAATGTGGTCGTTATTTACTTAGACGACCTGGGTTTTTCCGACTTAGGCTGCTATGGCAGTGAGATTGCAACGCCAAACATTGACGCTTTGGCAGCCGGTGGACTGCGCTTTGCCAACTACACCACGGTGCCCATGTGCTCGCCCGCGCGTGCGGCCTTGCTGACAGGCAAAAACCCCCACTCGGTGGGCTGCGGCTGGATTGCGCATGCCAACCCCGGATTCCCGGGCTACTCGGGTGAAATTGCACCGGATGCTCCCACCCTGGCCGAAATTTTGGGGGACGAAGGCTACAGCACGCTGATGGTGGGCAAGTGGCACAACACCTGGAGCCACAACGTGCACGAGGCGGGCGACCACAGCTCGTGGCCGCTGCAGCGGGGCTTTGACAAGTTCTACGGCTTCATGGATGCCGAGACCAGCTACTTTCAGCCCGAGCGCCTCTACGAAGGCAACAACCCGGTCGAGGTGGACGCCTATCCCGACGACCACTTTGCCACCGACGACTGGACCAACCGCGCCATCCGGTGGATGAAAGAGCATTACGCCAGCGAGCCTGAGCACCCGTTTTTTCTGTATGCCGCATTCAATGCGCCACACATGCCCATCCAGGCCAAGCCGCAGGACATTGCGAAATACAAAGGCCACTACAACCAGGGCTGGAATGCATTTCGCCAGGCGCGCTTTGAGCGCCAGCGGGCCATGGGTTTGCTGGACGAGCGCCACCAGCTTGCGCCCCTACCGCCCGGCGTTCCCGCTTGGGACAGCCTGCCGCCGGAGCGCCAGGAACTGTTTGCCAAGTACATGGAGCTGTATGCCGCGCTGGTGGACAACATAGACCAAAACGTGGGCCGCATCGTCAGTTTCCTCAAGGACGCCGGACTGCTGGACAACACCATCATCATCCTGAGCTCGGACAACGGAGCAAGCGCTGTGGGCGGACTGGAGGGCACGCCCAATTACGTAGACCAACGCGAAGGCCAGCCGGTGGACCACGAACGGGCCTTGCAAATGGCGCGCGATGGCCGACTGGGTCAGGACGAATCGCTGCCCGCCTACCCCACCGGGTGGGCACAGGTGTCAAACACGCCATTCCGATTCTTCAAACGCACGCCATTGAACGGCGGCATCCGCGTGCCCTTTGTGGTGCATTGGCCCGACCGCATCAAGGATGCAGGCGCCATCCGCCGTGAGTGGATCCATGTGACCGACGTCACACCGACACTGCTCGATGTGCTGGGCATCGCCCACCCGCAGTCCAGCCATGGCTTCGACGCGCGCAAGCCCGATGGCGTGAGCTTCGCGGCCATGTTGGCGGATGGCACGGTCCCGACGCAACGCAACCGACAGCACTACGAGCTGGAAGTGAACCGCGCTTACATCGACGGCCCGTGGAAGATTGCTTCGTTACAGCCACGTGGCGGGCAGATCGTTACGCTGGACAACTGGATGCTGTTTGACCTGGCGACCGACCCCTGCGAGACAAACGACCTGGCTGCACAGCACCCGGAAATAGTGGCGCGTATGGCAGCGGCCTTCGACGCCGATGCCCGCGCCAACTACGTGTATCCGCTGGACAACCGGGCACTGGAACGCGCGGTGACCATACCACCCTTCATGGCCGACACGGTCAACCAACCGCGCACCTTCTTTGCAGGGACCCCCACCGTGGCACGTGCCGTGGTGGCACCCTTGTTGGGAGACCGCCATTTCACGATCCGTAGCAAGTTTGACTGGCAGCAGGGCCAGGAGGGCGTGATATTTGCCATCGGCGAGGCCTTTGTCGGCCTGGTTCTGTACGTGATGGATGGCTATTTGCATTTTGTGTTTCACCGCTGGATGTCGCCAGTCGAGCTGCCGCCGGTGGCGTTGGTGGCAGGTGTTCAGGATGTGGTGCTCGAATACAGCGCACTGGGTCAACGCCGCGGCGAGGGGCGCTTGATGGTCAACGGCATGGAGGCGGTTCCCGCCACAGGCATGTCGCCCACGATCATCGGCATCCATGTTGAAGGCATCGATATCGGCGTGGATCGCCGCCAGCGCGTCTCGCACCGTTACGCGTCCAAGCGCACCTTTCCCTACAGCGGAACGATTGACCGTGTGGTGATCACGCCCGGCGCCCAGGCGCCTGGTTCCATCATCAACACCATAGAAGCAAACATCCATCGCCACCGCGATTGATGAAATGACATGAACCACAAAAAGGAGACATCCATGCAATCTTTCAAACTTCGCCGTGCATTGACCGGCTTGACCGCCGCCGTGGTACTGGCCTCAATGGTGCCCATGGCCATGGCCCAGACAAACGCCGGCCCGGAGGTCTACAAAATCGTAGTGCCTCTGCCCGCAGGTGGCGGTGTAGACGTTTTTGTTCGCAAACTGGGCCAAGCCATGGCCAAGAATTTGAATAAAACGGTCATCGTGGACAACAAGGCCGGTGCGTCAGGCCAGATCGCGGTGCGGGCGGTGGCCACCGGTCCGGCAGATGGCAGCTCCATCTTGTACCTGCACTCTGGCATCCTCACGGCACAAGAAATTACCGGCCGCACAGACGTTCTGCATGATTTCAAACCTATCGGCAAAGTCAGCTCAAGCCCCCATGTGCTGGTGGTGGCTGCGAACTCGCCCTACAACTCGGTGGCGGATCTGATCAAAGCGATGCAGGCCGCGCCCGATAAACTCAATTTCGGAAGCGGTGGCAAAGGCTCGCCCACCCATCTGATGGTGGAACAGATGGAAGAAAAAGTGCCCGGTGGCCTCAAGGCCACACACGTGCCTTTCAAAGGTTCGATCGAGGGCGTGCTCGCTGTTCAGACGGGTTCCATCGACTTCGTGTTTGCGCCCCCCGGTGCGGTGGTGGAACAAATGAAAGCGGGCAAGCTGCGTGCGCTGGCCACCACGGGCGCAGTGCGCATGCCGCAGTTGCCCAATGTGCCGACCATGGCCGAATCCGGGGTACCCAAATACCAGGACGAGCCATGGGGTGGCTTGGTGGTCGCGGCCGCTACGCCGGACGCAGAGGTCAACAAGCTCGTCACCGCACTGAAAGCCTCGGTTGCTGACGCCGGTGTCGTGGAAATGATCAACCAGGTGGGTGGAAAGTTGGAAACCAACATTTCCCCCGCGGCCTTTATGACGCAGATTCGCGACGAACTGTTGCTGAACAAGGCACGCGTTGCCAAACTTGGTT
Organism: uncultured beta proteobacterium; assembly: GCA_903928635.1. Taxonomy (GTDB): domain Bacteria; phylum Pseudomonadota; class Gammaproteobacteria; order Burkholderiales; family Burkholderiaceae_C; genus Allorhodoferax. The sequence goes on along the minus strand of CAIYRQ010000058.1, from coordinate 5,303 downwards.
TGAAGGAGCAATGAGCATGCTGGATACCCTGATCAAAGGTGGCACCGTCATCGACGGCACGGGAACCGAGCCCTTCGTGGCGGATGTCGGTATTCGCGACGGAAAAATCACCGCCGTAGGCAATATTGAGGAGCCGGCCCGCCGAACGATCGACGCAACAGGCCTGCATGTGCTGCCAGGTTTTGTCGACATCCATACCCACTACGACGGCCAGGCGTCGTGGGACGAGACTTTTGCGCCCAGCATCTACCACGGCGTGACCACGGTGGTGATGGGTAACTGCGGGGTGGGTTTTGCGCCGGTGCGTCCTGGCGATCGAGACGTTCTCATTGACCTGATGGAAGGCGTCGAAGAGATTCCAGGCAGCGCGCTGTCCGAAGGCATGAAGTGGAACTGGGAAAGCTTTACCGACTACGGCCGTGTGCTGGACGCTCAGCCCCACTCGCTGGACTTCATGACGCTGGTACCGCACGACACGCTGCGCCTGTATGTGATGGGCGAGCGTGCCGCGCGTGGCGAGCCGGCCACTGCCGATGACATCGCGCAGATGCAGGGCTTGTTACGCCAGGCGCTGCTGGACGGCGCCTGTGGTCTGGCGATTGGCAGCACCGAAACCCACCGGACTGCGCAAGGCCGGATGACACCGTCTTTCGAAGTGTCTCCCGTCGAGCTCAATGGACTGGCCTCGGTCTTGAAGGACCTGCCTTACCGAGTGCTGCAAGGCATTAGCGACTTTGCCAGCCCGCGCGGTGCGCGCGAGGAAGAGAAAGCGCGCTTCGACCGCGAATACGCCAAGTTCGAATCCATGGCGCAAATTTCGGGTCGACCGATTTCGATCACTTGGATGGATCGCGTGATCGCACCCCAGCAAAGCCATTGGCTCGGCGATGCTTCCCTGGCCAGTGCAGCCAAAGGAATCAACGTCAAGCTACAGGCATCGCCGCGCGGAATTGGCGTGTTCAATGGACTGGACACCACACTCAATCTGCTTGCTGCATTTCCGAGTTACCAGGCGATTGCGCATCTACCGGCCAAAGAGCGCGCCGCACAGCTGCGCGACCCCGCGACACGCGCTCGCATCCTGGCAGAGGCACCGGTGAGCTTGTCCGTAGAGGGCTCTTCGGTGCCCCCGTTGGCGGACTTCGTGATTCAGCACTTTGAACAAATTGCGTTCAATCTATTTCCCTTGCTTGCCAGCGCAGATGGCAGCATGGACTACGAGCCCTTGCCCGCACTGTCCTTTGGTGCACAGGCCAAGGCACGCGGCATTTCGGCCCGCGAACTGATGTACGACCACCTGGCGCAGGGCGATGGAACCAGCCTGGTGTATTTCCCGATCCACAACTACCTCAATGGATCGCTGGACCGGGTCCGCGAAATGATGATGCACCCCCATGTGCTGTGCTCACTGGGGGATGCAGGCGCCCATGTAGGCACCATCTGTGACGCCAGCATTTCGACCACCATGCTCGCGCACTGGGGCTTGCAGCGCACCCGCGGCGAAAAGATTCCGTTGCCCCAGGTGGTGCAAATGCTCACGCAGCGCAACGCAGCGCACATGGGCTTGAGCGACCGGGGCGTGATTTCCGTGGGTATGAAGGCCGACATCAACCTCATCGACTTTGACAAGCTGGCGCTGCCCATGCCTGAGATCGTGCGCGACCTGCCCATGGGTGGCCGCCGGATGATTCAGAAGGCCATGGGCTATGTGGCCACGCTGGTGTCTGGAGAAACCGTCATCCAGAACGGACAGATTACCAATGCCCGACCCGGACGCTGGACACACGGTGCTAAGGCCTAGAGCCCAACAGACACGTCAACAACCATTTCAAAAGGATTCACTATGACAAACCCATTCACCCGTCGTCGCCTGGCACTGGGGCTCGCTGCAGCATCACTGATCGGCGCTGCCCTACCGGCGATTGCACAAACCGACTACCCAAACCGCCCCATCAAGATCATCATCCCCTTGCCAGCGGGTGGTGCAGCCGACGTGGGGGTGCGAACCATGGCCGTGGAGCTGGAGAAGTCGATCAAACAACCGATCATTGTGGACAACAAACCCGGTGGCATGTTCATGCTGGGAATGCAGGCCGTGTTGTCTGCCCCGGCGGATGGCTATACGGTGATTCAACTGAACCAAGGCATGGTGGGCGTGCAGGTGGTGCAGAAGAAATTCGACATCAACAAGCAACTGCTTCCACTCACCATCGCCGGGGACACGCCCATGGTGTTGTTGGTTGGACCCCAGTCACCGTACAAAACCATGAAAGACCTGGTGGCCTTCGGCCGCGCCAACCCTGGCAAGCTGAACTACGCCACACCCGGGCAAGGTGCTATTGAGCACCTGAAGATTGCGCAAATGGAAAAAGTAGCCGGCTTCACAGGTGTCAATGTGCCCTACAAGGGTGGGCCCGACATGGTGAAAGCCGTTATGGGCGGCGAAGTGGATTTCACCGTGGCTCCAGCCATCTTCGGCATGCAGTACGCACCCAAAGGACAAGTCAAAGTGCTGGCAGTATTGGACCAAGCGCGACTCAAAGAGTTTCCTGATGTGCCCACCATCGTCGAAGCGGGCGTGAATGTTTCACCCTTGCGCATTTGGTCTGGTTTCGCAGTGCATCCCGACACACCACCGGCCATTGTGCAGCGCCTGCAACGTGAACTCGCAGCGGCTTCCATCTCTGCCCCCGTGGCCGAAAAACTCGTGCCCTTTGGCATGGCGCTCAAATCCAGCAAAAACCCTGAGGAATTCCGCCAGCAGATCGCCTCAGACGTGGCGTGGATGAGCGAAGTCGCCAAAGACTTGAAGCTCGAGCCGAACTGACGCCACCATGACGCCCGACGGTACGGCTGAGGCCTTGGCGTGGCTGGGGTCTTCCGTACTGCTTGCCTCCGTCATTCGAGCCATGACGGGATGGGCCTTCTCCATCATCGCGGTTCCGATGCTGAGTTTGGTGTTTCCGCCTGGCGAGGCGGTGGTACTCAACATATTGCTGGCGCTGGTTGCCACCCTGAAGAATGTGCCGGGAATGCGCGGACAGATTTCGGGGCGGATTTTTCTCCCCTTGTTTTTCTCCGGGCTGGTGGGGACGCCCGTTGGCTATTGGCTGCACACCGTGGTTGGTGAGGCGGGCCTGCGTCTGGGCATGGGCTTTCTGGTGCTGACCCTGTCGGCGGTCATGTTGCTGACCACGCCCCGCGCCCGCGCATTAACGCTGCCTGCACTGGCAATGGCAGGGCTGGCGTCAGGCGTACTCGGTGGAGCGGTAGGCATTGCCGGGCCACCCGTCGTCTTGCTCTTTGTGCTGACCGCAACGGACATGGGGCAGGCGCGCGCCACACTGGCGCTCGGTTTGTTAACCGTGTGCCTGCTGGCGGCCTGTACCTACTGGTTTGGCGGCCATATCACCCCGCACGTTCTGCTGCTTTTTGCCCTGGCTTTGCTGTGGTGCTGCTGGGCGACACGCTGGGCAACCGGCTCTTTGCGCACTACGGCGGCCACGCCGCGCGGCGTGTGAGCGTTGCGCTGACCTGCGGTGTGGGACTCTTGAGCGTCGCCCGGGGCATGCAGTGGATTTGAGCTGCCTCGATCCGCAACCGAGGTGAATGGCAGCTGAACGCTATGAATCTGCCTTCGAAGCGGCAGCGCGCAGACGGGCCTGCACCGCAGCCTCGTCGAGCACCATAGGCGAGTCGGCTGGCTGGGCACCGGGCTCGATGCGGACCCGGTCGATGCGACCGCTGTAGCGGAATGCACCGCGGTCGGCATAGCGTTCACTGATGGCGCGGCGTTTGTTGATACCCACGCTCAGGCCACCCGAGGGCAAACGCACCAAAGTAGGTGAGAGATCAGCCTCAGCGACAACGACCTCGCCATTCAAAGTGATGTGTCCTTGGCCCTTGCGGTCGCCAAGGGCCTTGTAAGTAAGCACGAAATCCTGTGCGCCGACGGACAGGGCAATGGGTGCGAGCTCGATCGACCGGTACCAGAGCTGGTAAGTGAAGTGCAACGCACCATCCATGACAAAGGCCACCATGCCACTGAAGTGATCACCCAGTGCCACGATGACGCCCTCGTCGCCAAGGTGCCAGTCGAACTGGGCACGCAAGACGAAATCCCGGTCGGCGATCATGGGCGAAACGGTGACACCCGGGATAGCTTCGCTCTCACGGTAAAAGTCGCGTGGCACCAAGGCTTGCGCAAGCTCATGCGGTGGCATCGTGATAGCGCGCCGGTCGTCACGGTTGTCGATGGGGTAAACGTAATTCGCAGTGGCCTCAAGCTCGAATTCGGCGATCAGGCGCGCGAGTACGTCGGGCTGGCTGGCGGCCAAATTCTGTACCTCGGTCGGATCGTTGGCGATGTTGAACAGCATCCAGTTGTTCAGATCCAGCGCCTGCAGCGGTGGCTGCAATGACACGATTTTCCATTCACCGCTGATATAGCCGCGATTGCCTTGCAGCTCGTAGTACTGGCGCTGGCGTTGGGCAGGGGTATTGGCCTGGCGCAACGATGCGACAAAACTCTTGCCGTCCATCGTGCGGGTGCGGTAACCGTTGTGCACCAGCGGGTAGCTGATACGGGTCAGCTCAAGCAGCGTGGGCAGCACATCGGTAACGTGGATCCACTGCGATCGCAGACCGCCTGGATCGGACAACCCTTGCGGCCAGTGGACGACAAACGGCACACGGATGCCGCCTGCCATGGGTGTGCGTTTGTAGAAGCGGTACGGCGTGTTGGACACCTGCGACCAGCCGCTGGGGTAGGCCGCGTAGGTCCCGTCGTCGCCGACCGCGTTGGTCGCGACCAGGCGGCGCACCAACGCGGCGTCCTCAGGGAATCCTTGGCGGCGGTCTTGCAAATTCATCACGCCCGTGGGACCGCCGATGGAGTTGGCGCCGTTGTCGGATGTAATCATGATCAGCGTGTTGTCCAACTGGCCGCTTTTTTCCAGAAAAGCCAGCAAGCGCCCCACGTTCTGATCGACGTTGTCCACCAGGCCGGCATAACAGGTCATGTAGCGTGCGTAGAGTGATTGTTCGTCAGACGACAGGCTGGCCCATTCAGGGATGCCCGGGTTGCGCGGGGGCAAAACGGCGTTGGGCTCGATGAGGCCCATGGCGCGCTGGCGCTCAAAGCGCGCCTGGCGCAAGGCGTCCCAACCGGCTTCGTATACACCGTGGTACTTCGCCTGATCCTCGGGCTTGGCATGGTGCGGCGTGTGCGGCGACTGGAAAGCGAGGTAGGTGAAAAACGGCTTGTCGGGCGCGCTGGCGCGGTTCTCGGCAATCCAGGCGAT
>CAIYRQ010000057.1 GCA_903928635.1 uncultured beta proteobacterium | reverse complement strand
TGGCGGAAACGGAGGGATTCGAACCCTCGATGAGGCTCTACACCCCATACTCCCTTAGCAGGGGAGCACCTTCGGCCACTCGGTCACGTTTCCAATCCTCGGATTATGTCACGGTTTGGCTGCGCGCTTAGGCGGCGGCCTGGTCCAAATCAAAGGCTTTGTGCAGCGCGCGCACTGCGAGTTCCATGTATTTCTCGTCGATGACGACCGAAGTCTTGATCTCGGAGGTGGAGATCATCTGGATGTTGATGCCCTCTTCGCTCAGCACGCCAAACATCTTGCTGGCAATGCCCACGTGGCTGCGCATGCCGATGCCGACGATGGAGACTTTGCAGATCTTGGTGTCGCCCACTACATCGGTGGCACCCAGGGTGGGCAGCACGTTAGCGCGAAGCAGGTCGATGGCCTTGGTGTAGTCGCCACGGTTGACAGTGAAGCTGAAGTCGGTTTTGCCGTCTTTGCTCAGGTTTTGGATGATGACGTCCACATCAATATTGGCCTGGGCCACTGCACCCAGAATTTGATAAGCGATGCCGGGGCGGTCGGGCACGCCAAGCACCGAAATTTTGGCCTCGTCGCGGTTGAATGCGATGCCAGATACGACGGCTTGTTCCATGTGTTCGTCTTCCTCAAAAGTAATCAATGTCCCGGATTTGGCCTCAACGGCGATGTCGATGTCCCAGGGGGTAAAGCTGCTCAGCACGCGCAGCGGCACGCGGTATTTGCCGGCAAATTCCACCGAGCGGATTTGCAAGACCTTGGAGCCCATGGATGCCATCTCCAGCATCTCCTCAAAGCTCACGGTTTGCAGGCGGCGCGCTTCGGGCACGACGCGGGGGTCGGTGGTGTAGACGCCGTCCACATCGGTGTAGATCAGGCACTCTTGCGCTTTCATGGCGGCCGCCACGGCCACGGCCGAGGTGTCGGAGCCGCCCCGGCCCAAGGTGGTGATGTTGCCCTGCGGGTCCACGCCTTGGAAGCCGGTGACGATGACGACGCGCCCGGCGTCCAGGTCGGCACGCACGCGGGTGTCGTCAATGGACTCAATGCGGGCCTTGGTGTAGGCGCTGTCGGTGCGGATAGGCACTTGCCAGCCCGCGTAGCTGACCGACTGCAGGCCTTCGGCTTGCAGCGCAATCGCCAACAAGGCGCTGGAGGCTTGCTCGCCGGTAGACGCCAGCATGTCGAGCTCGCGCTCGTAGGCGGAGTTGGATTTTTCGGGGGCGAGTTCTTTGGCCAAACCGAGCAAGCGGTTGGTCTCGCCGCTCATGGCGGAGGGAACCACGACCATTTGGTGGCCTGCACGGGCCCATTTGGCTACCCGTTTGGCGACATTGCGAATGCGATCGGTGGACCCCATGGAGGTGCCGCCGTACTTGTGAACGATAAGTGCCATTGAATCGGTTTTTTCAGAGCTAAACCGCGGGATTGTACCAAGCCAGGTGGTCCTTGCTGCGCTGCACAAAGCCCCTGCCCACCTTGAGCCGGATCTGGTGCCCACGGGTGGTGCAAGCGTCAATTTGGGCCAGGAGCTCTTGCAGCTGCGCGGCGCTGGCCGAGCTGTGGCAGTGGTGCTGCAGCCAGTGGCGCAAAACGTTGGCTTGGCGCGCCGCGCTCAGCGCCTGCAGGCGCTGGATGTGCGGCGCGTTGGCCGATGCGTCTGCCACCTCGGCCCAATCGGCCAAAGCCATCTCGGCCAGCAGGCTTTGGGCTTGCGCGGCGTGGGTGGCACTGCGCGGCAGGGTTTGCGCATAGTGCGGAAACACGGCGCGCAGGGCCGGCATAAGCTCAGCGCGGATGCGGTTGCGCAAAAACGCGGTGTCGGCGTTGCTGGGGTCTTCAACAAAAGTTTCGCCATGGTCGGCGAGCCACTGGCGGATGTCGGCGGATGTGACTTGCAGCAGGGGCCGATAAAACGCAACACCGGCGCGCACCCACTGCGCGGGCATGGCGCTCAGGCCGCGCAGGCCGGCGCCCCGGCTCAGGGCGATGAGCAGCGTCTCCACCTGGTCGTCCGCATGCTGGGCCAGGGCCATGGATGCGGGGCGGTGCGCGGACTGGGCAAAGCGGTCCAGGGCGGCGTAGCGGGCAATACGGGCGGCGTCTTCGGGGCTTTGGCCGGGCTGGGCGTGGGCGTTAACGCGCTCAATGGCCAAGGGCACGCCCAAGCGCTGGCACAGGCTCACGCAATGGGTTTCAAAGTCTGACGCAGCGGCTTGCAGGCCGTGGTTCACGTGGACTGCCAGCACCTGGCCGGGCCACTTGGCGGCACAGGCAACGAGCAAGGCGGTGGAGTCGGCGCCGCCGCTCAGGGCCACGGCCAAGGGCAGCTGCGGGGCAAACCGCGCAATCGCCGCGTCGAACGGTGCCGTCATGCCGCTGGAGCGGCTACTTGGCGTTGGCTTTGGTGTCGGTAAAGCGGCCATAGCTCTGCAACCGGTCGTAGCGACGGTCCAGCAGCTCTTTGACTTTGAGGTCGCTGACCTGGCGGTAGGCCTCGCCCAAAGCACGCTTTAAAAACACAGCGGCCTGCTTGTGGTCGCGGTGGGCGCCACCCACGGGCTCGTTGACGATCTTGTCCACCAGGCCCAGCGCCTTGAGGCGCAGCGCGGTGATGCCCAAGGCGTCTGCAGCGTCTTGCGCCTTGTCGGCCGTCTTCCAAAGAATGGAAGCGCAGCCTTCGGGGCTGATGACGGAATAAATGGCGTACTGGAGCATGACCACCTGGTCCGCCACCGAAATGGCCAACGCGCCGCCAGAGCCGCCTTCGCCAATGATGGTGGTGATGATGGGCGCCTCGAGCTGCGCCATCTCAAAAATATTGCGACCAATGGCCTCGGACTGGCCACGCTCTTCAGCGTCAATGCCGGGATAGGCGCCGGGCGTGTCCACAAAGGTAAACACCGGCAGGCCGAACTTCTCGGCAAGCTTCATGAGGCGCAGGGCTTTGCGGTAGCCCTCGGGCTTGCTCATGCCGAAATTGCGCAGGCCGCGCTCTTTGGTGTCGCGGCCTTTTTGCTGGCCGAGCACCATGCAGGGTGCGCCGTTGAAACGGGCCAAGCCACCCACAATGCTCAGGTCATCGGCAAAGTGGCGGTCGCCATGCAGCTCCACAAAGTGCGTGAAGATTTCGTTGATGTAGTCCAGCGTGTAGGGGCGCTCGGCGTGGCGGGCAATCTTGGTGATCTGCCAGGGCGTGAGGTTGCTGTAGATGTCTTTGACGAGCTGCTGGCTTTTTTTGCTAAGCTGGTCAATTTCAGAGGAGATATCGACTGCGGACTCGTTTTGCACGTAGCGCAGTTCTTCGATTTTTCCTTCAAGCTCCGCCACCGGTGCTTCGAAGTCTAGGAATAATTTTTTGGACATTTGCTCTCTCCCTGTAGTTTGGTAGGCGCCCTGCGGCGCAACAGCCCCACCTAGTAGGCGACCGGAACCGGGTCCAGCGAGCGCCAAATATACCAAGTCGCCACGCTGCAATAGGGTGCCCACGCGGCGGCCACCTCGCGTGCGTCGCTGCGGCTCACCGCTTCGCCCGAAAAATAATTGCGGCTGATACCGTTGATCAGTCCCACATCGTCCAGCGGCAGCACGTTGGGGCGCATGAGGTGGAAGATCAAAAACATCTCGGCCGTCCAGCGGCCAATGCCGCGGATGGCAACCAGCTCGGTGATGATGGCTTCGTCGTCCTGGTCCGCCCAGGTGTCAATGTTGAGGCGCTTGTCGTCAAAGTGCAGCGCGAGGTCCACCAGGTATTCCACCTTGCGGGCGCTCAAGCCTGCGGCGCGCATATCGTCCACCTTAAGGCGCAACACATTGGCAGGCGTCATGGTTTTGGGCAACTGGGCAAAGCGGTCCCACACGGTTTGCGCCGCTTTGACCGAGATTTGCTGGCCCACGATGCTGCGCGCCAGGGTCACAAACGGGTCGCCCCGACTTTCGATGGCGGCGTCGGCGAACTGCGGGATCAGGCGCTTCATGACCCGGTCTTTTTTCATCAGGTGCTTGCAGGCCTGGTCCCAAAAATCGGGCTTGGCCACGGCCGCCAACTTGGGGGCTTTGGGGCTCATGGCGCTGAAACCTCCCAGGTGGTGCCCTGGGGGGAGTCCTTGAGCACGATGCCCTGCGTCTGCAATTCTTTGCGAATGGCGTCGGCCTGTGCAAAGTCTCGGGCGGCTTTGGCGGCGTTGCGCTGGGCAATTCGCGCCTCGATGGCCGAGGCATCCACCGTGGCGCCGGACTGCAAAAACTGCTGCGGATCGGCCTGCAACAAGCCCAGGGTCGCACCCAGGGCCTTGAGCAGGCCTGCCGCCTGGGCCGAGCGAGAGCGGTTGACTTCGCTGGCCAAATCAAACAAAACAGCGACCGCTTCGGGCGTGCCAAAGTCTTCGTCCATGGCCGCTTTGAAACGTACGGCAAAGGGCTCAGTCCAGTCCACCGTCACAGCGGCAGGCGCGACCAGTTGCAGTGCGGTGTACAAGCGCTTGAGCGCGGTGCGGGCGTCTTCTAAGTGGGCGTCGCTGTAGTTCAAGGCGCTGCGGTAATGCGAACGCACGATGAAGAAGCGCGTGGTCTCGGCGTCAAAGCGCGCGAGGATGTCTTGGATCGTGAAAAAGTTGCCCAGGCTTTTGGACATTTTTTCGTTGTCGCGCGTCACAAAACCGTTGTGCATCCAGTAGCGCGCCAAAGGCTGGCCGCTGGCGCCCTCGCTTTGGGCAATTTCGTTCTCGTGGTGCGGGAACTGCAAGTCAGCGCCACCGCCGTGAATGTCAAACGATTCGCCCAAAAGATCGCAGGCCATGGCCGAGCATTCGATATGCCAACCGGGGCGTCCGGGGCCGAACGGGCTGGGCCATTTGGCGTCGTCGGGCTCGCCGGGTTTGGCGGACTTCCACAGCACAAAGTCCAGCGGGTCGTGCTTGCCGTCATCCACCGCCACGCGCTCACCGGCGCGCAAGTCGTCCAGCGATTTGCCGGAGAGCTTGCCGTAGCCTTCAAATTTACGTACCGAGAAATTGACGTCTTGGTTGGACGCGCGGTAGGCCAGGCCACGCTGCTCCAAACGTTCCACCAGCGCCAGCATTTGCGGCACATAGGCGGTAGCACGGGGCTCATGGTCGGGGCGTTGCACGCCCAGGGCATCTGCATCGCGGTGCAGCAAGTCGACCATGCGGTTGGTGAGGGAGGCGATGGTCTCCTTGTTTTCTAACGCGCGGCGGATGATCTTGTCGTCAATATCCGTCACATTGCGCACATAGGTGACCGCAAGGTCACTGGCTTTGAGCCAGCGCTGCACCACGTCAAATGCCACCATAGAGCGTGCATGTCCGAGATGGCACACGTCATACACCGTCATACCGCATACATACATACGAACATGGCCCGCCACTAAGGGAACAAAAGGCTCAATCTGGCGGGACAGGGTGTTATAGATGCGCAAACTCATGGGGATATCTCAAACCGAACCATCGGAGGGAAAACGCAATAAAGGCCCCTCCGCTACAATCCAACGCAGTATATCGGCCACCCTTTGTTGCGCCTTGACCGAGAAAGATTTGTCGTCACTTATGAAGCATCGCCAACCCCGATGGAGCAACGCAATGGTGCTGTGCGCCCTTGCGTTATCGCTGGTCACGGCGACGGCATTTGCAGACGACTACAGCGAAGTGGCGCAACTCACGCGCGAGGGCAAGTTTGCCGATGCACTTTCCCGTGCGGACCGCTTTCTGTCCAGCAAGCCGCGCGACGCGCAGATGCGATTGCTCAAAGGTGTGGCGCAACGCGACGCCGGTAAGACCGTCGACGCGATCGGAACCTTCGTCAAGCTCACCGAAGACTTTCCCGACTTGCCCGAGCCTTTCAACAACCTGGGTGTCATTTACGCCGATCAAAACCAGCTCGACAAAGCACGTGCCGCATTTGAAGCGGCACTGCGCACCCACCAGGGCTATGCCACAGCGCACGAGAACCTCGGTGATGTATACGCCAAGCTCTCCAGCACGGCATACAGCAAAGCCTTGCAAATTGAGGCTGGCAATGCTGCAGTTACACCCAAACTAACTTTGATGCGTCAGCTCGCAGGGCCCAGTCAGGCCAAGATCGTGACGACTGCACCGGCAGTGGCCGTTGCGCCGCCTGCGCCTGCGCCAGCCACGCCAGCTCCTGTGGCGCGTGAACCGGCGCCTGCGGCAACGAGCACGGTTAAACCAAGCCCCGCGGTGCCACCTAAGCCGGTGAATGATGGCGCCACGCGCGAGGCCGAAGCCGCGGTGCAAAACTGGGTGGCAGCGTGGTCCAGCAAAGACCTCAAAGGCTATTTCAGTGCATACAGCAAAGACTTCACCCCCAGTAGCGGCGGCAGCCATAGCGCTTGGGAAGCCGAGCGCCGCTCCCGCATTGAGGGCAAGTCGAAGATCTCGGTGCGCTTAGAGGGACTGCAAGTGGTGGTCAATGGATCCAAAGCCACGGCCAAGTTCCGGCAGGATTACCACGCCAATGGCATTGCCATTTCCAGCCGCAAGACTTTGGAACTTAGTAAGCAAAACGACGGCTGGAAAATAACGCGCGAGGCCATTGGTGGCTAAGGCGTCGAAAGGCGCGCGCACATGAGCGCAGCGGGGGCGACGCGGCGCATGACAATCCGCGGCTGGGCGGGCGCGATCGTGGCCTTGGTGGCATTGCAGGCCGCGGCGGCTACCACCCGCGCACCGGAATCCTCTGCTTCGCCGAAAGCTACGCCATCGCAAGGCACACCGGCTGAAGCAAGGTTGCTCGAAATTTACAAGTTGATGGCACAAGAAGAGCCGCGCAAGGCCTTGGACCTGGCGGAAAAGCTGGTGCGCGACTTCCCCAACTTCCAGCTCGCCCAATTGGTCTACGGCGACCTGCTGGCGGCACGAACCCACACCCTCAAGGCCATGGGCGACGTGCCAGCGCCGGCGGCAAATGCTGCGGCGAATGCGCTGGCAGAGCTGAAGGAAGAGTCATTGCACCGCGTCATCGCGGTCAAGGAACGTCCATCCGAAGGAACGCTGCCAAGCCAGTTTCTGAAAATTTCGCCACAGACGCGCACCGCCATCGCGGTGGACGCGGCCAAGTCGCGCCTGTACCTGTTCTCTAACGGGCCTTCCGGTTTGAAACTCACGGCCGACTACTACGTGTCGGTAGGCAAAGCGGGCACCATCAAAAGCCAGGAGGGTGACCAGCGCACTCCCTTAGGCGTGTACTACATCACCAGCAATCTGGACACAAAAACGCTCAACGACTTTTATGGCGCGGGCGCCATGCCCTTAAATTACCCGAATATTTTGGACATCAAACGGGGAAAGTCGGGCGGCGGAATCTGGTTGCATGGCACGCCGCCCCAAAACTATTCGCGCGCGCCCCGCGCGACCGATGGCTGTTTGGTATTGGCCAACCCAGACATCCAGGCCTTGATTCGACAGGTCACCGTCGGGGCGACCCCTGTAGTTGTGTCCTCACAGCTGGTTTGGAAGCCCGCAGCGCAGCTGCAGGCGCAGGCCCACCCCTTCGAGTCCGCCCTCAAGTCCTGGCGAGAGGCCAAGGAAGCCGGCGATTTGAGAAAGGTGCTGGCTTTCTACACGCCCGACTTTGCCAGTTACGGGAAAAATTTGGAACAGTACACGCCCCAAATCCGCGCCGAGCTCAAGGCATCCAAAGGGCGTACCATTGAACTCAAAGACCTGAGCTACTTGCAGTGGACCGATTCGGCCGAAACCATGGTCACGACCTTTGGCGAGGTGGTCGCAGGGCGCCGAACTGGCATTCACAAGCGCCAGTATTGGGTACGTACTGCAAAAGACTGGCAGATATTTTTCGAAGGGGTGATTTGATGAATCAAGCGAAAACGACACTTTCCCGGCGTCTGGCCGCGCGCACCGTGCTTGGGCTGGTATCCATCGTACTGAGCTTGCCGATGTATGCGCAAACCGCTTCGCCCAAGGTCAAATTCCAGACCAGTCAAGGCGATTTTGTAGTGGAGCTCCAACCCGCAAAAGCACCGAAAACGGTGGAGAACTTCTTGCAGTACGTAGCAGATAAGCATTACGACGGCACGATTTTTCACCGGGTGATCGACGGCTTCATGGTCCAGGGCGGCGGATTTACCCCGACCTTGGTGCAAAAGCCCACCCGCGCCCCCATCCCACTGGAAGCCAACAACGGGCTGAAAAATGAGGTGGGTACCATCGCCATGGCGCGCACCGGAAACCCGAACTCAGCCACGTCTCAGTTTTTTATCAACGTGGCTAACAACGCAAGTTTGAATGCGCCTCAGCCTGACGGCTACGGCTACGCTGTTTTTGGCAAGGTCGTGAGCGGCATGGACGTCGTTGACAAAATCCGCCAGACTGCGACCGGCAACCAAAACGGCTTTCAAAATGTACCGACCACGCCGATTACCATCACCTCCGTTAACCTGCTGAAATAATATGAGCCAACCTAAAGTCGAACTTCACATTGCCAACTTTGGCGTCATTACCATCGAACTGGACCAAGAAAAAGCCCCCCTGTCGGTGGAAAACTTTCTGGGTTATGTCGCCAGTGGTCACTACGACAACACGATTTTTCACCGAATCATTCCCGATTTCATGATCCAGGGTGGCGGCATGGAACCCGGTATGGCGCAAAAGAAAACCGCCAAGCCGATCGAAAACGAAGCTGCCAACGGCCTAAAGAACGTCAAGTACTCGCTGGCCATGGCCCGCACCAGCGACCCGCACTCGGCGACGTCGCAGTTCTTTATCAATGTTGCAGACAACGACTTCTTGAACCACACCGCACCCTCGTCGCAAGGCTGGGGATACGCCGTATTTGGCAAAGTGGTAGGTGGCACCGACGTTGTTGACAAGCTCAAAAGCGTGGCCACTGGTCGCAAAGGCTTTCACGACGACGTGCCCAAAGAAGACGTGGTCCTGACAAAAGCCGTCGCGCTCTAACAGAAGCCGCCGTCATGGAGATCGCCGCCGCGCCGCACTGGCAAACGGTGGACTTCATTTCGGACTTGCATTTGCAAGCCAGCGAGCCGGAAACGTTTCAGGCGCTGGCCGCCTACCTGGCCAACACCCCTGCGCAAGCCCTGTTTATCCTGGGTGACTTGTTTGAAGTCTGGGTGGGCGACGACGTGCTCATGACTGCTGGCTTTGAGGCTTCTGTTGCGCAGCAGCTGCAATCAGCGAGCGCTCGCCTGGATATTTTCATCATGGCCGGTAACCGGGACTTCCTGATGGGGAAACGGCTGATGACTGCCTGTGGCGCCACCCAGCTGGAAGAACCCTGTGTGTTGCCGTTTGGTACCGCCCGATGGCTTCTTGCACACGGCGACGCCCAGTGCCTGGAGGATCTGCCCTACCAGGCGTTTCGCGCCCAGGTGCGCAGCCCTGCCTGGCAAAAGGAGTTTTTGAACAAGCCTTTGGCCGAACGCCAAGCGGTGGCCCGCCACATGCGCGAACAAAGCGAAGCGCAGAAAAAGCAGCTGGTTCACACGCAGGCGCCTTGGATTGACTTGGACGCCCAGGCCTGCCGCACGCTGCTGGAGGCTCACTATGCCGACCACATGGTGCATGGCCACACCCACCAGCCTGCGCGGCACGACCTCGGACAAGGCCATGTACGCTGGGTGCTGAGTGATTGGGACTTGCGCGCTACGCCACCGCGCGCTGAGGTTCTGCGGCTGCGCCGATCAGACGCGGAGCCGCTCCGGCTGTCTTTGGTCGAAGCCGCAAACACACCCTGATACCCTGCACCTTAGCGGCGCAGAGCAAACTAGCGCTTGAGCAGGGCTTTCAGGCTGTTTTGCAAGCGTCGGGCATCACCCGCAGCGAAGGGCGAGCCCAATACGACTGCTACATCCTGGCCCCAGGTTTGGGATGGCGACGGGTCATTGCGGCGGGTCAGCAGCTGCAACTGCAAGGCGCGGCGTTCGTCCAGATGCTCAGCCGGTGTGGGGATCTCAGCGGCCATTTCCAAGCGCAACAAGGCCTGGGCTGGCGTCGCACCTTTGGTACTTACATTGCCACCGATGGCGTTCGTCCACAGGGCGCGGGTTGCGGCGTTGACCTGCTGGCCCAGCACTTGCGCTGTCGGAATCTGGGCGCCGTCGCGATGCTCCCACGCGGTCAGCAACTGGGTGAGCGCCTCGCCATGGGCCTGGGCCGCGAGCTTGCGCAGTGCAAATTGCGCGCTTTCCAGAGCCTCGCGTTGCGCCCGAAATGCGGCGTCGCCCAAGCGCGGCGCGGCCTGGCGAGCATCGCCACGCTCGCCCCTTGCGTCCCAGCCACCACGCGCATCCCGATCGCCACGCGCATCGCGATCACGGCCGCCACGCCCTGCGTCTTTGCGGTCGGCCCATTTGCCGGCACGACCTGCGTCGGCACTGGGTGTCTCGCGCTTCATGCCGGGACGGTCGTCTCCGCGCATTGCCACCACCGGTTTGGGTGCGGGTTTAGGTGCGGGCGCAGCGGCAGGCGCCACTGCAGTGCTTTCATCGGCGGGGGCTGCATCACTGTTTTGGACATCGCTCTGCGCAGCGTCAACACTCCCAGCTTCCATCGGCGCGGCCTCCGCGGAGGATGCTTCGACGGACGCAGCGCCCGCTGTGGCGACCGAATCGGCAACGGCCTGAACCTGAGCCTCCTGGGCTCCAGCGGCGGTGACTTGCGCCTGCGCTTGGGCCTGGCCATGCAGTGCTGCCTCCAAGGCGGCCATAGCCGCGCGAATTTGTCCCGCGTCGCCAGAGGCGTTGGCTGCTTGCAGCGCTTTGGACGCATCCATCACCACCCGATCGCGCTGGCCGAGCGAGGCTTCGGCTTTCTCGCGCTCCAAGGTCTTGCGTTGGAAGGCATCGTCAATCGGTTTGCGGAATGCATCCCACAGTTTTTGCTCCTGACGCCGGTCGATCGGCACCTGGTGGGCCTGGGCCTGCCAGCGCTGCTGCAGAGCACGTACCGCGTCGATGCGCAACACAGGCGCCTCGCCCAAAGCTTTGGCCTCTTCAATCATGGCGCGGCGCAATTCCAGGCTTTGCGCTTGCAAAGCTTCCAGCGGCGCAGCCGCATTGGAAATCGCGGCTTTCCACAAGGGCTGCAGCTCCGCAAAGGCTTTTTCACCCAGGTGACCGGCATCTCGCCAACGGTCGCCAAACTGGTGCAGGATGCGGCTGAATCCTTTCCAGTCGCCGTCACGCGCAGTGCGATTTTCTTCAGCCCAGGTATTGAGTTCGGCAATCAAAGCCAGGCGCTGGTTGCGATGCTCCACGGCTTCGGCTTTGAGTTTTTCCAGCCAGGCTTCTACTACTTTGTGCGCCGCGTTGCAGGCTTCATCAAAGCGCTTCCATAAGGCATGGTTGGGCACGCCGCCTTGGTCGGTTTGCTTCCACTGCTCGCGCATGGTGCGCAGCGTGTCCTGCATTTTTCGACCACCAATGGCCTGACCCTCAGGGCGTTTGAGCAGGCCTTCGGCTTTGATCAGCAACTCTTCGCGCAGCTGGTCGGCGCGCCAGCGCTGCCAGCCTTCCAGTTCGCCGGCAGCCGCCAAAGCGGCCTGGACTTGATTTTCCAGTTTGTGGTCAATGACTTTGCCGAATTCTTTAAGAGCCTGGCGCAAGGCGTTGGCAGCACCGGCACTCGCCTTGCCGTGGCCTTCACTGGTTTCTTTTTCAAGCTGTGCGAGCACCTCACGCACCTTTGCATTGGCAGCTTCACGAACGGCAGGATCCACTGGCGCCTTGGCGGGTTTGGGCGCGGGCTGCAACGCAGCGCGCTCAGCACGCAGCTCTTCCGCCCACACACTCACGGCAGGCAAAGCGGCCGTCGCATCTTGCGACGCGGTCACGGTCTGCTGCAAGGCCAATTGAAACGCTTCCCACACCACCACCAACTGGGCGCGGGAGGACTCGAGCATGGGCGTAAATTTCAGATCCGTGCTGGCCCAGCTGGGGTGGGCGGTTAACTGGGCGGCCTGTGTTTGCCACTGGGCAATGTCAGCGCCCAAGGCGTCGGATACCGCTTGCGCTTCCTTCCAAGGTTTGGTGGACAGCACTTCAATCCGCTGCGCCAACAGCACTGCGGCTTCGCGCTGCACCTGCGCTTGGTGCTGCAAATCTTCGATCAAGCGCACGCGCTCGGCGATTTGCACCTTCAGGCTGGCCAGCGGTTCTTTGCTCAAGGGGGCACCCGCCTTGGCGGCGTCGCGTTGCCACGCCATGGCGTCTGCGATGTTGAGCTTGCTAAGTTCCAACAAGGCCGTGGCCTTGGCAGCCCACTCGGCGGCAAGGCCCTCTTGCAATTTGGTTCGTTTGACGTCATCCAAGCGCTCGCGCAACAATTTGGCCGCGCCTTTGTCACGGCTGTTCAATTCCTTGAAAACTTCAGAGAGCAGATCGTTGCCTGGGTTGGTCAGCAGCCAGTCCCGAACGCGGCTGGCTCGCTCGCCAGCCGTGGCGCCGGTGAAAGCACCACCGGTAATTTTGTCCAGCTGCGCCAGATCGGATGTTTTGTTTGCAGGAGTCGACGACACGTGGAACCTTTTGGTAGGGGAAGCAGAAATGATTCCCCTATTTTCGCCCCGAAATAGAGACTAAAATGCCGCTTAACTGTTTTCCGGCGGGTTTTTACAGAGATTCTCCCCGCCAGCCACCCCGCACTCCGATCGCCACACCTTGGCGCAGCATGAGTCGCTCCTGACGTGGCAACCCGAACGGTCACCTGCAAGCCAGGTCACCGCATCGCTGACAAGCGCCACACCATACAAGGATACGCATGACCCCAGGCAAACGCATTCAAGCCGCCTTGAGCACCATGGCAAGGGACACCGTCAACGGTTTTTTTCAGGTCACGCACAACGGCTTCGCCCTCCTGGGTTTGGCGGTGATGTTTGCAGGCGTGATGCTGACAACCCAACCCGACATGCGCCAGGCGGGCGAATTGCAACTGATCAGCTGGCTACAAGAACGCCAGGAATCGCTCTCCGGTCTGGTCTCTGGCAAAGCCACGGACCGTGTGACTGCGGTCAATCCTAAGGATTTGTCCAAGCCGCAGGCAGCGCTGGCCTTCTGGCTGGCTAAAAAATACAACGTCGCCCCGGAGCCTATCAGTGCCCTAGTGGTTGAGGCTTTCGAGACCGGCAGCCGCACCAAGCTCGACCCCACCTTGATTTTGGCGGTCGCCGCCGTGGAATCCGGCTTCAACCCCTTTGCCCAAAGTCCGGTGGGTGCACAAGGCCTGATGCAGGTGATGACCCAGGTGCACGGCGACAAATACGAGCGCTTTGGCGGCAAGCTCGCCGCGTTCGACCCCGTGGCCAATATGCGGGTGGGCGTCAAGGTGTTGCAGGAGTGCATTGCCCGCGCGGGTTCGCTGGAGCAAGGGCTCAAACTGTATGTGGGCGCGGCCAATATGGAAGACGACGGTGGTTACGCCGCCAAAGTGCTGGCCGAACATGCGCGTTTGCAAGCAGTCGCGGCGGGCCGTCCGATACCGGCGGCCAGCACGGCGGGCGTACGCCCGGCCAGTGGCGACAAGGCGTAATCAGACCGTTTCACGGCGCGATTCGAACATCGGGCCCCCCAGGGCCCTGCACTAAAATTCACAGGGATTGGCGGGGCTGCCTAGGCATATTTACCCGCGCAAACCCCTTCTTCAACTACCCAGGACCCCACCATGTACGACCGCAGCATTCTTGTTGAGCAGACCGACCCCGAGTTGTGGGCCGCCATCGTGGCCGAAAACGCGCGCCAGGAGCACCACATTGAATTGATTGCCAGCGAGAACTATGCCTCTCCCGCGGTCATGGCAGCCCAAGGCAGCCAGCTGACCAACAAATATGCCGAAGGCTATCCCGGCAAGCGCTACTACGGCGGCTGCGAAAACGTCGATGTGGCAGAACAACTGGCCATAGACCGCGTGAAGCAGATTTTTGGCGCCGATGCCGCCAACGTGCAGCCGCACTGCGGCGCGTCGGCCAATGAAGCCGTGTTTTTGGCGTTTTTGAAACCTGGCGACACCATCATGGGCATGAGCCTGGCCGAAGGCGGGCACTTGACACACGGCATGCCGCTGAACATGAGTGGCAAGTGGTTCAACGTTGTGTCCTACGGCCTGAACGCCCAGGAGGCGATTGACTACGATGCCATGGAGCGCAAAGCCC
Source organism: uncultured beta proteobacterium (assembly GCA_903928635.1). Lineage (GTDB taxonomy): Bacteria > Pseudomonadota > Gammaproteobacteria > Burkholderiales > Burkholderiaceae_C > Allorhodoferax. The sequence continues at coordinate 6,039 of CAIYRQ010000057.1, read as the reverse complement.
ATGAAACCAAACCCAAGCTCATCATTGCCGGTGCCAGCGCCTATTCCCTGCGCATCGACTTTGCCCGCTTTGCCAAGGTTGCCAAGGACGTGGGTGCCATCTTTTTGGTGGACATGGCGCACTACGCCGGTCTGATTGCGGCGGGCCTGTACCCCAACCCGGTGCCGCACGCCGATGTGGTCACCTCCACCACCCACAAGAGCCTGCGCGGACCGCGCGGCGGCATCATCCTGATGAAGGCTGAGCACGAAAAGGCCATCAACAGTGCCATCTTTCCCGGGCTGCAAGGCGGCCCTTTGATGCACGTGATTGCCGCGAAAGCCGTGGCCTTCAAAGAAGCACTGGGCTCTGACTTCAAGGCCTACCAGCAGCAAGTGCTGACCAATGCCGACATCGTGGCCAAGACCCTGACCGAGCGCGGCCTGCGCATCGTCAGCGGCGGCACCGAAAGCCATGTGATGCTGGTGGACCTGCGCTCCAAGAACATCACGGGCAAAGACGCTGAGCGCGTGCTAGGCGATGCCCACATGACGATCAACAAAAACGCCATTCCCAACGACCCGGAAAAACCCATGGTCACCAGCGGTGTGCGTATCGGCACCCCGGCCATGACCACCCGCGGCTTCAAGGACGAAGAGGCGCGTGCCACGGCGCACCTGATTGCCGATGTGTTGGACAACCCGCACGATGCGGCCAACATCGCCGCAGTGCGTGCCAAGGTGCATGCCCTGACCTCGCGCTTTCCGGTCTACCGCTAAGGCAAGCGCGCGATGAAGTGCCCCTTTTGCGGCCACACGGAAACACCGGTCTCTGAGACCCGTGTGTCTGAGGACGGTGACTTCATCCGCCGCAGGCGCCAGTGCGGTGCTTGCGAAAAGCGATTTACCACCTACGAGCGGCCTGACGTCACGCTGCCTGCCGTTGTCAAAAAAGATGGCCGCCGCATTGACTTTGAACGTGCCAAAGTGGCTGCTTCCATGAAACTGTCTTTGCGCAAACGCCCCGTCAGCACCGAGCAAATCGACAGCGCGATCGAACGCATTGAAGAAAAGCTCTTGTCGCTGGGCCTGCGGGAGGTGTCATCAACGCGCATTGGTGAGCTGGTGATGCGCGAGCTCAAAAAACTGGACAAAGTGGCCTATGTGCGCTTTGCCAGCGTCTACCGCAGCTTTGAAGACATTGACGAGTTCAAGACCCTGGTCAACGAAGTCAATAACTAAGCGCGATGCACACGCCGCACCTGAGCACTGCCTTGCGGCTGGCCGAATCGGCCCTGTGGCGCACCTCGCCCAATCCGCGTGTCGGATGTGTATTGGTCAATCCTCATGGCGTGGTCATCGGCCAAGGCAGCACCCAGGCCGCCGGTCAAGCGCATGCCGAAGTCATGGCCCTGCGGGACGCGCAGCAACAAGGCCACGCCACCACTGGCGCCACCGCCTACGTCACGCTGGAGCCCTGCGCCCATCAAGGACGCACCGGCCCCTGCTGCGACGCTTTGGCCTCTGCCGACATCACCCAGGTGGTCGCCGCCCTGCCCGACCCCAACCCTTTGGTCGCAGGCCAGGGCTTTTCACGACTGCGTGCCGCGGGAGTCACTGTCACGGTGGCCAGCGAGCAAGCCGACTCTGCGCTGCGAGCCTGGGCGGCGGCATCACGCGAGCTCAACCTCGGATTTTTCAGCCGCATGGTGCGCAAAACGCCCTGGGTGCGGCTCAAATCAGCGGCCTCTTTGGATGGCATTACCGCCCTGCCCAATGGCCAAAGCCAATGGATTACCGGCGCGGCCGCCCGCGCCGACGGCCACGCCTGGCGGGCCCGGGCTTGTGCCCTGCTGACTGGCATTGGCACGGTGCTGCAAGACCACCCGCGGCTGGATGTGCGCGAGGTCGACACGCCACGCCAGCCTACGCTGGTGATTGTGGACAGCGACTTGCAAACGCCGCCGGACGCCGCACTGTTTGCCGCCCCACGTCAGGTATTGATTTATTGCGCGAACCCGCAGGCAGCACAGCAGGCGGCACTGGAGGCCCGTGGTGCCACCCTTGTTTGCATGCCCAGCGCAGTGAGCCCGGATGGCGCCAAGCCCAAAGTGGACCTGGCCGCCATGCTGCGCGATCTGGCGGTGCGTGAGATCAACGAGCTGCATGTAGAGGCCGGGCACAAGCTCAACGGCTCTTTGCTGCACGCCGGTTTGGTCGACGAATTCCTGGTCTACCAGGCACCCACGTGGTTGGGCACGGGCGCGGGCATGTCCAACTGGGGGCCACTCACCGAGTTATCGCAAGGTTTGCGTTTGCAGTTTCGCAGTGTTGAGATGGTGGGCGACGATGTGCGCCTGCTGGCGCGCGTCGTTGGGCACGACGCTTTTTAATGATTGGGAGTCTTATGTTCACAGGCATCATCACTGGCGTTGGCAGCATTGCAGACGTAGCACCCATGGGAGCCACCGCGGCGCACGGCAAACGCTTGCGCATCCAATGCCCCGCAGGCTACCTGGACGATGTCGGCCTGGGCGACAGCATTGCCATCAACGGTGCGTGCATGACGGTGACCACTTTTGACGCCCACAGCACCCCGCCGCAATTCACGGTGGATGTGTCCGCAGAGTCCTTGGACAAAACCGCGGGACTGGATGGAACCGGCGCCGTGAATTTGGAAAAAGCCCTGCGCGCCAACGACCGCTTGGGTGGCCATTTGGTGTCCGGCCATGTGGACGGCATGGGCCAGGTGACGCACTTTGCCCAAGTGGGCGAAAGCTGGGAGCTGCGCGTGCTGGCACCGGCATCGCTCGCCAAGTACCTGGCCTACAAAGGCTCCATCACCATCAATGGCGTGAGCCTCACGGTCAACCGCATTGCCGATGTGACCGGTGGCTGTGAGGTCAGCATCAACCTGATTCCACACACCGTGGAGAACACCGCACTGCACCGTTTGCAGAGTGGCAGCCGCGTGAACCTCGAAATCGACTTGATTGCGCGCTACGTGGAGCGCATGCTGGGCAGCGGCGCGCTTAAAAGTTGAGCGTCTTCACGCCCTGCGCGGTACCCAGCAAGCACACCTGGGCGCGCTGAAAAGCAAACACCCCCACGGTCACCACGCCGGGCCATTGGCTGACCTCGGCTTCAAACGCCAGTGGGTCGCGAATCTGTAGGCCCACAACGTCCACAATGTGTTGGCCGTTGTCGGTCACCAGGGGCTGGCCATTTTTATGGCGCACCATGGCCTGTCCGCCCAGCGCCGCGAACTGGCGCATGACGCGCGCTGTGGCCATGGGGATCACTTCAACCGGCAAGGGAAACGCGCCCAGCACGTTCACCAGCTTGGACTCGTCGGCAATGCACACAAACTTGTCGGACAGCGCCGCCACAATTTTTTCGCGGGTGAGCGCAGCGCCCCCACCTTTGACCATGTGACCCTGGTGGTTGATTTCGTCGGCGCCGTCGATGTAGACCGACAAGCGCTCCACCTGGTTGGCATCGAACACGGGAATGCCGAGTGCCAGCAGCCGCTCGGTGCTGGCCACGGAGCTTGACACCGCGCCAGGAATTTGGTCTTTGATGGTGGCCAGGGCGTCAATGAACTTATTCACTGTGGATCCTGTGCCCACGCCAACCAACTCACCGCGCACCACATACTGCAGCGCCGCTTGCCCCACCAGTGTTTTGAGTTCATCCTGGGTGAGTGCCGTGCTTTGTGAGGTGGTTTGGGCAGGCGTTTGGGGCGTGTTGGTGTTCATCTGGGAAAATCGGCGTTATTGTGAAAAAAATATAACGGGAATTATCCGATGTCTCATGTGCCCTACCGCCTGGTCCGCCCCTTTTTATTCCGCATGGACCCGGAAGCCGCCCACGACCTCACGCTGAATGCGGTAGCGCGTACCCAGGGCACCGTCTTGGAAAAGCTCTACGCCCAAGCCCAGGTTCAAGACCCGGTCACGCTCGCAGGTCTGCGCTTCCCTAACCGGGTAGGCCTGGCCGCGGGCCTGGACAAAAACGCACGCTGCATAGACGGTTTGGGTGCCATGGGTTTTGGCTTTGTCGAGGTGGGCACCGTCACCCCGTTGGCCCAGAGCGGCAACCCCAAGCCCCGCATGTTCCGTTTGCCGGATGCGCAGGCCTTGATCAACCGCCTGGGCTTTAACAACCAGGGCTTGGACGCTTTTGTGGCCAACGTGCAGCGCTCCGCCCTGCGGCGCGCACAAAGCCCGGGCCTGTTGCTGGGGCTGAACATCGGGAAAAACGCCGCCACGCCTATGGAGCGCGCCACCGACGACTACCTGGCCTGCCTGGATGGTGTTTACCCCCACGCCGACTATGTGACGGTCAACATCTCCAGCCCCAACACCAAAAACCTGCGCGCGCTGCAAAGTGACCAGGCACTCGATGGCCTGCTGGGCGCTTTGGCGCAGCGCCGCCAGGAGCTCGCACAGCGCCAGGCTAAGCACGTGCCTCTGTTTTTGAAAATCGCACCCGACTTGGATGCGGAGCAAATTGCCGCCATCGCCGCCACCCTGAAGCGCCACCACATGGACGGCGTGATTGCCACCAACACCACACTGGCGCGCGAAGCGGTGCAGTGGCTGCCCTACTCCAATGAGACCGGTGGTCTGTCCGGCGCACCGGTGCGCGACATGAGCCGCAAAGTGATACGGGGACTGCGCACCGCGCTGGGGCCGGACTTTCCCATCATCGGCGTGGGCGGTGTGCTCAGCGGCGCCGACGCCCTGGGCCACCTGGAAGCCGGTGCAAACATGGTGCAGATTTACACCGGGCTCATTTACCGCGGCCCGGCTCTGGTGCGGGAAGTGGCGTTGGCGCTGAAGCAGCGCTCGGCTGCATAGCGTTTGCTGCGGGCTCGAGACCTAGTCGTCCTCGGACGCTGCAATCTCAGGAAACAAGACTTCGGTAAAGCCGAACTTCGTCATGTCCGTCATACGCATGGGGTAAAGCTTGCCCCACAGGTGGTCGCACTCGTGTTGCACAACGCGCGCATGAAATCCCTCGACGGCGCGGTCGATGGGGTCGCCGTATTGGTCGAACCCGGTGTAGCGGATATGCGACCAGCGCGGCACCACGCCACGCATACCGGGTACAGACAGACAGCCTTCCCAGTCGTCCTCGGTAGCCTCTGACAAGGGCGTGATCGCTGGATTGACCAGGACCGTGGGCGGCACGATGGGGCGGTCTGGGTAGCGGGGGTTGCGCGCCTGCGAGCCGAAGATCACCACCTGCAAGTCCACGCCGATTTGCGGTGCCGCCAGACCCGCGCCATTGGCGGCGCGCATGGTGTCCAGCAGGTCGGTGACCAACAGGTGCAAAGCGCCGGTATCAAACTCCGTGACCGGTTGCGCCGTGCGCAACAGGCGGGCGTCGCCCATTTTCAAAATCTCGCGCACGCTCATGCTCGCTCCTCCAGCATTTGGCGCAAAGCCGCCTCGTCAATCACCGCCACACCTAGTTCGCGGGCCCGGTCGAGCTTGCTGCCCGCCTCCGACCCCGCCAGCACATAGCTGGTTTTCTTGCTGACCGAACCGGACACCTTGGCGCCGGCCGCCTCGATCAAATCTTTGGCGGCGTCGCGCCCCAGCGTGGGCAAAGTGCCGGTGATGACAAAGGTCAAACCTGCGAGAGGTTTTGGCGCATCACTGGCGGCGTCCAAGGGCGGCCAATGGATGCCGCAGGCCCGTAATTGCTCCACCACCTCGCGGTTGTGGGTCTGGTCAAAAAAGGTGCGGATGCTTTGTGCTACCGTGGGACCCACATCGTTGACTTCCAGCAGTTGCTCCAGCGTGGCGTCCATGATGGCATCGATCTGGCCAAAGTGGCGGGCCAGCGCCTTGGCCGTGGCCTCGCCCACATGGCGGATGCCCAGACCAAACAGAAACCGGGGCAGCGTCGTGTCCTTGGACTTTTCCAGTGCATCCACCACGTTCTGCGCGGACTTGTCGGCCATGCGCTCCAGTGCGGCCAGCGCGGTAAAGCCCAGGCGGTACAAATCTGGCAGGGTGTGAATCAGGCCGGCGTCTACCAACTGGTCGAC
>CAIYRQ010000056.1 GCA_903928635.1 uncultured beta proteobacterium | reverse complement strand
CGGGGCTGGACCGACCCGGTGGAGTTCACCCGCCAGAACGATGCGTTTTACGCCCAGTACAAAGCGGGCACGCTGGATATCTACGAGTACGCACGTTTTGCCACCGCCGCGTTTGTGCGCCAGGGCGAAGCCAAGAGCTTGGCCGCGCATGCGGACTACATGCGCACCGTGGTGCTGCCCGCTATCAAGCCCCAGGCGCTGCAGTTGGTGCAACAGCACAAAGACGAAGGCGCCACCATCATCGTCGTGACCGCCACCAACGAATTTGTCACCCGTCCGATCGCCCAGGCCTTGGGTGCGGACGAGCTGATGGCAGTGGACATTGAGCGCGACACGCGCCCCGGCGGCACGGGCTGGTTCACCGGCGAGGTGCGGGGTATTCCCAGCTTTCGCGAAGGCAAAGTGCAGCGCGTGGAGGCCTGGCTCACTGCGCGCGGATGGGGCTGGGCCGATGTGCACAGCACCTTTTATTCGGACTCGATCAACGACCTTCCGCTCCTGGAAAAAGCCAACGTGCCGGTTGCCACCAACCCGGACGATCCGCTGCGCGCCATTGCCCAAGCCCGGGGATGGCGCATACTCGAACTCTTCAACCAGGCGCCCGACAGCGGCGCCACCGGCTAAGCGCGCCACAACAGCGCATGCGCCACAAGGACCTATGATTAAAAAATTCATCAGCAAACTGCTCGGACGGCCGGGCAGCGGCACCGCAGCGGCGGGCAAACCGAACTTTGGCAAGCGGGTTGACGTGCCCGTCAGCAGCCACGGCATTGACGTGAGCCTGGTCGACGACCGCGCCATCAACGTCGTACGCACCCTGCAAGATGCAGGCTTCGTCGCCTACATCGTGGGCGGCGCGGTGCGCGACCTCTTGCTGGGCCTGCGTCCCAAAGACTTTGACGTGGCCACGGACGCCACACCCGAGCAGGTTAAAAGCCTGTTCCGCCGCGCCTTCATCATCGGGCGGCGCTTTCGCATCGTGCACGTGGTCTACGGGCGCGGGCGCGAGCATGAGGTGATTGAGGTTTCCACCTTCCGTGCTTATTTGGACAATGCTGCCGCCGAGCAAGTGGCCGGCAACGAGAAGACCAGCAAAAGCGAGCTCGCTGGCATGAAGCACGCGGTCGATTCCACCGGGCGCGTGCTGCGCGACAACGTGTGGGGTCCGCAGGAAGAAGACGCAGTGCGGCGCGACTTCACCATCAACGCCATGTACTACGACCCGGCCACGCAAATCGTGGTCGATTACCACCAGGGCCTCAAAGACGCCAAAAACCACACCCTGCGCATGATTGGCGACGCCGCAGTGCGCTACCGCGAAGACCCGGTGCGCATCATCCGCGCCGTGCGTTTTGGCGCCAAGCTCAGCGCCCTGGGCTTCAAGCTCGACCCCAAAACGGCTGCGCCGATTGCCAAATGCCTGCCGCTGCTGGCCGATGTGCCGCAAAGCCGCTTGTTTGACGAAATGCTCAAGCTGCTGCAAACCGGCCACGCGCTGGCGTCGATTGCACAGCTGCGCAAGCTGGGTCTGGCAAAGGGCATTTACCCCTTGCTGGACGTGGTGGTGGAGCGCGCGGACTCACCCTTTGTCAACGCCGCCCTGCAAGACACCGACCGCCGCGTGGGCGAAGGCAAACCGGTCGCGCCCAGCTTTTTGCTGGCCTGCGTGCTGTGGGCCGACGTGCGTGACGGATGGGCGGCGCGTCTGGCGCAAGGCCAGCACTCACACCCCGCACTGCAAGACGCGATTGACGATGTATTCAACGCCCGCATTGGCGATGTGTCCGGCCGGGGCAAGCTGGCGGGTGACATGCGCGAGATTTGGATGATGCAGCCGCGCTTTGAAAAACGCGTGGGCAGCGCGCCCTTTGGATTGGTGCAGCAAGAGCGATTCCGTGCCGCCTTTGACTTCATGCGCCTGCGCGCCGATATTGGCGAAGTCGACGAAGCCCTAGGCGACTGGTGGCAAGAATTCAGCACCGGCGACGACCAGCTGCGCGAAGACCTGGTAGACCAGGTCCGCCAGGAAACCCAAAAGCGGGCTCGCGGCCCCAAAGTGCAGCGTGCACCGGCGCCGGAAGGCGCGCCCACTGCTGCACGCACACCGCGAGCTGCATCGGGTGACCCTGCGCACCCGGCGGATGCCGGTGGCGATGAAACCCCGCGTCCTAAGCGCCGTCGGCGTCGTCGCACCGGTGGATCTGGCGGTGCAGGCGGTGGTGACGCTGCCCCGCGCAGCGAAAACGGCGGCGAGTAAAAGGATTCACGCCGATGCGCGACCGCGTGCTTGCCACCATCGGCATAGGCGCCAACCTGGGCGAGCCGCAGGCGGCGGTACATGCCGCCATCGCCGCCATCGCAGCGCTACCGCAGACCGAGCTGTTGCGGGCGTCTGCCCTCTATGGCAGCGCACCCGTGGACTCCAGCGGGCCGGACTATGTGAATGCGGTGGTGCAGGTTGATACGGCCTTAACGGCCCCCGCTTTACTGGCTGAACTTCAAACCATTGAGCAAGCCGCCGGGCGCGAACGGCCCTACCGCAATGCGCCCCGTACGCTGGATTTGGATGTGCTGCTGTATGGCGATGGCCGCATCAGCAGCTCCGCGCTGACCGTGCCGCATCCGCGCATGCAGCAGCGCGCTTTTGTGCTCTTACCGCTGGCGCAGATCGCACCGCAGCTGGTGAGCGAATCGGCGCTGGCCGCGGTGAGCGACCAGGCGATTCACATCATTGCCTGACGCAGGGTTCAGGGCAGGATGGGGTGGTGCGTCATGTCCAGGTGCAGCGCCGTGCCTGTGTACGGATGCGCGCGGGCCACGTCTTCGTCCAGCTCCACGCCCAGGCCGGGTGCGGTGGGTGGGATGATGTAACCGTCTTGCCACTCGATGGGCTTTTTCAGAATCTCGCTGTGGAAACCCTTCCAGTCCAGAATGCTTTCTTGAATTAAGAAATTGGGGCTGCAGGTCGCCAGTTGGATGTTGGCAGCGCCGACCACCGGTCCGCAATAGAGGTGGGGTGCAATTTGCACATGGTAGGCCTCGGCCATGGAGGCGATTTTCTTGCCCTCCAAAATGCCACCCACGCGGCCCAAGTTCATTTGCAAAATCGCCGCAGCGCCTTCTTCGAGCACGCGCACAAACTCCCACTTGGTCGTTAGGCGTTCGCCGCAGGCCACGGGAATGGTGGTGCCGCGGGCAACCTTGCCCATTTCGCGCTGGTTGTCCGGCGGAATGGGCTCCTCAAACCACATGGGATCGTATTTTTCCAGGCGCCGCGCCAGGCGGATCGCACCGGCCGCGCTCATTTGCCCGTGGGTGCCAAACAGCAAGTCGGCCTTGGTGCCCACCGCTTCGCGCAGCAACCGGCAGAAGGTTTCGGAGCGGTCGAGTTCGGTGAGCGACAACTGGCGACCGTCAAAAATCGAGTAGGGGCCGGCCGGGTCAAACTTGAGCGCGGTAAAGCCCATTTGCAGATACTCTGCTGCGCGTTCTGCGGCCAGGATGGGATCGGCGTAGACATTGGTTTTGTCGCCGTCTTTGGGGTAGATGTAGGTGTAGCTGCGCAGCTTTTCGTGCACCTGGCCACCGAGCAGTTTGTAGACCGGCTTGTTGACGTCTTTGCCCACAATGTCCCAGCAGGCCATCTCAATGCCGCTCAATATGCCCATGGTCGTGATGTCGGGGCGTTGGATAAAACCACTGCCGTACACACTGCGCCAGATCGTCTCCGTGTCGTACGGGTCTTTGCCGATCACGCAGCGCTCCACCACGTCTTTAACCATCTGCTCCACGATATGCGGGTGGTAGGGCAGGTTGTAGACCTCGCCCAGCCCCTCAATACCCTCGTCGGTCACGAGCTTCAAAAACACAAAGTAGCGCCCGCCAAAGCCCGGCGGCGGGTTGCCTACGACAAAGGTTTTTACGTCGGTGATTTTCATGCTGTCTCCTCGTCTTGTGGTGTTTTGTCGCGTTCGCCCGATTCAGGTGGCGCTGTTGATGACTTTGTATTCCAGATAGTCTTGCAGCCCAAACCGGCCCCACTCGCGACCGTTGCCGCTTTGCTTGAAACCGCCGAAGGGCGAGGCGTAGTCCTGGCCCGTTCCGTTGATCGACACGGTACCTGCCTTGATGCGGCGTGCTACCCGTTTTGCGCGTGCCACATCGGCGCATTGGATGTAGGCGGCCAGGCCGTAAGGCGTGTCATTGGCAATGGCAATCGCTTCTTCCTCGGTGTCAAACGGAATCATCACCAGCACCGGGCCAAAAATTTCTTCCTGGGCGATGCGCATTTTGTTGTGGACGTCGGCAAACACCGTGGGGCGGGCGTAGTAGCCGTGCTCAAACCCCTCAGGCCGGCCCAGTCCGCCACACAGCACACGGGCACCTTCGTCGATGCCGATTTGGATGTAGCGCTGCACGGTATCAAACTGGCGTTTGGAGGCCAGCGGGCCGATGCCGTTGCCCTTGTCAGCCGAGTGAATCACCTGGACTGCGGCACCCGCTTGTGCGGCGTATTCCACCGCTTGGGCATAGACCGAGCGTTCCACCAGCAAGCGGGTGGGCGCGTTGCAGCTTTGGCCGGTATTGCTCATGCATTTGTTGACGCTCCAGCGCACGGCCTTGTCCACCTTGGAGTCGGCAAAGACGATGTTGGGGGACTTGCCGCCCAGCTCCTGCACCACGCGCTTGACCGTGTCAGCCGCATGTTTGGCGACCGAAATTCCTGCTGCGGTGGAGCCCGTGAACGACACCAGGTCCACGTCGGGGTGGCTGCTCAGTGCCGGGCCGACCACGGGGCCGTCGCCGTAAATCATGTTAAAGACGCCTGGCGGGTAACCGGCTTCGTGCACAAACTCCGCCACCAGCTTGGCCGACAGCGGCGCGTACTCGCTGGGCTTGAGCACCACAGTGCAACCCGCCAGAAGCGCGGGCGCGAGCTTGGAGACGATTTGGTTGAGCGGCCAGTTCCACGGCGTGATCAGCACGCACACGCCAATCGCCTCGCAAACCAGGTCGCCATTGGGGCCACTGCGGCTCACCCAGGGGTAGTCTTTAGACGCTTCCAGCGTGGCTTTGATGTGGCCGGTGCCGCACTCGGCTTGGGCGTCATAGGCCCAGTCCCAGGGCGCGCCCATTTCGGTGCTCAGGGCCTGTGCAGTTTCGGTGTAGCGGCGTTCAAAGGCCGCGAGCAGTTTTTGCAGCAGTTTGGTGCGGTGCTCCAGGCTCGTTTGGCTGAAGCTGTCAAAGGCCTTGCGGGCGACGGTCACGGCGCGGTTCACATCGTCGGCGCTGCCCATCATGACCTCGCCCACCACCGATTCATCGCCGGGGCTGACTACGGGGTGCACGGTGTGCGCGCCAACCGGCTCTACCCAAGCGCCGTCAATGTAAAAGTTGCAATGTGTCATCGTCATGGTGTGTTCCCGAAAAATGAAGGTGGTCATCAGGCCAGGTGAATCCAGGTGGATTTTGTCTGCAGGTAGGAAAGCAGACTGCCTTTGTGTTTATCGCGTGAATTGCCGCTTTGTTTGTAGCCGCCAAAGGGCTGGGTCATGTCGCCGTCGCCAAAGCAGTTCACCCAAATCACACCGGCTTGCAGCGCGGCGCTCATGCGGTGGGCGGTTTGCAGGTCCGAGGTCCAGACGCTG
>CAIYRQ010000055.1 GCA_903928635.1 uncultured beta proteobacterium | reverse complement strand
CCGGCCACCCAGCTGGCGTCCAAAGCGCTCAGCGTGTGCGACAGCAGCCACGGATGGTCATGCCCTTGCACTACCCACAAGGTGTTGGTCTGCAGGTCCTTGCGCGCCACGAACCAGGGTGCGTGCTCACCGCCGCCCTTTTGCGCCCCGCGCGCTTTGAGGCCGCCAATGCCCAAGCCCTGCCGCTGTCCCAGGGTGTAGAAGGACAGACCCACATGCTGGCCGATGGTTTGGCCCTTGGGATTCTTGATGGGGCCGGGCTCCATGGCGATGTAGCGGTTCAAAAACTCGCGGAAGGGTCGCTCGCCGATAAAGCAAATGCCAGTCGAGTCTTTTTTCTTGGCATTGGGCAGGCCGATCTCATCGGCAATGCGGCGCACCTCGGTCTTGTGCAGCTCACCCACCGGGAACAAGGTCTTGGACAACTGCGCCTGGTTCAAGCGGTGCAAAAAGTAACTTTGGTCTTTGGCCGGGTCCAGCCCTTTGAGCAGCTCGTGCAGGCCAGTGGCCGCATTCAGCCGAACGCGGGCGTAATGGCCGGTGGCGATTTTTTCCGCGCCCAGGCGCAAGGCATGGTCCAAAAAGGCTTTGAACTTGATTTCGGCGTTGCACAAGATGTCGGGGTTGGGCGTGCGCCCCGCCTGGTATTCGCGCACAAACTCGGCAAACACGCGGTCTTTGTAATCGGCCGCAAAGTTGACGTGCTCGATCTCTATGCCCAGCACATCGGCCACTGCCGCAGCGTCCACAAAATCAATGTTGGACGTGCAGTAACCGGGGTCGGAGTTGGGGTTGTCGGCGTCGGCAGGGCGGTCGTCGTCCTCCCAGTTTTTCATGAAGATACCCACCACCTCGTGGCCTTGCTGTTTGAGCAAATAGGCCGTGACCGCCGAGTCCACGCCGCCGCTCAAGCCCACCACGATGCGTTGCTTTTTTCCGGAGGGTGCGGCACTGTGGTTCATGCGCTCGATTTTAGGCCGTGGGGCCTGTGGCGGGACGCACCGGCGGTCAGCGACCCCGGTAAATGCTCGCGTCGGTGGTCACCAGTTCCAGGGGGTAACGCTTGCCCGCCAAATAGTCTTCCATGCTTTGCACCACCAGCGGGCTGCGGTGCAGGGCGTGGCTGGCGCGAATCTCATCGGCCGTGAGCCACAGGGTACGCACGATGCCGTAGTCCAAGCGGCGCCCAGCCTGCAATGCGCCGAGCTGCCCGCAATAGGCAAAGCGCAAAAAGGTGATGTCTTCGCCCTTGGGCCGAGCCGCACTGGGGGCGCGCTCAAACCGCGAGAGGTAAATGCCGACCAGCGCAGTAGGCGTGAAAGCGTACGCCGTTTCTTCCAGCGTTTCGCGCGCGCAAGCGTCTTGCGGTGATTCACCAGGGTCCAAATGGCCGGCAGGGTTGTTCAGGCGCAGGCCTTCGGGCGTGTGTTCTTCGACCAACAAGAATTTGCCTTGGTGCTCTACTACGGCAGCTACAGTGGTACTGGGTTTCCAGCGGTGCGCAGCCATCAAAGCACCTCGGTTTGCGGACCTTCGGCGGCACGCTCAGCATATTTGTTGAAGCGCCAGGCGTGGGACTCGAGTGTGATGCGCCGCCACGTACCGCGCTTTTCGGCAGGAGACATTTGCGGCCAATGCTGCACTTCCCAAAAACTGCGGCCGCAGCCTTTGCACTCTTCGTCACCTTGGCTGGTAGAGCAAATGGCAATGCAGGGCGTGTCCGGCGTGCTGGCATACCAGTCCAGCCAGGCCGCATGGGCTTTGGCTGGCATGCTGGCCTCGTCGGCCTCAGATTCACGGCAATAGACCATCAGGGCATAGACCTCGGCCAAAGCGCGGGTGGCCGCAGGCAGCGCCACGCCATCGGGCGACGGCTCTTTGGCACGCCAGTAGTTGATGGCCGACTCGATGTCGGTGATGTGAATGCCTGCCATGGGGACCTTGATGAAGAGGCGCGATGATAGCGGGGTGCCAGACCATGGCGTCAACCCATGGGTAACCCCCTTATTTTGCAAAGGGCAAGCGCGCAATGGCTACCATTGCCGCTTTTTTACACCCTACTCACTGAAAGATACCTGCGCATGGACATGTTTTCCCCCCCATGGTGGTCGGCGCTGCTGTCGATTGTGCTGATCGACCTGGTGCTGGCCGGGGACAACGCCATTCTGATTGCCTTGGCCGCCCGCAACTTGCCTGTTTCCGTCAAAACACGGGCCATTGCGTGGGGCACTGTAGGCGCGATCGTGGTGCGCTCCGCCATGACCGTAGGCGTAGTCTGGCTACTCAAGATTCCCGGCCTGATGCTGGTCGGCGGCATCGGCCTGTTGTGGATCGCTTACCAATTGCTGGTCGACCAAGGCAGTGAGGACGAGCATGGCGACGGCGCCACCACGTTCTGGGGCGCCATGAAAACCATCATCGTGGCCGACGCACTCATGGGCATCGACAACGTGCTGGGTGTGGCAGGTGCTGCGCATGGCGCGTTTGACCTCGTGATCATCGGCCTGCTGCTGAGCGTGCCGATTGTGGTCCTGGGCAGCGGCGTCGTGCTGAAGCTGGTGGAGCGCTTTCCGGTCATCATCACCCTGGGCGCAGCGGTCTTGGCCTTTACTGCAGCACACATGCTGGTGACGGAGCCTTTGTTGATGGCCTATGTGGGAGACAGCAAAGCCGGTCTGACGCAGACGCAGCAAATGATGCACTGGGGCATTTACGTCGTGTGCGTCGCCGGGGTACTGCTCGCAGGGCGGTGGCACCAAGCCCCGGCTGCCGCAGCGCAAGACTGATCTGCCTCAATACCAGGGCACAAGCAGGCCTTATTTGCCCGCCGCGTCCAAGGCCGGCGCTATGCTTGAAAACCTATGAAACTTCTCTGCAAATGG
>CAIYRQ010000054.1 GCA_903928635.1 uncultured beta proteobacterium | reverse complement strand
TGGTCAGTTTCGCGTCTGCTCTAAGTCTTTATTGGTTTGTTGATTGCGGTTTTGGACTCCATCGCGTTTTGAGTTATTTTGAGGAGTCCTTTCATGGGCAACAAACTTTACGTAGGCAACCTGCCTTATTCTTTCCGTGACGAAGATCTGCAACAAGCTTTTGCAGCACACGGCTCCGTCTCCAGCGCAAAAGTCATGATGGAACGTGACACTGGCCGCTCCAAAGGCTTCGGCTTTGTGGAAATGGGCAGTGACGCTGAAGCGCAAGCAGCTATCAATGGCATGAACGGCCAACAATTCGGTGGCCGCGGTCTCGTGGTGAACGAAGCCCGTCCCATGGAGCCACGTCCTCCCCGTACCGGTGGCGGCTTCGGTGGTGGCGGCGGCTATGGCGGCGGCGCTGGTGGCGGCCGTTCCGGTGGCGGTGGCTACGGTGGTGGTGCTGGCGGCGGTGGCGGCTACGGCGGCGGCGCTGGTGGTGGCCGTTCCGGTGGCGGCGGCGGCGGTGGTTACGGCGGTGGCCGTTCCGGCGGCGGCGGCTACTAAGCCAACTCCCAGTAGCGTTGGCCTTGTGCCAACGCAACAATCAGGGTCCTTCGGGACCCTTTTTTTATGGCTTGTTTTGGGCGTTGGGAACGAACGTTGCGTGCACCCTCCCAGTGAGCGTGAGTACTTGAGCCACATTGTCAAAGTGCAGGGTGTCGGCACTGAACTGCTGGCTGCCGTGGCGCAGCACCACGGGCTTGTGGGACTTGACGGTCTCGTCCTTGATGAAGAAGTCTAAAAACTCTCCGTTAAATTCGAGTTCAGGGTTTTTTAGAAGCCCTGGCGCGCCTTGTGCCTCGCGCACGATTCGGGCTTGCCCCATCAATTGCACTTCGCTCGCCTCTTCATTGGTTAACCCCTGCTTGGCAGTGGCTTGGCGCAACCGGCCCCTGTTGTCGACGGAGCGCAGCGAAATGGCATCAATCTCAATCCAGCCCGTATCCGCGAAATGGCGCGCGGCGGCTCCACTGATTTCTGCGTGCAATCTGCCCTGGGCGTCAAAGTTTTTCATGGAAAATTTGTCCATGAAGTAGTCCGGTGTGTGGTTTGCAGTTGCGGCGGGCGTCTCGTCCGAACGTGGCGGCGTGGTCCGCACCAGCCAGTAGCTGCCCAGCGCCAGCGCCAGCATCAATGCCATCGGCAGGGCCAGGAGAAAGCGCTCCCACAGCGCGCCAAGCAGCGCCTTCACTCGGTATAAGAGGCAAGCATTGCCTGGTAGTGGCCGCTGCCGCTCAGTAGCAAATCGCACAAGTCGCGTACGGCGCCGTGCCCGCCCGAGTGCGGCGTTACAAAGTGGGCGCGTGCCAATACTTCAGCGTGGGCATTGGCCGGTGCGCAGGCCAGGGCGGCATGCCGCATCATGGGCAGATCGGGCCAGTCGTCACCCATGGCGGCGCTTTGGCTCCAGTCCAATCCCAGGTTTGCCAGCGTTACCTCAGCGGCGGGGCGCTTGTCCTCGGTACCGAAATGGGCATGGGTAATGCCCAGGGCCCGCAGTCGCTCGCGCAACGGCGCGGAGTCACGCCCCGTAATCACGACCGGCGTGATGCCCGCTTTTTGCAGCATCTTGAGGCCGTGGCCATCCAGGGTGTTGAAGCGCTTGAGCGTCTCGCCGGCCTCGGAATAGAACAAGCCGCCGTCGGTCAACACGCCGTCCACATCCAAAAAAACCACTTTGACCTGCTTGGCACGTTCCAAGAGATCGGGGGTGTAGAGCGGTTGGCTGCTCATCAGATCACCTTCGCCCGCATCAGGTCATTGGTATTGACCGCGCCACAAAGTTTTCCTTGGGCGTCCAGCACCAGCACGCTGGTAATTTTGCGCCGCTCCATCAAATCTACGGCGTCTACCGCCAGAGCGTCAGCGGCGATGGTGGCCGGGTTGGCGTGCATCACGTCGTGGGCAGTCATGGCGCGCAAATCGACACCGCGCTCCACCCAGCGGCGCAAATCCCCGTCGGTAAAGATGCCCAGCACGGCGCCTTGGGCGTCCACCACGGCGGTGGCACCCAAGCCCTTGGCGCTCATTTCACGCATCAGGTCGCTGAAGCTGGCCGAGGGCGCCACGCGCGGCACCGCGTCGCCGCTGCGCATCACATCGCTCACATGGGTTAGAAGTTTGCGCCCCAGGGCGCCGCCGGGGTGGGAGCGTGCAAAGTCCTCGGCCTTGAAGCCACGTGCGTCCAGCAATGCAACGGCCAATGCGTCGCCCATCGCCAGCTGGGCGGTGGTGCTGGCGGTAGGCGCCAAATTCAAGGGGCAGGCTTCTTTGTCTACTGCCGTGTTCAGCCAGAGCGTGGCGTGCTGCGCCATGCTGGACGCAGGGTTGCTGGTCATGGCCACCAGTGGCACCCCCAGGCGCTTGAGCACCGGCAAGATGGCGCTGATTTCTTGCGCTTCCCCGCTGTAGGAAATCATCAGCACCAAGTCCTGTGCCGTCACCATGCCCAGGTCGCCATGGCTGGCTTCAGCCGGGTGCACAAACATGGCCGGGGTTCCGGTCGAAGCCAATGTGGCAGCGATTTTGCGGCCCACGTGGCCGCTTTTGCCCATGCCCATCACCACCACGCGACCCTGGATGCCCAGCACCAGTGACACGGTTTGTGCAAAGGCGTCGTTCAAACGAACCTTGAGTCCCAGAACCGCTGCCGCCTCGATGTCGAAGGTGGCGTGGGCCAGTGCCACAGCACGCGCAGCGGCGGATGGGGACAAGGCAGTGGGTGCGGCGGTCATCGGAGCATTTTATAGACCGCCCGGCGCGCTACTTGCCGATGCAGAAACTGGAAAAAATCACACCCAGCAAATCGTCCGAGCTGAAGGCGCCGGTGATTTCGTTGAGCGCGTTTTGTGCCAATCGCAGCTCTTCTGCGAGCAAGTCCAAGGCCTGGGCGCTTTGGGCCAAATGCGTAGCGGCATGCAGCAAATGGGTGTCCACCTGACGCAGCGCCTGCACATGGCGCTCGCGAGCCATGAACATGCCGCCAGCAGGCGCTTGCCAACCTGCGGCTTGCAGCAGCGCAGTGCGAAGTGCATCCAAGCCCGCCCCGGTTTTGGCTGACAAACGAATGCCGTTTGTTGAAGATGCACCCTCACCCACCGCGTCCGCTTTGTTCCAGATGTCAATCACCGGCACTTGGCGCCCCAGTTTTTCAGTCAGCGTGGCGGCGATCAGCGCGTCGTCGGCTGCGTAATCGGCTTGATCACAGCGTGTCAGGTCATGCAAAAACAGCACAGCGTCCGCCGCTTCAATCGCATCCCAGGCGCGGGCGATGCCGATTTTTTCTACGGCGTCCTGCCCTTCGCGCAGCCCGGCGGTGTCCACCACATGCACGGGCACGCCTTGGATTTGGATCGTTTGCTCTACCTTGTCGCGGGTGGTGCCGGCAATCGGCGTGACGATGGCCAGCTCTGCCCCGGCCAGCGCATTGAGCAATGAGGACTTGCCTGCATTGGGCTGGCCAGCGATTACGACCTGAATGCCCTCCCGCAGCAAAGCGCCTTGCGTAGCCTGTTGTTGCAGCGTCTGCAGAGCGGACTGCAGGCGCTCGAGCTGCCCTTGGGCGTCTGCGCGCTGAAGAAAGTCGATCTCCTCTTCCGGAAAGTCCAGCGTGGCTTCTACGAGCATGCGCAGGCGCACCAGCGCTTCGCGCAGACCATGGACTTGTTTGGAAAACGCGCCCGACAGCGAGGCGGTGGCACTGCGTGCCGCGGCCTCCGTGCTGGCATCGATCAGGTCGGCAATAGCCTCTGCCTGGGCCAGATCGATCTTGTCATTCAAGAAGGCCCGCTCGCTGAACTCGCCGGGCTGTGCCAAGCGCAGACCCGCAAGCAATGGCTGTGCGTCTGCCAAATGCAGCTCGTTTGCCAATGCCATGCAGCGTGCCACCAGCAGTTGGAGCACTACGGGGCCACCATGGGCTTGAAGCTCCAACACGTCTTCGCCAGTAAAGGAGTGGGGCGCCGGGAAATACAGCGCCAGACCTTGGTCGATGGGCGCGCCGGACGTATCGGGAAAGGGCAGGTAGGTGGCCTCACGCGGCGTGAGATCACGTCCGAGCCAGGTATATGCAAAAGACCTCAGGTTCTTTCCACTGAGGCGTACGATGCCCACAGCCCCCCGGCCAGGGGCTGTGGCGATGGCGATGATGGGATCGTGGTGGCGGCTGAGCATGGCTGCGCGGCCCCCGGTGTGGCCGGGATTACTTGAATGAGGGAAGGTTGAACTGCGGCGGCACGCCCATGCGGGTGTTGATCAGCCACTGCTGCGCAATCGACAAAATATTGTTCGTAATCCAGTAGACCACCAGGCCGGACGGGAAAAAGAAGAACATCACGCTGAAAGCCAGTGGCATGAACCACATCATTTTGGCCTGCATGGGGTCCGGTGGCGCGGGGTTGAGCGCGGTTTGCAGCAGCGTGGTCATGGTCATGATCAGCGGCAGGATGTAGTAAGGGTCCGGTGCCGACAGGTCATGGATCCAACCCATCCAAGGCGCGTTGCGCATTTCTACGCTGGACAACAGCACCCAGTACAGCGCAATGAACACAGGGATCTGAATCATGATCGGGAAGCAGCCGCCCATGGGGTTGACTTTTTCCTCGCGGTAAATGCGCATCATCTCCTGCTGCATTTGCTGCGGATTGTCTTTGAGGCGCTCGCGCATCTCGGTGATCTTGGGGTTGACCGCTTTCATCTTGGCCATGCTGGAGTAGGCCTTGGCATTGAGCCAGTAAAAGGCGATTTTGAGCAAGAGCACCAGGGCCACAATGGACCAGCCCCAGTTTTGAATCACGCTGTGCAGAAAATCCAGCAGGAAATACAAAGGCTTGGCCAGAATCGTGAGCCAGCCGTAGTCTTTGACCAACTCCAAACCGGGGGCCAATGCTTCCAGCATCTTTTCTTCCTGGGGGCCGACAAAGAACGTGGTTTCCACGGTGCGGGTCGCACCCGGCGCAATGGCTTCCAAAGGTGCCACCATGGCCGCGCGGTAACAGCAATCGGGGACGCCTTTGTTCAGCTCCAGCGCATCGAGCGAAATGCTGCGGTTCATGCCTTCAGGCAAGATCCAGGCACTGGCGAAGTAATGCTGCACCATGGCCACATAGCCGTTGTTGGCCTGTTTTTCATAGTCAGCGCCGCCTTTTTTGATCTTGGCGAACTCGACTTTTTGGTATTTTTTAGCGTCTGTATAGACCGCCGGGCCGGTGAATGTGGAATAGAAAGAGGACTCGCCCACAGGTTTGTTGCCATCACGCACCAGTTGCAAATAGAGCTGAGGAGCGATGGGCGCGGCAGTCGTGTTGGTCAGCGCATGGCTGACTGCCACGGCGTACGAGCCGCGCTTGACGGTGTAGGTCTTGACCAGCTTGATGCCGCCGACATCGGGCGACTCAAAACGGATTTGCAGGCTGTCTGTGCCGTCTTTGAGTTCGCGCTCACCTGTCACCGTCATGGGTGTTTTGTGGGTCGGAAACGCGCCAGGTACGGCGCCCGAAACCACGCCCGACTCGGCCAGGTAGACGCGCTCTTTGCTGTCGTCAAGCAGGGTGACCGGCTTGCTGTGGTCAGAAATGTCGCCGTATTTCAAGAATTCAGATCCAACCAGCGTGCCGCCCTGCGTGTCAAAGTGCAGGTTCAAGACATCGCTGTGCACCGTGAAGCGCTCGCCCGCAGGTGCTACCGTAGCGCCCTCGGCAGCAGCGGGGACTGCGCCAGGCAGCGACGCCTGCGCAACCGGCACAGAACCTGGAACGCTGGCGTCTGACGCGGTAGTTTTGGCGCCAGCAGGTGCGGCCGCTTCTGTTTTGACCGGTTGGCCCTGGAAAAAAGTGGCTTTGTGGCCGTTGTAAATCTGCCATTGGTCCCACAGGAGGACCATGGAAAAGCCAAAGATCACCCACAAAATGGTGCGGCGAATATCGTTCATGAAGGTTTCTTTTCGCAAGAGGGAGAAGTCAGACGGCTAAACAGCCGGGGTTTTTCAGTGGGAACCGGGTCGTGGCCACCGGCGCACCAAGGTTGGCAACGCGCCAAGCGGCACAGCACCAGGTAGCTTCCAGCAGCGGCGCCATGTTGTTCCAAAGCACCCAGAGCATACACAGAGCACGTGGGCTCAAAACGACACGCCGAGCCCAGCCAGGGGCTTAACAGCAAGCGGTAGCCGCGCACCAGACGAAGCAATAAAAATCGCATCATGGTCAGGCGCGCAATTGGGGATGCGCACTGGCGCGCGTGAACAAATCGATCAGTTCGGCGCGCACCGCAGATTTAAGTTGTTCGGAGCTCGCGCTGATGAATTCTTTGCGGTCAAAGCCCGCGCGCAGCCGCACCACATGGCCTCGGGGGCGCAGCTGAGATGCGAATTGGGCACTCACAGCATAAATTTGGCGTTTGATGGCGTTGCGGGTGACCGCGCGCTTGGCCCATCGCTTGGGCACCATCGCTCCCAAAGCGCCTTCTTTCAGCGCAGGCTCTGTTGAAGCTTCGCCCGGCATGGCGTCCGAAATCTTTGGGGGGTATACGAGAGCAAGCTCACAACTGTGGAGCGCAAAGTGCGCGGTGCGAACCCCCAGAGGGCCCGCCAGTGCGGCTTGGAACTGCGGTCGGGTTTTGAGCCGTTGCACGTCGAGAACGGCGCCCGCCCGAGCCAAATTAGACAGCCAGGCGCTTGCGGCCCTTTGCACGGCGCGCATTGATCACGGCGCGGCCACCACGGGTCTTCATGCGAACCAGGAAGCCATGGGTGCGGGCGCGGCGGATTTTCGAGGGTTGGTATGTGCGTTTCATTTTGAATTCCTATCCATTCGGTGCGTCGTCAGCCTCTGTACGCTGAACCGATGCCGTTTTCGGGTAAATTTGCCCAAAAAACTGAGGGCAGCCTTCCATTATCGCTTAATTTGGCTGCTTGGGCAAGTGCTTGGTGAAAGTACCGAGTCGGATCCCGCCCGACACGCGTTAACATGCGCCTGCTTGTTC
The DNA here is from genome assembly GCA_903928635.1 of uncultured beta proteobacterium. GTDB lineage: Bacteria > Pseudomonadota > Gammaproteobacteria > Burkholderiales > Burkholderiaceae_C > Allorhodoferax. Next base: position 1,742 of record CAIYRQ010000054.1, on the reverse strand, counting down.
ATTTTCACAAATGTGGATAAGCTTTTGATAAGCCTTCTTCAAGGCCTTTGTTTTTTTCACCTATCCACAGATTTTCAAGATTTCATGACCGAGGGAATACTCCCATTCAGTGCCGACCTGCCTGCGTTCGACGCTGGGCAAAGTTTGTGGCGCGCTTGCGTGGATCAGCTGGCGCTAGATTTGCCGGAGCAGCAGTTCAACACCTGGATTCGCCCCTTGAGCGCGCAGGTGGCCGATGACATGAGCAAGGTCGTTCTGTTCGTGGCCAATCGCTTCAAGCTCGACTGGATCCGTGCGCAGTACAGCCTACCGATTGCCGCTTTGCTCGAAAAGTTGTGTGGCCAGCCGGTGCAGCTGGAATTGGCGATTGCCCCCCGAGAAGCGACGGTGCGCACCACCTTGCAGCCGACGGCAGACCGGGTGGTTGAGCCCCGGGCAGAGTCGCCTGCAGCGGAGTCGCGGTCCGAAGCGCCGAAGAATCGGCTCAACAACCTGCTGACCTTTGACACCCTGGTGGAGGGCACCGCCAACCGCATGGCGCGCGCCGCCGCCATGCACGTGGCCACCGCGCCGGGGCACATGTACAACCCTTTGTTCATTTACGGCGGCGTAGGTTTGGGTAAGACCCATTTGATGCATGCGGTGGGCAACCGACTGCTGCAAGATCGGCCGAATGCCAAAGTTCTCTACATCCATGCTGAACAATTTGTATCGGATGTGGTTAAAGCCTACCAGCGCAAGACTTTTGACGAATTCAAGGACAAATACCACTCGCTGGACCTGTTGCTGATCGACGACGTGCAATTCTTTGCGAACAAAGACCGCACGCAAGAGGAGTTTTTCAACGCCTTTGAGGCGCTGCTGGCCAAAAAGTCGCACATCGTGATGACCAGCGACACCTATCCCAAGGGCCTCACTGACATCCACGAGCGCCTGGTGTCACGCTTTGATTCGGGACTCACCGTGGCCATCGAGCCGCCCGAGCTGGAAATGCGGGTGGCGATTTTGATCAACAAGGCGCGCGCAGAGGGCACAGAAATGCCCGAAGAGGTGGCGTTTTTTGTGGCCAAGAACGTGCGCTCCAACGTGCGTGAGCTCGAAGGTGCGCTGCGAAAGTGCCTGGCTTATTCGCGTTTTAACCAGAAAGAAATCTCGATTGCCTTGGCCAGAGAGGCGCTGCGCGACCTTTTGTCCATCCAAAACCGGCAGATTTCGGTGGAAAATATCCAAAAAACGGTGGCCGACTACTACAAGATCAAGGTCGCCGACATGTATTCCAAAAAGCGGCCAGCCAGCATCGCCCGGCCCCGCCAAATTGCCATGTACCTGGCCAAAGAGCTGACCAAGAAGAGCCTGCCGGAGATTGGCGAGCTGTTTGGCGGGCGCGATCACACCACGGTGCTTCATGCGGTGCGGAAAATTGGCGGTGAGCGGCTTCAAGTGATCGAGCTCAACCAGCAATTGCACGTTTTAGAGCAAACGCTCAAAGGCTAAATTGAAAAATGCAAGGCCGAATGCCGCGAAAAGCGGCCTAAAACAGCGAAAATGGCGTATTTGCCGCCCAGGCGAGCCGCAACACAACAAATCTGAACATCGGAGAGAAGCATGATCGTATTGAAAGCAGCGCAAGACCAGGTGTTGTCCGTCTTGCAATCGGTCTCCGGCATTGTGGAGCGCCGCCATACCCTGCCTATTCTGGCCAATGTGCTGGTGCGCAAGACCGGCGACGCGGTGCAGTTCAC
>CAIYRQ010000053.1 GCA_903928635.1 uncultured beta proteobacterium | reverse complement strand
TGCAAAGGGCGCGAGGGGTAATGAAACTCCAGCGCTTCAAACCGCACGCTGCTACCGGCCTGGGGCAGAGGCAGGCGCAGTGGCTGGTCGGGCGAGCGTATGGGGGACTCTGTGTGCAGCAGCTCCATCAGGCGCTCGGTCGCGCCCGCCGCGCGCAGCAGGTCGCCATAGACCTCGCCCAGCACTGCAAAAGCACTGGCGAGCAAGATCACATAGACCACGGTTTGCCCTAGGTCACCCGCCGTAATGCGCCCGGCCACCACGGCCTGCGTGCCCTGGTACAAGCCCCAGAGCAATGCAGCGGAGGTGGCAATGATGATGAAGCCCACTAGCGCTGAGCGCGCGCCAATGCGGCGAATGGCGGTGTCAAAAGCGTTCTCAGTCGAGGTGGCGAAGCGGTCTGCCTCGCGCGTCTCGGCGGTGTAGCTCTGCACCACGGGGATGGCATTGAGCACTTCGGCGGCAATCGCGCTGGAGTCGGCGATGCGGTCCTGGCTGGCGCGCGAGAGCTTGCGCACGCGCCGGCCAAAGGTCAGCGCCGGAATCACGATCAGCACCAGCACCACCAACACCTGCAGCATGACCACCGGGTTGGTCCAAATCAACACACTCAAGGCGCCCAGGCCGAGCACCAGGTTGCGCAAGCCCATGCTCAAAGACGAACCCACCACCGTCTGCACCAGCGTGGTGTCGGCGGACAGGCGCGAAAGCACCTCGCCGGTTTGGGTGGTTTCAAAAAACTCGGGGCTTTGTTGCAGCACGTGGGCGTAAACCGCCTCGCGGATGTCTGAGGTCACCCGTTCGCCCAGCCAGCTCACCATGTAAAAGCGCAGCGCCGAAAACACGCCCAGCGCAGTGGCCACCCCAAACAGGGCGGCAAAGTGTTCGCGCATGGCCATCATCTGGTCACCCTTGTCGGCGCGCACCAGGCCGCCGTCAATCAGCATGCGCAGCGCCACCGGAAAAGCCAGGGTAGCCGTCGCGGCCAACACCAAAAACACCAGCGCCAAGCCGATGCGCGCACGGTAGGGCTTTAAGAAGGGCAGCAGGCCGGAGAGGGATTTGGGGCTTTTGGAGGGGGAACGTTCAGAACTCATGGGACACCAGTTGGGGCACAGTCGGCAAAAGGCAAGCCGCGCACAGCCCTCTATTGTCGCGGCTCTCGCAACGCGCTGGGGTCAGAGCTTCAATGGCGCGGCGTAGCCTGTCATTTCCAGGTAGCCACGGCCCACCCGCTGTTGTAGCGCGTTGAGCAACTCGCACAAGCCTTCCCAATACACCGCGCCAGTGGAGTTGCGGCTGTCGAGCTCCTGCGCCTCAAACGCCGCGCGCACCGTGAAAACCTGGCCAGGCAAGTGCACCTGCCATTGCACCGGATAGCTGGCCTGGGTGCGCGGGCTGCGCCACAGGCGCTGCGGTGTGAACACCACATCGCCCGGCCCAAAGATGCGCAACTTGCCACCCTGGCGCAGCGAGCCGCCACTCCACAAGGCGCTTCCATCTTTGCGTCGCAGCACAAAAGCGGTCAGCGCCCCACCGTCTTGCAAGTGGATGCCGATCCAGTCCCAGCCCACTGCATCCGGGTGCAACAGGGCGTCGCTCCACTCCTGGTCCAGCCATGCCCGGCTGCCCTCGGCCAGAGCATGGCGCCGGCCTTTGAGGCGAATCTCACCCTGCGCCTGCATCTGCGGGCGGCTGTAGTAGTTGCTGAACTGCGCTGCGTCCGGCCCTTTGCGCGAGTGGCCTTGATCGCCTTGCAGCAGTACCGGCTGGGTGTCGGTCAATGTCAAATCAAAGGAAAAATCTGCTGCGATTACCAGCGCGCGCAGTGCGCCTTGGGCGGTGCGCTGCAGCGACCAGTCGCGCAGTACCACGCCGGTGTCAGTCAGCCGCGCCCAGCCCTGGTCGCTGGCATTGGCACTATCCGGCACACCCGACCAGCGTGCAATGCGCTGGTCCGACCACAGGGTTTTGCCCTGCACGTCGCTCACCGCTGCATGGGCAAACAGCAGTTGTTTGGCCGCCAGACTCGATGTCATGGCCTGTGTAGATGCCAAGCGCCGCCGGAAAAACGTGATCTGAAAGCCGAGCGCCGCCTCTTGCCCCTGCACATTGGCAAAGCCGGTGACGTACCACCACTCGGTTTGAAACTCGGGGTGGGCTCCGGCGTCGCGGGGAAACACCAGTGGTGGGGAGGTCTGCGCAAGGCTTGCCCGCGCAGTGCTTGGCAGGTACGGCCCAGCGGCGCCTGTGACCCCGGCGACGGTCCATTGGCGGCGGGTCAGTAGGGGAAGGTGCATGGTTTTCCATCTTAGGTGAGTTTGTCTTGGCGTTGGAGTCCACCAGAGCCCCCGTCACGACCGCCAACTTCCTCAAATACGTCAACGACGGTTTTTACAGCCAGACAGTGTTTCATCGCGTGATTGGCAACATTGTTCAAGGCGGTGGATTTACGGGAGTGCCCATTGCACTCTCTAACGCCAAAACCGGAACGGTTTATCAGCCCATTGCCTTGGAAACACCTGCCTCCACCGGTCTGAGCAACATAGCGGGAACCATCGCTATGGCGCGCACCAATCAGCTCAACAGCGCAACCAGCCAGTTTTTTATCAACGTGGCGGACAACACGGGCTTAGACACCGGTGCTGGTGGTTATGCCGTTTTTGGCCACGTGATTTCGGGAATGGACACGACGATTCAAAGTATTAAGAATGTACCGGTGCAAAGCAACGGCAGCGAGCCTAGCCAGCCGCTCACTCCGCCCGTCGTTGCATGGGCCTATGCCCTCAAATAAAAACGGGCCCCGGCAAACCGGGCTGGTAAGTCCGGTTTGCAGTCCACAGTACAGGGCTCTGAAAAGGCACAGGTGCCATGTTGCGGTCTAATTGAAACCAAGGGATTTGTAGGCCTGCTCTTTGAATATAAAAGAGTATGGATTGCCAAACCCGAAGTAGCGCTGGGTCATCAATATGCCCGCAATTCCAATGCGTGGGTTGATCCACCAAATGGTCCCCGCCAGTCCACCCCATCCAACCTCGCCAACGACCTCTTTGGGCTCCAATGGATTGGTTCCAATAGTGACGGATGAGCCCATCCCAAACGCTCGATGTCTGAAAGGAGGCATGTTCGGAAACCGAACGCACAGGTCCGCAGCCAATTGGTTTCGGTACATCAAATCGATCGTGTCGGCCTTCAGCAGGGTTGGACCGCCTGGCAGCAAGCTTTGAATGAACCTGACGGTATCTCCTATGGTTGACACCAGTCCTCCTCCACCAGACTCACGTGGCAACTTGCTTTTGTACGCGCCAGGAAACGGTTTGTCGTCGGCTCTCAGCAGCCCTGGCTTGGTCGGGTCTAAGAGATCGACGCCAACATACAGTGCACAAAGGCGCTTTAGTTTGGTTTCTGGAACCCAGAAATCAGTATCAATCATGTCCAATGGTTCAAAAATGCGAGTCGACAAAAACTTGCTGAATGACTGGCCGGACACGACTTCCACGAGACGTCCCAATACATCCGTTGCGACGGAATATTCCCACTGCGTTCCCGGATGAAATGAAAGGGGTAGTGTTGCCAGCACCGACATCATCTCACTCAGCGATTTCCCGGGATGCGTCACGACGGCAGCGTTGTACGCGTTAAACATGACGGTGCCGGGATCGAACAGTCCATAAGACAACCCAGACGTATGGGTCATGAGGTGCCGGATGGTGATCAATGACTTTGCCGGTTCAACGTCATCGATGTGCGTTGCGCCCGGGCGCAATACCTGCCTAGCGCCAAGCTCTGGTATGTAGGCCTCGATAGGGTCGTCCCACTTGATTCGCCCCTCTTCAAACAACATCAACACTGCGCAGGATGTCACCAGTTTGGTACTGGAGAACATCCTAAAAATGTGCTCCTCGTTTAAAGGAATGCCCGCTTCTTTGTCAGCGAATCCATAGCAAAAGGTATCGACGACTTCTCTGCCACGAAGCAGTGCGGTTGAAACGTTAGGCAAAAACTGCGCGTCCACCTGGGTTCTCATTGCCGAGTGAAGTGCCTTGAAATCATGGTGTGTCATAGTAATCCTTGCAAAATATATAAATTTAATTGAACGTGAAATTAATCTGCTTGGACAAGAGTTTTTTATTCAATTCTCTCTGGCGATTACCAAGTTCGCGGATATTAACAAGCCGGACTCTTAATTTGGATGGCCGGCGTGTTCCGCAATCTCGGAACGCATAATCGCCTCTCAAAATACCCTCAACAGTTGCAGCTTAGCCCTCCGCAAAAATTATGGACGATAAAAAAATTGTCGGTCAAATCTGTTCGCTATGGCGATTCCCTGTCAAATCCATGGGAGGGGAAAAAGTCCAAGAACTTGAGATAGCAAGCCATGGCATCGTTGGGGATCGGGCGTATGCTTTATTGGACGTTGCCACTGGCAAGGTCGTGAGCGCAAAGAACACAAAACTTTTCCCAGAGGTTCTTCTATGCCGCGCTGAATTTGTGTCGCCGCCCAAAAAGTTCAATGAGATTCCAGCCATCACCGTCTTTTTACCCAATGGAGTTTCAGTGCGAAGTGACGCACCCGCGATCAACGATGAATTGTCAAAGTTTTTCGGGCGGCGAGTGAATCTGATTCAAACTGCCCCCCCTGATTTCACGATCGACCAATATCATCCGGATATAGAAGGTGCTGATCCCGGAGGGAATCGCAATGCCGTGGTCACGCAAAAACTTGGTGCTGCGCTGTTCCAAGCAGCGGGTTTAGATTCACCTGTACCAACAGGGTCTTTTCTAGACGTATTTCCTGTTTCGGTTATCACCACGTCGACGCTGCGCAAGCTACAAAAACTTTCGCCAAACAGCGCGTTCGACGAGCAAAGGTTTCGTATGAACGTTGTGGTGCACACCGCTGACGAGGAATTTTTCGAGAACTCATGGGTCGGTCACGGTCTGGCTATCCATGAAAGCGTTCACCTTTCAGTGACCATGCCTGACCCAAGGTGCGTTATGACCACCTTGGAGCAAGGCGGATTACCCCGGGACATGGACGTGCTTCGAACCTTGGTTGCTCACAATCGCATTCAACTGCCAGGCATGGGCAATTTCCCGTGTGCGGGTGTGTATGCAGTGGTGGCGGGTCAAGGTTCGGTGCAGGTTGGGAACTCGGTTTTCCTTCAACTTTGAGATCTAAGCAAGGCTGGCGCAGGCACCACTGGGTCAGTTTCTTTCGAACCCGCAGCTGTTCATTCGCACCCTGAGATCGCAGCCTGGCTTTAAATCGTAAATTTCACAAACAGGGCGATTTATTTGAGGTTTTTGGGGTATTCCCTGTGGCTATAAATGAGGCCTGAATCTAGAGTCCCGGCAACCCTAGGAGACTTTTCATGCCCCACACACCCACATCCTTCAAACCCTTGATTCTTGCCATGGCGCTGGGCTTGGCTGCCTCCGCGCACGCGCAGACGGCCAATCCGCCCGCGCTGCCGACGGCCGAGCAGACCGACCCGGTTAAGCTGGGGTGGATGGTGGGCTCGCCACCGCCGCCGGACAAGGTGATTCGCTGGGCGGATGGCTCGTTCTACACCTTCCCCAAGTTCCGCTGGACGTTCTCGCACGGGCGCGAGCTGATGGCCACCAGCAACGTGTCGCGCGGCCTGGAGGCACCGTCGGTGCTGCCGCGCGAGGAGCGCAAAGACATTGACGCGATCACCTTTGTGCCCCTGGGCAAGACCGAGCCTATGACCTGGGCGCAGTCGCTGTCGGCCAATTACACCGACGGCATTGTGGTGCTGCACAAAGGGCGCATCGTGTACGAGCGCTACTTTGGTGCCTTGGGCCCCAATGGCCAGCACGCCGGTCAGTCTGTAACCAAGTCCTTTTTTGGCACCATCGGCGCCATGTTGGTGGCTGAGGGCAAGTTAGACCCCAATGCCAAAGTGGAGCAGTACATCCCCGAGCTCAAAGACAGCGGCTTTGGCACCGCCACGGTGCGCCAAGTCTTGGACATGACCACGTCCATCAAGTACAGCGAAAACTACGCAGACCCCAAAGCGGAGGTATGGGACCATGTGCGCGCAGGCAACGTCCTGCCCCGCCCTCCGGGCTACCAAGGCCCCAAAACCTTTTATGACTTCCTGAAAACCGTGGCGCCCGAGGGTGAGCACGGCCAGGCCTTTGCCTACAAAACGGTCAACAGCGATGTGCTGGGTTGGTTGATTCGCCGGGTGACCAACAAGTCGGTGGGCGAGAACCTGTCTGAGCGCATCTGGTCCAAGCTGGGCATGGAACAAGACGCCTATATTGCCATCGACACCGAGGGCACGGAGTTTGCCGGTGGTGGCCTGTACACCGGCCTGCGCGATCTGGCGCGCTTTGGCGAAATGATGCGCAACGACGGCAAGTTCAACGGCCAGCAAGTGGTGCCCAAAGCGGTGGTGGACGATGTGCGCAAAGGCGGTGACAAGCAAAACTTTGCCAAGGCGGGATATGCCACTTTGCCCGGTGCTAGCTACCGCAATATGTGGTGGAATTTGCACAACGCGGACGGTGCCTATTCCGCACGCGGCATCCATGGCCAGGCGCTCTACATCGACCCCAAGGCAGAAATGGTGATTGCGCGCTACGCCTCGTTCCCCATGGCCGCTAACGCCTTCAACGACCCTACATCGTTGCCCGCCTACCAAGCTCTGGCGGACAAGCTGATGGGCAAATAAGGCCCTCAAAAAGGCGCCAATAATGGCGCGGTGCGGCTACCAGTCCTCTTTGACCGCCTGCACCGCGTCGCGCCCGGCTGCACTGCGCCCGGCAATCCAGGCGGTGGCAGTGCCGGCCAGCACTACGGCCAGGTCCAGCGCCAGCAGGCGTGGCCACGGCACGTGCAGGTCCATGCTCCAGTGAAAGCTTTGCGGGTTCACCACAAACACCAGCACCGCCGCCACGGCCAGCCCCAGCAGCGTGCCGGCTAAGGCGCCAAGAAGGGTCCAGGCCGCACCCTCCAGGGCCAGCAGGTGCAGCACCTGGCCACGCGTCAGCCCCAGGTGCACCAGCAAGCCAAACTCTTTGCGCCGCGCCAGCACCTGCGCACTGAAACTCGCCGCCACGCCAAACAGGCCTATGCCAATGGCCACCGCCTGCAGCCAATAGGTCACCGCAAAGCTCCGGTCAAAAATCTGCAAGGTGCGCTGGCGAATGTCGCCTGCCGATCCAAACTCCAGCAGGGCGCTGGCCTGCGCGCCGCCCAAACTGTCGGCCTTGGATCGAAGGTGTTCTTGCATTACGACTTCGTCGGTGCCAGCCGCGAGCCACAAGGCCAAATCGTTGATACGCCGGTCGTCGTTGACCACGGCAAAGTCGTGGGTGTCCACCACCACGGTGCCAAACTGACGCGCGTAATCGCGCCACACGCCTGCCACGAACAGGGGGCGCAAAGGTGCTGCGCCAGACTTGCGCAGGGTCTGCAAAGCGGCAGACACTGCTGGCTGGTCCTGGCCCAAGCGCGCGCCATATAAGTCCACCATCGCCTCGCTCACATAAATGCCCATGCGGCCCTGGGGCACGGCCAGTGCAACGCCGACCAGCGGCAGGCTGGCGCTGTCATCCAGCGCGGGGCTTTGGGCCGAGTGCAGAGGGCGCACCAACAGGGCCACCGTGGGTTTGTCGGGTGCTAATGTCAGGGCCATGGTGCGCTGCGAGCGCAGGCGCTCCACCCCGGGCAGGGCGGCTGCGGCCTGGACAAAGCGCGGGTCAAAAAACGCGGCATCGCTGCTGCTGGCGCTGCCGGAGGTGCGCACATACAAAGTGGCGGGCAGCACCGCGTCCAGCCACTTTGTGACTGACTGCCGAAAGCTGGACACCATCACCGTGAGCGCCACCGCCAGACTGAGCGACGCTACCACCGCACTGACGGCAATGGCCGCGCCGTGCGGCACACGGCGTGCACGCTCCACCGCCAGCAAGCGGAGCGGTGCCAAGGCGACCCAGGGCGCCACGGCCTTGAGCAACACAGACACCATCCAAGGCAGGGCGCCCATGCCGCCCAGCAAGAGCAGCGCCACGCTGACATAGGCTGCCAGCGGAACCCCGGCAATCGGCGGCAGGGCAGCCAAGCCCACCGCCACGACCAGCAGCAAGACGCTGGTACGCGCCTGGCTACCGTTGTCCGCCTGCGCGCCTAGGCCTTTCAAGGTCTGGGTAGGGGGCAAGGCAGCAGCAAGCCGCGCGGGTAGGAAGGCGCCGAGCAGCGCGGCCGCCACGCCCAGCGCGCCAAACACCAGCGCCGCGCCACCACTCCATTGCAATGGCGGTGTGTCGCCAGAAAAGTAGCCGCCGCCCAGGTCGCCGCCCAGCAAATGCAGCGCCGCCATGGCCAACCCGGTGCCCAGGGCCAGGCCCAACACACTGCCGAGTAGCCCCAGGCCCAAGGCCTCCAGCAGCACCAGCGCCATGCGGTCGCTGCGCCGCAGGCCCAGCACGTCGAGCAAAGCAAACTGCTGGGCACGGCGCGTCACGCTCAGCGCCAAGACCGAGAACACCAAAAATCCACCGGTAAACAGCGCCACCAAGGCCAGCACCGTCAGGTTCACGCGGTAGGCTCGGGACACATTGCCCATGCGCGAAAGCGCCTCCCCAGGTGCTTGCAGCGTGGCACCCGCGGGCCAGTCGGCGTGCGACAGCAGGTCCTGGGCAAAAGCATCGCGCTCGGTGCCGGGCTGCAAGCGCACATCCACCCGGCTGAGTTGCCCCAGCATGCCAAATGTCTGCTGCGCCGCTGCAATGTCCATCACCACCAGTGGCGCACCGCTGCCAGCCACCGTACCCGCCACGCGCAGTGCTTTCCACTGCATGCCGTGCTGTACGCGGAGGGTGGGTCCTGCAGACGCGCCCAAAGCAGCCCTCGCACTGGCGTTCAAGTAAACGGCGTCGGGCGCAAAAATGTCCAAGCGGTCTGCACCTTGCGCGGGCAGGGGCAGCAGGTCGGGCGCGATGGCGGAAATTTGCAAGGCGTCTACGCCGATAACACGCAGCGCGATTTTTTGGGGTGCCGTTTGGCTGGAAGAGGATGGCGCCAGCGCAAAGGTGTTGATTTCCAAAATAGGCGAAGCCCATGCCACCCGGGGGTCGCGGCTCAAGCGGCCATAGAGTTGCTCGTCCAGATGGTTGCTGCTCGTGCTTGCTGTGAGGTCCGCCTGGCCTGACACCGATCGCACCGCTTGCGCAAACTCGTCCAAGGCCGACGCGTTGATCAAGTGCACCGCAAACGCCAGGGCCACGCCCAGCATCACCGACACCACGGCCGCTGCATTGCGCCAGGGGTGGTGGCGCAGCTCTTGCCAGGAAAAGCTGGTGAGCAGGGGCCACAGGGGGCTGGTCACGGCAGGGCTTTTCATGGGCGGCATGCCAGACCCGCTTGCGCGGGGTTTAGTCCCGTGCCTGGGGCGTTAAGGTGGTGGGCAGAGCCACGTCCAGCAGGTCCGGGTAATCGCGGCTGAAGTGCAAGCCCCGGCTCTCGTGGCGCGCGCGTGCACTTTGCACAATCAGGTCGGCCACCTGCACCAGGTTGCGCAGCTCCAGCAGGTCGCGGCTGACGTGGAAGTTGGCGTAGAACTCCTGGATTTCACCTTGCAGCAGGGCAATGCGGTGCGCGGCACGCTCCAGGCGCTTGTTGGTGCGCACAATGCCCACGTAGTCCCACATAAAGCGGCGCAGCTCGTCCCAGTTGTGCGAGATCACCACCGACTCGTCGGCATCGGTCACGCGGCTGTCGTCCCAGGCGGGCAGTGCCGGAACCGGCACGCCGGGCTGTTGTTCAATGTCGTGGCTGGCGGCGCGGGCAAAGACCATGCACTCCACCAGCGAATTGCTGGCCAGGCGGTTGGCGCCGTGCAGGCCGCTGCAGGCGGCTTCGCCAATAGCGTAGAGGCCGGGCAGGTCGGTGCGGCCGGTCAGGTCGGCCAGCACGCCGCCACAGGTGTAGTGCGCCGCAGGCACGACCGGAATCGGCTGGCGGCTGATGTCGATGCCCAGCTCCAGACAGCGCGCATAGATGTTGGGAAAGTGCTCTTGGATAAAGGCCAGCGGCTGGTGCGAAATGTCGAGATAGACGCAATCGAAACCGCCTTTTTTCATTTCAAAGTCAATCGCGCGGGCCACCACGTCGCGGGGTGCGAGTTCGGCGCGGGCGTCGTGGGCGGGCATGAAGCGGGTGCCGTCGGGCAGCAGCAGGCGTCCGCCTTCGCCACGCACCGCTTCGCTGATCAAAAACGACTTGGCGTGCGGGTGGTACAGGCAGGTCGGGTGGAACTGGATGAACTCCATGTTCTGCACCCGGCAGCCTGCACGCCAGGCTGCGGCAATGCCGTCGCCCGTGGCGGTGTCGGGGTTGGTGGTGTACAGGTACACCTTGCCTGCGCCGCCGGTAGCGAGCAGTGTGTGGGGGGCAGAAAACGTCAGCACCTCGTCGCGGTCATCGTCCAGTGCATACAGGCCCACGCAGCGGCGGGGGCTGCCGGGCTCGGCCAGCTTGTCGCTGGTAATCAGGTCCACCAAGGTGTGGTTTTCAAACAAGGTGATGTTGGGCGACTTTTGCACCCGCTCAATCAGCGTGGTTTGCACGGCCGCGCCAGTGGCGTCGGTCACATGCACGATGCGCCGTGCGCTGTGGCCGCCTTCGCGGGTGAGGTGCAGGTCACCGTTGTGCTCGGTGCTAAACGGCACGCCCATGGCCTGCAGCCAGGCAATCGCCTGGGGCGCCTGCTCCACCACAAACTGGGTGGCCGCCATGTCGCACAGCCCCGCGCCTGCGATCAAGGTGTCGTCCACATGCGCAGCAAAGCTGTCGGCCTTGTCCCACACAGCGGCAATGCCGCCTTGCGCCCAGCCGCTGGAGCCTTCGCGCACCGCGCGTTTGGTGATGATGGCAACCCGGTATTTTTCAGACAGCAAGAGCGCGGTGCTCAGGCCCGCCAGGCCGCTGCCGACGATCAGGACGTCAAATTGCAGCGCCTGCGCCGCAGAGTGGTGGTGCATGTAATTAGCCTATGCGCATGCCAGGCGTCGCGCC
>CAIYRQ010000052.1 GCA_903928635.1 uncultured beta proteobacterium | reverse complement strand
TTGCTCTTCGCGTTCTTTGCGACGTGCAGCGAGTTCTTCTTCCTGGCGACGGATAAATTCCGCTTGGTGGCGGGCTTCTTCCTCGCGGCGGATCAGCTCTGCGTCGTCAATGACCGGCGCGCTGGGCGCCGCTTCCACCACGGGCGCTTCGCTGCCTTCGGGCACGGCGTCCATGCCGTCCTCACGGCGCACGAAGGTACGCTTTTTACGCACTTCCACTTGGATCGTACGGGCCTTGCCACTGGCATCGGCCTGCTTGATCTCGGTCGTTTGCTTCTTAACCAAAGTGATTTTCTTGCGGTCGCCACCGGCGGTCCCGTGGCTGCTTTGCAAGTAGTTGAGCAAGCTGTGCTTGTCGGCGTCCGTCAAGACGTCGCTGGGCGACTTCTTGACAACCCCTGCGGACTTCAGTTGGTCCAACAGGGTTTCGGTAGATTTTTTGAGTTCACTGGCAAACTCAGCGACGGTCGTACTTGACATTTATGGGGTAACCTTTCATGACCGTGACTCTGGAGATGCTGCGTCATCGGTAAACCAATGTTCGCGCGCCTTCATGATCAGGGCCGTGGCTTCGTCCGCAGACTGGCCTGTAATTTCTGTAAGTTCGTCGGTCGCCAGGTCGGCAAAATCGTCGAGCGTGTGCACACCGGCTTCTGCCAACTGGGCGATTTGCGCGGTGCTCAAACCGGCAAAGTCGCGCAAGTCCTGCGAGACCTGGCTGACGGTTTCTTCGCGGGCGATTTCCATCGTCAACAAGGCGTCTTTGGCACGGGTACGCAGTTCATTGACGGTATCTTCGTCAAAGCTCTCGATTTCCAGCATTTCCTGCAAGGGCACATAAGCCACTTCTTCCAGGCTGGTGAAGCCTTCGGCAATCAGGATGTCGGCGATTTCTTCGTCCACATCGAGTTTGTCCATGAACAGGCGGCGGCCTGAATCGGTCTCAACCGCCAGCTTTTGCGCAGACTCGGCTGCGTCCATGATGTTGATTTTCCAGCCCGTCAATTCAGACGCCAGGCGCACGTTTTGGCCGCCACGGCCAATGGCGATCGCCAGGTTTTCCTCGTCCACCACCACGTCCATGGCGTGGCGCTCTTCGTCCACCACGATGGACGACACATTGGCAGGTGCGAGTGCGCCGATCACAAACTGCGCGGGGTCCTCGCTCCACAACACGATGTCCACGCGCTCACCAGCGAGCTCGTTGGTCACGCCGTTGACGCGGGTGCCACGCACACCGACGCAGGTACCGATGGGGTCCACGCGTTTGTCATGCGACAGCACCGCAATCTTGGCGCGTGAACCGGCGTCGCGTGCGCAGGATTTGATCTCGAGCAGGCCTTGCTCGATCTCAGGCACTTCCTGGCGGAACAGCTCAATCATGAAGTCGGGCGCGGAGCGCGACAACACAATGGGCGCACCGCGCAGGGTCAGATCCACTTCCATGATCATGGCGCGCACACGGTCGCCAGCGCGGAAGTTTTCTTTGGGGATCATCTCGTTGCGGCGCAAGCGGCCTTCGACGCGACCGCTCTCGACGATCAGATCGCCTTTGTCCATGCGTTTCACGGTGCCCACAAAGATGTTGTCGCCGCGGGACATGAATTCGTTGAGCAGCATTTCGCGCTCGGCATCGCGGATTTTTTGCAGAATGACTTGCTTGGCCGCCATGGCGCCGATACGACCGATGGGCACCGAATCAATCGGCTCTTCGATGTATTCATCCACCTCGATGTCGGGGATTTGCTCTTTGGCTTCAAACAGCAAGATTTCCTGGTCGGGCAACTGCAAACCGGCCTCGTCGGGCACGACGTGCCAGCGGCGGAAGGTCTCGTAGTTACCGCTGTCACGGTCCAGCGCAACGCGAATGTCCACGTCACCCTCGTACAGCTTTTTCGTCGCTTGGGCCAAAGCCGCTTCGACGGCACCCAGCACCACGTCACGCTCGACGTTTTTCTCGCGCGAGATAGCCTCAACCAACATCAACAATTCGCGATTCATGCCTAGACTCTCCTGAACACTCTATTTCAATAACTACGAAACCGACGCTTCGCCGCCGTGCAACTCTGCACCGCTGCCGCGCCCCTTAAAACTCACAATCGGTGCCAAACGCGCTTCACGCAACTCGTCCAAAGCAAAGCCCAAGGCCTGCAGCGGCGGCGGCACGCGCTTTTTGCTCACCTTTTGGCCGGGCTTGACCGCTGGCGCGTCGCTCCACACGATTTGCCATGCCACCACACCCTGCGCATCCACCAGTCGCTCCAGCGTGCCGCGAAACTTCTTGCGGTTCGCGCTGACTTGGCCGGTAGCCGCCACACCAATGGGCGCTTTCAGCGTCACATCCACCACTTGACCGGCAAACCGCTCAAAATCCTGCACGTGGCGCAAGGGCCGGTCGATGCCGGGCGAAGACACTTCCAGACGGCGGTACTCAATACCGTCGACTTCTAGCGCAAACTGCAGCTGGCGCGTGACCTTCTCGCAATCTTCAACGGTGATGAACTGCTCCACCTGCACCTCACCCTCGGGGGCCTGCACCCAGGGCAGGTCAATCGTGATGCGCAGCAAGCCCCCGGCCGACCGGTCGATTTCGACCAAGTCATACCCGAGCCCCACCACGGTTTGCGTCACGATGTCCTGCAATGCCACGTTTGAATAATCCGTCTCAACAAGCTTTACCGGCACCTCAAAAGCACCGGCATCAAAAAACGATCGACCAAAAAAAACGGGCGGTATATACCCGCCCGTTTGGTCGTGAAGCTCGGATTGTACTGGAAATGCGTGCTTAACGCCTTGATTCTTAAGGAATTATTCGCTGGCGGCCAGCAACATTTGGGTATAGGCGTGCTGCGGATTGCCCAGCACCGCCTCCATAGAACCCGATTCCACGACCTGCCCATCTTTCATCACGATCACCGCGTGCGCCATGGCCTGGACCACGGCCACGTCGTGGGTGATCAACAGGTAAGACAAACCGCGTTGGCGCTGCAGGTGCTGCAACAAGTCCAGAATTTGCTGCGCCATGGTGACGTCCAGGGCACTGGTCGGCTCGTCGAGCACCAGAATGTCCGGCGTAACAACCAACGCGCGGGCAATCGCAATGCGCTGGCGCTGGCCGCCGGAAAACTGGTGGGGGTAGCGCTGCAACAGGCCGGCAAACTGGTCTTCGCCCAGCCCCACCTCGGCCAAAGCCGCGATCACCTGGGCCTGGCGCTGGCTGGCGGACAGTTGCGGCTGGTGCACCCGCAGTCCCTCGCCCACGATCTCTTCGACCGTCATACGGGGTGAAAGTGATGAAAACGGGTCTTGAAACACCACTTGCATCCGTTTGCGGATCGCCAAATCCGCGCGAACTCCCTGCCCCCAGCGCTGGCCGAACACCTCGATGTCGCCGCTGGCGCGCAGCAAACCCAAAGCCGCCAAGGCCAACGTGGACTTGCCCGATCCGGACTCCCCGACCACGCCCAGCGTTTGTCCCGCAGCCACCTCCAGCGTGGCAGAGTCCACCGCCACAAACGCGCCGCTGCTGAACCAGCCGCGAATGCCAGGTCGCGGCACGGGGTAAGTGACGCGCAAAGACCGGGTGCGCAGCGCAGTGGGGGCCCCGTCCTGCAGCGGGGCCACATGGCGCACCGGTTTGCTGGCCAGCAGGCGGCGGGTGTAAGGGTGAGCAGGCCTGGCGAACACCTCTGCCACCTCGCCCTGCTCCACCAGGTAGCCGTTTTCCATGACCGCAACCCGGTCCGCAAATTGGCGCACCAGGTTCAGGTCGTGCGTGATCAAAAGCACCGCCATGCCGTGCTTTTTTTGCAAACCGTCCAGCAAATCCAAAATCTGCCGGCGCACCGTGACGTCCAGTGCCGTGGTCGGCTCGTCGGCCAGCAGCAGCTTGGGGCGGCAGGCCAAGGCCATGGCGATCATGGCGCGCTGGCGCTGCCCACCCGAGAGCTGGTGGGGATAGGCGCGGGCGCGCCGCTCGGGTTCCTGGATGCCGGTGTCATTCAACAATCCCACTGCTGCTTGCGCCGCTTGCCGCGCGGTAAGCCCTGTTTTGAGTTGCAGCACTTCGGCAATCTGCTCGCCCATGGTCAACACCGGATTGAGCGCCGTCATGGGTTCCTGAAAAATCATGGCGATGTCCTGGCCACGTACAGCGCGCAGCGCCTCAGGGGCCGCGTGCAGCAAGTCCAAGGAAAGGCCGCCGCTTTCAAACCGGGCCTGGCCGCTGCACTGCGCCCCCTGAGCCAGGCCCAGCAGACTCAGAGCCGTGACGGTTTTGCCGGAGCCGGACTCGCCCACCAAAGCGAGTTTTTCACCCACTTCAATGCGAAAGTCCACCCCGTGGACGACCTCCTGGCCACCAAAGGCGATGCGCAACCCCTGAACATCCAGCAAACTCATTGCTCCGCCTTTCGGGGATCGAGCGCGTCACGCAGCGCATCGCCCATCAAAGTCAGCAACAGCAAGGTGATTACCAAAACGCCAAAGGTGGAAAGAGAAATCCACCAGGCATCAATATTGTTCTTGCCCTGCGACAGCAATTCCCCGAGTGAAGGAGTACCCGGCGGAACACCCAGGCCCAAAAAATCGAGCGAAGTGAGCGCCAATATCGCGCCGCTCATGCGAAAGGGCAAAAACGTGACCACCGGCGTCAGGCTGTTGGGCAGCACATGGCGGGTAATGATTTTCCAGTTCGACACACCCAGCGCCCGCGCGGCGCGCACATAGTCCATTTGCCGGTTGCGCAAGAACTCGGCCCGCACATAGTCACTCAGCCCCATCCAGCCAAACAGGCTGAGTAAGACCAGCAGCAAGCCGATGCTGGGCGCAAACACTGCGCTGAAAATAATAAGCAAATACAGCTCGGGCATGGCGCTCCACACCTCAATCACGCGCTGCAGGGCCAGGTCGGTCTTGCCGCCAAAAAACCCCTGAATTGCGCCAGTCACGATACCCAAGAGCACGCCGGTGGTGGTCAGCGCCAAGGCAAACAAGACGCTGACCCGAAAACCATAAATCAGCTGCGCCAGCAGATCGCGCCCCCTGTCGTCGGTGCCCAGCCAGTTGTCTACTGTGGGTGGCGCGGGGTTGGGTGAGCGGGCAAAGTAGTTCAGGGTTTTGGGGCCGTAGCGATTGGGGGCAAAGACCGCCCAGTTGCCGGGTTGGGAAAGCCTTTGCTGAACAAAGGGGTCGAGGTAGTCGGTGGGCGTGTTGAAGTCTCCGCCAAAGGTGGTTTCCGGGTAATCGCGCACCATGGGCCAGTAATACTGCCCTTGGTAAGACACTACCAGGGGCCGGTCGTTGGACACCAGCTCGGCCGCCAGGCTCAGGCCCACCAACACGCAAAAAATGACCAGGCTGAAAAAACCCACCCGGTTGCGCCGGAAACGCATCCAAGCTCTGCGGGACGGGCTGGGGCTCGCCAGGGTTTTAGTCAAATTTGACACGCGGATCCACCCACACATAGCAAAGATCGGAAATCAGCTTGGTCACCAATCCGATCAAAGTAAACAAGTACAGCGTTCCCATCACCACGGGATAGTCCCGGCGGATGACGCTCTCGTAGCTCAGCAAGCCCAAGCCATCGAGCGAAAACTGGGTTTCAATCAACAGCGCACCGGTAAAAAAGGCCCCGACAAACGCCGCGGGAAAACCGGTGACGATGGGAATGAGCGCGTTGCGCATCACATGCTTCCACAGCACGCGGCGTTCTGAGAGGCCTTTGGCGCGGGCGGTGACCACGTACTGTTTGCGGATTTCTTCCAGGAACGCGTTTTTGGTCAACATGGCAGTGGTCGCAAAGCTGCCCAGCACCATGGCCGTAACCGGCAGGGCGATGTGCCACAGGTAGTCGGTGATGCGTGCCCCCCAACTGAGCTGCTCCCAGTTGCCTGAGGTGAGCCCGCGCAGGGGAAACCATTGCAGTTGCCCCCCAAACACCACCAAAAGCGCCACACCCAGTACAAAACCGGGAATCGCATAGCCCACCAGCACCACGATGGACGTCAGCAAGTCAAACCTGGAGCCCGCACGCACCGCTTTGGCCACGCCCAGCGGAACCGCCACCAGATAGCTGATGAAAAACGTCCACAGGCCCAGGCTCATGGACACAGGCAACTTTTCCCAGATGAGCTCTGAGACATTGCGGTTCTGAAAAAAGCTCTTGCCCAGGTCAAAGCGCGCGAACTGCGTCAGCATTTGCCAAAACCGCTCGGGTGCCGGTTTGTCAAAGCCGTAGAGCGCCTTGGCCTGCTCAATGCGCTTGGGGTCGACCCCTTGCGCACCCCGATAGCTCAACCCTCCCCCCTCAGCGCCGCTGCCGGTGCCAGCTTTGGCCTCCGCCAGGTACTGCTCGACCGGGCCACCGGGCACAAACTGAATCACGACAAAAGTCAGCAACAAGATACCCAGCAGGGTCGGCACCATGAGCACCAGGCGTTTGAGGATGTAGAGCAACATACTTAGCGGGCCCACCAGGTGTCGATGGCCCAGGTTTCACCTTGGGCATAGGGTGGCAGCACCGCAGGTTTTTGCAGGCGCCAGGCATTAAAGGCAATACGGTGCGTGGCCGCAGACCACTGCGGCACAAAGATGTGGCTGTGGGCAATCACGCGGTCGAGTGCGCGGCACGCCGGCAGCAGCTCGGCCTGCGACTTGGCGGCCACCATGCGCGCTACCAAAGCGTCCACGGCCGGGCTTTTGATTCCGCTGTGATTGCCTGAGTCTTCCTGGTCGGCGGCCTTGCTGCCAAACAAGTCAGCAAATTCCTGGCCCGGGTTGTGGGTGCCGCCATAGGCCAGCGAGGTGATGTCAAAGTCAAACTTTTGCAGGCGCTGCTGGTACAGCGCGTAGTCGACCGGCCGGAACTTGAGCGTCACGCCGATCTTTTCCAGGTTGCGCGCCCAGGGCGTGACCACGCGGGCGCCGCCCTCGTTGCTGTCCAGGTATTCCAGCTCGAGTGGCTCGTTGGCGCTGTTGCGCAAGGCACCGTTGCGGTATTCCCAGCCCGCGTCTTTGAGCAACTGCTGCGCTTGGCGCAGGTTGCCGCGCAAGCTGTTGTCGCCGTCGGTGCGCGGCGCAATGGCCATGGGGCCGAATACGCCGGCAGGCACCTTGGCTCGCCAGGGCGAAAGCAGTGCCAGTTCTTTGGCGTCGGGCATGCCTGTTGCCTGGCAGGCCGTATTGCCAAACAGGCCTTGCACACGTTGGTAAGCGCCATAAAACATCTGCCGGTTCATCCACTCGTAGTCCAGCGCCAAGCCCAGCGCCTGGCGCACCCGCACGTCTTTGAGCTTGTCACGCCGCAGATTGAGCACATAGCTCTGAAAGCCGGTGGGCAGGCGGTGTTTAAACTCGGCTTTGACCAGCTCGCCGCTGTCAAATTTGCGCCCGGTGACGCGCCGCGCCCAGTCGCCGGCGGAGAAAAACCGCATCAAATCAAATTCACCCGCCTTGAGCGCCTCCAGACGCGCGGTGTTGTCTTTGTAAATTTTGACGGTCACGCGGTCAAAGTTGGCGGTACCCAGACGCACATTCAAGTCTTTGGCCCAGTAGGCACTGTCGCGCACATAGGTAATGTCCTTACCGAAGTTGACCGGCCCGATTTTGTAGGGCCCGCTGCCAATCGGAATATCCATCACCACCTGGTCAAAGGGCTTGGCCACGCCACCCGATTCCCCCCAGCGGTGGCTGAACACCGGCAGTCCGCCCACGGTGAGCGGCAACTCACGGTTGGGCTTTTTGAAGCGGTAGCGCACCGTGTGCGCATCGACCACGTCCACGCCCGCCACGTCTTCGAGCTGACTGCGAAAGCCCGGGGACACAAATTTGCCGTTGAGTGTGTCAAAACTGTGCTTCACGTCCTGGGCCAACACCGCGTCGCCGTTGTGAAAACGCGCCTGCGGACGCAGGCGGAAGATGGCGCTCAAACCATCCGGGGCCACGCTCACATCCTCGGCCAACAGTCCGTATCCGGCAGCCGTCTCGTCCAAGGCGTTGGTCAGCAGCGAGTCAAACATCAAGGTGCTCAAGTAGGCCGGGGCCGAGCCTTTGATGGTGAAGGGGTTGTACTTGTCAAAGGTAGAGGCGCGCTGGTTGCTGACCAAGCGCAGTTCACCGCCCTTGGGGGCAGCAGGGTTGACGTAGTCAAAGTGCGCAAAACCGGCGGGGTATTTCAGCTCGCCCCAGAGCGCGTAGCCGTGTGCCGCCCAGGCCGACCCGAACGACAAACCCAGCAAAAAAAACACCAAAAAACGCATGCGACAATTCTGCCTCACTCTCCCAAGACACATTCAAGAGGACGATATGGGCTTTCTAGCAGGCAAGAAGTTGTTGATCACTGGCGTACTGTCCAACCGTTCCATCGCCTATGGCATCGCCAAAGCCTGCAAGGCCCAGGGTGCCGAGCTAGCATTCAGCTATGTGGGCGAGCGCTTCAAGGAACGCATCACCGAATTTGCCGCCGACTTTGGCTCCACTCTGGTGTTTGACTGCGATGTGGGCGACGATGCGCAGATTGAACGCCTGTTTACCGACCTCTCCAGCCACTGGCCGACCTTTGACGGCTTTGTACATGCGATTGGCTTTGCGCCGCGCGAAGCCATTGCGGGCAATTTTCTGGACGGACTGAGCCGCGAGGGTTTCAAGATCGCCCATGACATCAGTGCCTACAGTTTTCCGGCCATGGCCAAAGCGGCCCTGCCCTATCTGAACCCCAAATCGGCATTGCTCACCCTGAGCTACCTGGGTGCTGAGCGCATCATCCCGAACTACAACACCATGGGGCTGGCCAAGGCCTCGCTGGAAGCGTCAGTGCGCTACTTGGCCGAAGCGGTAGGCCCCAAGGACATCCGTGTCAACGGCATCAGTGCCGGACCGATCAAAACCCTGGCCGCCAGCGGCATCAAAGACTTCGGCAAACTGTTAAACATGGTGGCAGGCGCCTCGCCTATCCGCCGCAACGTCACCACCGAAGATGTCGGCAATGTGGCGGCTTTCCTGTTGAGCGACCTGGCTGCGGGCGTCACCGCCGAAATCACCTACGTGGACGGCGGCTACAGCAAGACCATGGGTGTGACGGCGGAATAAATCGGCTGCCCGCGGGGCTTCGCTCCCGCTATCCGATGGCCCGGCGCAAGTCCGGGCCGCTCCAGCGCTGGCCGCTGCAGTGATCCGCCATCAGTTTGCACATTGCAGCATTGCGCGGGGCCTGGGCACTATGCGCTGCGGCCAAGCGCACCACAGCGCCGCACAGGTCGTCAATTTCGGTGGTGCGCCCGCGCTGCAGGTCTTCCCACATGGACGAACGGGCCGACGCATCCATGCGCAACATGCTCGCGGCCACCCGGTTGAACGCCCAATTGGGCAAACGCAAAATGTGTGGCAACAGGCGTGGTGGCGATTTGGCCACCTGCGCCGGTTGGATACCTGCCGCGTCCAGCACCTGCAGCGCCTCGGTCTGGAGCGACGCCAGCACGCGGCGGAAATCCCGGTCGCGCAGTTCATCGAGCAAAGGCAGGTCTGACAAGGCATTGACCGGGTTGTTGAGGTTGAGCAAGAGCTTGCCCCACTGCACCGCACGCATGTCGCTGGCCAAGACTGTGGGCAGCCCGCTGGCAATAAAGATATCGGCCATGGCACGCGTAGAAGGGGTATCTGCGAACTGCAAAGGTCCTTCCGTGGCGCGGTGCACGCGGTGGGGATGGGGCATCACGACGTTGTAGGGCACCATGCCGGCCACCGCCTGCAAACCCGGTGCCGCCTGGGCAATGCGATCCACGTTTTCCACACCGTTTTGGAGCGACACCACCACGGTGCCCGCGGGACACTGTTCGGCAATTTCCAGTGCGGCGGACGCCGTGGCTCCGCCTTTGACGCACAGCAAAACGATGGTGGGGCCACCGCTGCCATCGCCCCGGTTCAGCGCCGCCCAGCCCTGCGCCACCGAGGTGTGCAAGCTGAGTTGCGCCGCCGGCAGCTGCGCCTCGAAGCCATCCAGGTCCGACACGGTCAGACCCCCCTGAGCCAGCGGATCGATCACGTGGGCGCGGCCTACAAACGCCACCTGCTGCCCCGCAGCAGCCAGACGCCCGCCCACGTAACAGCCAATGGAACCGGCACCGACAATGAGGAAGTTCATCGCGCGCTCAGGACAGCTTCACGCAGTCGGCGAAATAGTGCTTCTTGCCATCGGCGCCCTCTTCTTCCACCAGACCATGGATGTCGGTCTCAAAGCCGGGGCACTGGGTGTTGAATTCGCGCGAGAATTTGAGGTAGTCGACGATTTTTTTGTTGAACACTTCGCCAGGAATCAGCAAGGGAATGCCGGGTGGGTACGGCGTCACCAGGCCTACGGTGACGCGGCCTTCAAGGTGGTCAATTTCGACCCGTTCGGTTTTGCGCAAAGCGATGTGGGCATAGGCGTCGCTGGGCTTCATGGCCGGGGTCAGGTCGCTGAGGTACATCTCGGTGGTGAGGCGCGCAATGTCGTACTTGGCATACAGGGCGTGCAGGTGCTGGCACAGGTCGGCCAGGCCCATTTTTTCGTAGCGCGGATGCTTTTTGCAGAACTCCGGCAGGATGCGCCACATGGGCTGGTTCTTGTCGTAGTCGTCTTTGAATTGCTGCAAGGCTGTGAGCATGCTGTTCCAGCGGCCTTTGGTAATGCCGATGGTGAACATGATGAAAAAGCTGTACAGCCCGGTTTTTTCCACCACCACGCCATGCTCAGCCAAAAACTTGGTCACGATGCTGGCCGGAATGCCGGTCTTGGCGAACTTACCGTTCAAGTCCATGCCCGGGGTGACGATGGTCGCCTTGATCGGGTCCAGCATATTGAAGCCCGCCGCCATCTTGCCAAAGCCGTGCCAGTTGGCTTTGACGCTCTTGCCTTCGGCCTTGAGCACCCAGTCGGTGGCGCGGCCAATGCCTTCTTCGGCCAGTTTGTCCGGCCCCCAGACCTTGAACCACCAGTCGTCGCCGTATTCCTCGTCCACCTTGCGCATGGCGCGGCGGAAGTCCAGCGCTTCGGCAATGCTCTCCTCCACCAGCGCGGTGCCACCGGGCGGCTCCATCATGGCGGCGGCCACGTCGCAGCTGGCAATGATGCTGTACTGCGGGCTGGTGGACGTGTGCATGAGGTAGGCCTCATTGAACAAATGGCGGTCCAGCTTGACGGTTTGCGAGTCCTGCACCAGCACGTGGCTGGCCTGGCTGATGCCCGCCAGCAGCTTGTGGATGGACTGGGTGGAGTACACCATCGCATGCTTGGGGCGCGCGCGCTTTTTGCCCATGGCATGGTAGGTGCCGTAGAACGGATGGAAGGCCGCGTGCGGCAGCCAGGCTTCGTCGAAGTGGATGTTTTCCACATAGCCGTCAACCATTTTCTTGACCGTCTCGGTGTTGTAGAGCACGCCGTCGTAGGTGGACTGGGTGATCGTCAGCACGCGCGGCTTGACGGTCTTGGCATCCACACCTTTGAGCAGAGGGTTGGCGGCAATCTTGTCGCGGATCGCGTCGGGCGCAAACTCGCTTTGGGGAATGGGCCCGATGATGCCGAAATGGTTGCGCGTGGGCTTCAAAAACACCGGAATCGCGCCGGTCATGATGATGGCGTGCAAGATGGACTTGTGGCAGTTGCGGTCTACCACCACCACGTCGCCCGGCGCCACCGTGTGGTGCCAGACCATTTTGTTGCTGGTGCTGGTGCCGTTGGTGACAAAAAAGCAGTGGTCGGCGTTAAAAATCCGCGCCGCATTGCGCTCGCTGGCGCCAATCGCGCCGTTGTGGTCGAGCAGCTGGCCCAGCTCTTCCACCGAGTTGCAGACGTCGGCGCGCAGCATGTTCTCACCGTAAAACTGGTGGTACATCTGGCCCACCGGGCTCTTGAGGAAGGCCACGCCGCCGGAGTGCCCGGGGCAATGCCAGGAGTAGGAGCCGTCGTCGGCATAGTCCAGCAATGCCTTGAAAAACGGGGGTTGCACGCCTTCGAGGTAGCTTTTGGCCTCACGGATGATGTGGCGCGCCACAAACTCGGGCGTGTCCTCAAACATATGAATGAAGCCGTGCAGCTCGCGCAGGATGTCGTTGGGAATATGGCGGCTGGTCTTGGTCTCGCCGTAAACGTAAATGGGCACGTCCAGGTTTTTGCGGCGCACTTCTTCAATAAAGTGGCGCAGGTTCAACACCGCAGGATCCAGGTCGGGGCCAGGGGTGAACTCTTCGTCGTCAATCGACAAAATAAAGGCGCTGGCCCGGCTTTGCTGCTGGGCGAACTGGCTCAGGTCGCCATAACTGGTAACACCCAGCACCTCAAAGCCTTCGGACTCAATCGCCTGGGCCAAGGCCCGGATGCCGAGGCCGGAGGTGTTTTCCGAGCGAAAGTCTTCATCGATGATGATGATGGGGAAACGAAACTTCATCAGGGGGCGCTCCAGCAAATGTCCAGTAAAAAAGCAATGAGCGCGAAGTGTAAGGACTTATTGCGACACAAGCAGCCAGCCGCTGCCCGGCGGCACTTCCATCAATTACATAAATTGATTGCGGGCATGGGAGGCCTATCTGGCAAGTCACACTGAAATAATGGTACCCAAGGATCAGAAACCACCATTTTCAGAGACGCTTGCCATGATTTCCATTGAACTGGACTTTTCAGCCAACTCGCCCCAAGTCGTGCTGCGCCAAAGCGCGAAGGCTACGCCGCTACCCGCACTGTGGCTTCGAGCACGGAGCTACGACCCCGGCCAGCGCGATACGGTCACAGGCCAGCGGCTCATGAACCCGCACCAGCTCCCCACCGACTTGGCGCTCACGGCTGCCAGCTGGAACGCCAATCGCACGCAACTTCACTTGGCGTTCAGCGACGGTTTTGCTGGCGACTTCGACCCGCAGGAATTGATTTCTGGAACCACCATCTCGGAAGAGTGCCCTGAGCCCCAACCTTGGACGTCCGATCTGGCGCCCCAACCCGTTTACGCCTGGGGCGAGCTAGCGCAAGACGCGGTTTTGCATCGCGCGCTTCGGGACTTCATCACCCGCGGCTTTTTGCTGGTTCACGGCAGCCCGACACAAGCCGATTCCATTTTGGAAGTCGCCAAGCGCTTTGGCTACGTGCGAGACACCAACTTCGGGGCCTTTTTTGAGGTTTATTCGCGCCCCGGATCCAACGACCTGGCCTACCGCCCGGTACCGCTTGGGCCGCACACCGACAACCCTTACCGCGATCCGGTGCCCGGCATCCAGATCTTGCTATGCCTTCAAAACGAAACATCCGGTGGTCTCTCGACCCTGGTGGACAGCCTGGCGGTCGCCGCCCAGGTGCGCGCCGAAGACCCGGAAGGCTTTGCGCTGCTGAGCCGGGTGCCGGTTCGCTTTGAGTACCGCGACGGCGATAAGGCCCACCTCGTGGCTGTGACCCCACTGATTGAGCTGGACGGCCAAGGCCACATGACGGGCGTGCATTACAGCCCGCGTCTGGACGACATTCCGCTGATGTCCGAAGCCGACACGCGGCGGTACCACGCAGCGCGCAAGCGCTTAGGACAACTTTTCGAAGACCCGCGCTATGAGCTTCGCTTTCGGTTGGACCCGGGCTGGTTCATGATGTTTGACAACAACCGAGTCCTTCATGGCCGCACTGAATTCAACCCCGCTGAAGGCCACCGTCAACTGCAAGGATGCTACATTGACCGCGACGGTCCGCGCAGCAGCTACCGGGTGCTGAGCCGCCGCTTCGGTGCCTAAAACCTCCTATTTTCAAACTCGTTTTCTATCAAGGCTTCACCATGAAACAGGTTGCATTTACCCAGATGAAAGACGGCACGACCGAAGAATACAAATTTCTTCAAAAGCTCGAGCACGACTACATTCTTGGACTGCCAGAGCGACTGCTCAGCGCGCTGGAAGGCCTGGGTGACTCCTTGCAGGGTTACCAAATCAGCCGTCTAGAACACTCCTTGCAAAGTGCCACCCGGGCTGAGGCAGACGGCGCGGACATCGACCTGGTGGTGGCAGCCCTCGTGCATGACATTGGAGACGCCTTAGCCCCTGAAAACCACTCCCAAATGGCCGCCGCCATCGTGCGCCCCTATGTGCGGGCCGAAGTCACCTGGATCATTGAAATGCACGGTCTGTTTCAAATGAAGTACTACGCGCACCACTATGGCAACAATCCTGATGGCTACCTGGCCTACGCCGACCATCCCTGGTTTGAGAGCTGTTTGCGCTTTTGTGAGCGCTACGACCAAGCAGCGTTTGACCCGGCTTACCCCACCAAACCACTCTCCTATTTCGCACCCATGGTTCGCGAAGTATTCAGCCGAAAGCCTTTTGATCCGTCCGTAGTTCAAGCTGCTGCTTGAGCATTTGAGCGGCTGAGCGCGCCTGCTAGGCGCGCTTACCGCCGAAGATCCGGGCCTTCACCCGCCCCAGGAAGCGCTCCAGGTCATCCATCACGGTAAATACCGAGGGAATGACAAGCAGGCTCAGCACGGTAGACGTCATCAGCCCGCCGATCACGGCCACGGCCATGGGGCTGCGGAAGCTGCTGTCGGCCGCACCCCAACCCACGGCCAACGGCACCATGCCGGCGCCCATGGCGATGGTGGTCATCACAATCGGGCGCGCACGCTTGTGGCAGGCGTCGATCAGCGCGTCAAAACGCGACATAGGTGCGCGCACCGGATGGCCATCGGTGCCGTCACTGCCCCGGCGCGCCAGGATGGCGTACTCGACCAACAAAATGGAGTTCTTGGTGGCAATGCCCATCAGCATGATCAAGCCAATGAGCGAGGGCATGGAGAAACTCTTGTCGGCAATCAGCAGCCCGACAAACGCGCCGCCCAGCGACAGCGGCAGGGCAGCCAGAATGGTGAAGGGATGCAAGAAGTCTTTGAACAGCAACACCAGCACGATGTAAATGCACAGCACGCCGGTCAGCATGGCCAAACCAAAACTCGCAAACAACTCCCCCATCACCTCGGCATCGCCCAGGGTTAGTTGCTTCACGCCGGCAGGCAGGCTGTTGATGCTGGGCAGCTTGTCCACGGCAGTGGCCACATCGCCCAAGGGCATGCCCGAAAGCTCGACTTCAAAGGTGATGTTGCGGCTGCGGTTGAGGCGGTCAATCACCGCCGGCCCGCCGGTTGTCTCCATGGTGGCGACCTGGCTGAGCATGACCGGACCACGCGCGCCGGGCAGCGTCAGGCGGCCGAGCAGGTCCAGGTCCTGGCGCGCGCTGTCTTGCAGCTTGACGATGATGGGTACCTGCCGCTGGCTGAGGTTGAGCTTGGCCACGTTGTTGTCGTAGTCGCCCACGGTGGCGATGCGCAAGGTGTCACCGATGGCGGCGCTGGTCACACCCAAATCGGCGGCACGCATGAAGTCCGGACGCACGGTGATTTCAGAGCGAACCAGGCTGGCACTGGATGTGATGGTGCCCAGCCCCGCGATGGTGCGCAAATCACGCTCCACCGCCGCAGCCGCCGTGGCCAGGGCCTGCGGGTCTTCGCCGGTCAGCACCAACTGGTATTTCTCACCCGAGCCGCCCAGGCCCACTTTGCTGCGCACACCCGGCAGCTCCGACATGGCAGCGCGGATGTTGTTCTCAATGAACTGTTTGCGCGGGCGCTTGCCCCGCTCGCTCAAGAGCACCGTCAGCGTGGCCTTGCGCACTTCCGACGCACCCGATGGCGCAAACGGATCCGACCCTGCGGCGCCACCGCCAACGGTGGTGTAAACGCTTTGAATGTGCTCCACGCGGCCGAGCAAATGGCGCGCGGCCTCTGCGGCATCGCGCGTTTGGCGCAGCGTGGAGCCGGGTGGCAACTCCAGGTAAATCTGGGTTTGCGAGTTGTCGTCCGGCGGAATAAATCCGGTGGGCAACAAAGGGATGAGCATGATGGAGCCTACAAAAAACGCGGCC
>CAIYRQ010000051.1 GCA_903928635.1 uncultured beta proteobacterium | reverse complement strand
GCAACAGGCTGCGGACCAGGGCGCCGAGTTGGCCGTTCTTCCCGAATACTTTTGCCTGATTGGCGCCAAGGACGACGACAAACTGGCGATTCAAGAGCGCTTTGGCGCGGGCCCCATTCAGGACTTTATGGCCGCTCAAGCACAGCAACTGGGCTTGTGGATCGTGGCAGGCACCATGCCGCTCACGCCCGAAGCGCCAAGGTCTGCGGACGGGCCGGCACGGGTCTTGAACAGCAGCCTGGCGTTTGATCCGCAGGGTGTCTGCGTGGCCCGCTACGACAAG
The DNA here is from genome assembly GCA_903928635.1 of uncultured beta proteobacterium. Classification (GTDB taxonomy): domain Bacteria; phylum Pseudomonadota; class Gammaproteobacteria; order Burkholderiales; family Burkholderiaceae_C; genus Allorhodoferax. Next base: position 3,821 of record CAIYRQ010000051.1, on the reverse strand, counting down.
ATGCATTTGTTCCGCTTCGACAACGGGCGCGAGGCCTACGACGAATCGCGCGTGCTGCAAGCGGGCACGCAGCCCACCCAATTTGCATTGCCCTCCAAGGACGGCCACGTATGGCAAGTGGGCATGAGCGTGTGCTACGACCTGCGCTTTGCCGAGCTCTACCGTGGCTATGCGGCACAGGGCGTCGATTTGCTGCTGGTGCCCAGCGCATTCACCCACACCACCGGCCAGGCACACTGGGAAGTGCTGCTGCGCGCGCGCGCCATTGAGAACCTCTGCTTTGTGACCGCCGCAGCACAAGGGGGCGTGCACCCCAGCGGCAGGCGCACTTGGGGCCAGTCCATGGTGGTCGATCCCTGGGGGGTGGTATTGGCCCAGCAAGCACAGGAACCTAGCGTGGTACTGGCCGAATGTGACGCTGCAGAGTTGGCGCGCTGGCGCAGTCAGCTACCCGCCTTGCAGCACCGCCAGCTGTGAGCGCACCTTATTTTGTTGGCGGCAAATCGTCCTGCCTATCGTCGGGCGCAGGCAACTCGCCATTTTTTCGACCTGAGAACATGGTCCACCAAACGATGGCCACAAAAATCAGTCCAGCGCCCAAGGCTTCGAGCAGTATGAGGGTCATGGGACGGCTTGCGTGGGTTTGCTGTGAGCTAGCCATTTTAGGAACCCTGGCGGCCTGCGGTAGTGCGCCCCAACTTAACGCCGAGCAGCCGCAAACGCAAAGCACGCCAACCAAACCAACGCCCAATGCGCCGTCGGCCCTGCCCCCAGCACAAATCGCGCCCGTCAACCCGGTGCCGGTAATCAACCAAGTGCGAAGCCGCTGGGTCGCCGCAAGCTGGAATGACTTACCCGGTGTAGAGCAGGACGCGCTGGACCAGGCTTGGAATGCTTGGCTCAAAAGCTGTGAACGCAGCGCTGCACTGCCTGCGCCTTTGGCGGCGCTGTGCCCCCAGGTGCGTGCCTTAAGCATCGCCTCGCGGCAAGAGCAATGGACTTGGCTACAAAGCCGCTTGCAACCCTACCGGGTGGAATCGCTGCAAGGCGACGCCCGCGGATTGTTGACCGCCTACTACGAGCCCGTCATCGACGCCAGCCGCACACCGACACCCGCCTTTGCGGTGCCGCTGTATGCGCCGCCGCAGGGGCTCGCCAACCGCAAGCCGTGGTACACCCGCCAGGAAATGGACACGCTGCCCGAAGCGCAGGCCGCCCTCAAAGGCCGCGCCGTGGCCTATCTGGCCGATCCGATCGATGCGCTGGTGTTGCAAATCCAAGGATCGGGCCGCATGCGCGTCTTGCAAGCCGACGGCAGCAGCCGCACCACGCGCCTGGCCTTTGCCGGTACCAACGACCATCCCTACAAAAGCGTGGGCAAATGGCTGCTGGACCAGGGCTTGGTGAAAGATGCCTCCTGGCCCGGCATCAAGGCCTGGCTGGCACAAAACCCGCAGCGCCAGCAGGAACTTTTATGGAGCAACCCCCGCATGGTTTTTTTCCGCGAAGAACCTTTGAGCGAGATGGACGCCGACTACGGTCCGCGCGGTGCCCAAGGCGTGGCGCTTACCCCTGGCCGGTCGATTGCCGTAGACCCCGGCAGCATGCCCTATGGCACGCCCGTATGGTTGGCCTCCAGCGGTCCGCAGACGCAGCTGCAAAAACTGGTGATTGCGCAAGATACCGGCAGTGCCATCACCGGTGCGGTGCGGGCGGACTACTTTGCGGGCTCGGGCGCGCAGGCCGGCGACCTGGCCGGAAGGCTCAAGCAGCCGCTACAGATGTGGGTGCTCTGGCCGAGGTAACGTGGGCTCCATGAGTGGTGCTACAATCTCTGGCTCAGGCCCGGTAGCTCAGTCGGTAGAGCAGAGGATTGAAAATCCTTGTGTCGGTGGTTCGATTCCGCCCCAGGCCACCAAATGACTGCTTCGGCAGTCACCATGCGGGAATAGCTCAGTTGGTAGAGCGATACCTTGCCAAGGTATAGGTCGAGAGTTCGAGCCTCTTTTCCCGCTCCATGGTTTCGAAGCAAAAAGCCCATCCCTGCGATGGGCTTTTTGCTTTTCAGGTCTCTTTGAAGAGCAAGACCACCGCACGCGCCTCAATCGCCAGGCCCTCGCCCACGGGGCCCATTTTTTCGGCGGTCTTGGCTTTGACGTTGACCTGGTCGACGTCGAGTGACAGCGCACGGGCAATGCTTTCCCGCATGGCCGCGATGTGCGGTGCCAGTTTGGGCGCCTGGGCAATGACGGTGCTGTCTACATTGCCGATGGCATAGCCTTTGGCGCGCACCCGACGCGCCACTTCGCGCAGCAGTGCCGCAGAGTCCGCGCCTTTGAACTGCGCGTCGGTGTCCGGGAAATGGCTGCCAATATCGCCCAGCGCCGCAGCGCCCAGCAAGGCATCGGTAATCGCGTGCAGCAAAGCATCTGCGTCTGAATGCCCCAGCAGCCCTTTGTGGTGCGCAATATCCACACCGCCCAAAATCAGCTTGCGCCCCTCCACCAGCGCGTGGATGTCCCAACCTTCACCAATGCGGATTGCGTTCATCAATTTTCTTTCGGGGTGTCGCTGCTGCGGCTGGCCAACGCCGCCTGCGCCAGCGCAAAGTCTTGCGGATAGGTGACCTTGAAGTTGTACGCGCTGCCGACTACCAGCAGGGGTTGGTAGCCCGCCAGCTCCAAGGCGCTGGCCTCGTCGGTCACACCCACGAACCCGGTCGAGGCTTGCGCTTGCAGTGCCTGCTGCAACATGCCCAAACGAAACATCTGGGGGGTTTGGGCCAGCCACTTGTCGTCACGCGGCACGGTCCGGGCCACACGCCCTGCCACCGATTGCTTGAGCGTGTCGGGCAGCGGCAAGGCCAGCAGGCCACCTACCGCGTCCAGGGAGCAGGAGTCGATCAGCGCATTGACCATGTCCGCGGTGATCAGGCAGCGCGCTGCGTCGTGCACCAGCACCCAATCCGTGTCGCGCGCGCCTTGGGTACGCAAGACCTGCAAACCGTTCAGCACCGTGTGGGCGCGCGTCGCACCGCCACAGTGCGCACGAACAAACAAGTCGGGCCAATCAGTGCCCTGTGGCCATGCAAAGTCGTCGCCAGGGGACAGCGCCACCACGCCTGCGTGCAAGCGCTCCACACCAGCCAGCGCGCGCAGGGTGTGCATCACCATCGGCTCGCCAGCCACTGTTTGGTACTGCTTGGGTTGGGACGTGCCCGCGCGACTGCCCGTGCCGGCGCAGGGCACCAGGGCGTAATTCCGTGGCGGCTCATCGGCGTGGCGGAGGGGTGCGGCGGGGGCAAGTGGCATGTAAAACCTAAGGACAACGGTGCAGGCGGCAGCCGCAGTGGTGGGGGGATTCTAAAATCAGCCCTGTTTCTCGTGTTTCACCCCCTGCACACCCCCTCTTCGGGCCGCTGGGGGTTTTTGTATTTGTAGTACTCCATGACCCTTCCTGCTCTTGCCCCTGGTAAACGATTCACGCTGCCGCGCCCGGTCGGCTCGGCCGACGCCGTGCTGCTGGCGCGGCTGGCCCAGCGGGACAAGGCTGCAGGGCGCATGACCGCCATCATTGCCGCCGACGCGGCCGACGCACAACGCCTGATGGACGAAATGGTGTTCTTTGCGCCTGAGCTGCGCTGCACCGTGTTTCCGGACTGGGAGACTCTGCCCTACGATACGTTTTCGCCGCACCAGGACCTGATCAGCGAACGGCTGGCCACACTGTGGCGCATCAGCCAGCGCGACCAGGAGCAAGGAGCGGACGTGGTACTCATGCCCGCCACCACCGCGCTGTACCGGCTGGCGCCACCTTCGTTT
>CAIYRQ010000050.1 GCA_903928635.1 uncultured beta proteobacterium | reverse complement strand
TTCGAAGCTGTGCGCTGCGACGCAGGAGGCGTTCCTGGCGAAGGCGCCGTTCCGTCCCCGTGGCGCTCACAACTCACCCCGGTCGCGTGCGAGCTCTTTGGCACTGGCGTGAAACATGCCCAAGGGATTGCGCAGCCGTCGCCGCGCCACGAATAACAAGCCCAGACCACCCGCCAGAAAAAACACGGCCAGGCCCGCAGCGGCCGCGAGCCGCCAACCATCCGGAAACAGCAGGATCACCGTGCCGCACAACAGCACCAAACCCAGCGCCAGAAATACCAACGAAAGCAGCGCCATCACCAGCACATCGAACAGGCGGCTTTTTTCCACCTCCAGCTCAGTGCCCATCAGTTCCAAACGAACCTGCACCGTCTCCAGCACGGTCTTCAACAACTGCTTGAGCGAGGCAAGCAGCCCGTCGGGCGCCGCAGTCCGCGGCTCACGGGCTTGGCGGGGGGATTCCGTATGCGGTGAGTCGCTCATCGGCTTGGAACCCCGCAATCAGCGCCGGGCAATGAGCAAACCCACCACCAAACCCAAACCGGCAGCGATTCCAATCGATTGCCAGGGGTGTTCTTGCACAAACTCGTCGGTGGCGTGGCCGGCCGCTTTGGCACGCGCCACCACGTCGTCTTGAAGATACTGCAAATCACGGGTAGCGTCGGCAAGGCGCGCTTCCACCCGGGCGCGCACACCCACTGCGCTTTCGCCCACTTGGTCCGCCGTCATGCGCAGCAGTTCCTGCGCATCGTCGATCACCACCCGCAGGTCGTTCATCAGTTTGGCTTTTTGGTCGGCATCCAGTGAAATCATAAAAACACTCCAGGTTGTACACATCCTTACTGTAGACGCATCGCTGCAGCCCCTTGATGACACATGTCAACAAGTCAGGACGCACTTTCGGGCTTTAGCGCAAGCGCCTGGCAAGAGCATGGTCTCCCTGCGAAAATAACTGGGTTCTCACTCCGATTGGAAATCTCCCATGTCCCTCATCCCCGCCACGATACTGACCGGCTTTTTAGGTGCTGGCAAAACGACGGTGCTCAAACGCATCTTGCACGAGGCGCATGGCCAAAAGATCGCGGTCATCGAGAACGAGTTTGGCGAAGAAAACATCGACAGCGATATTTTGGTGTCCGACACGACCGAGCAAATCATCCAAATGAGCAACGGCTGCATTTGCTGCACCATCCGCGAAGACCTGCGCGCGACCTTGCAAAGTCTGGCGGAAAAAAAGCGCAAAGGGGAATTGGACTTCGACCGCGTGGTCATCGAGACCACCGGCCTGGCGGACCCCGGACCGGTAGCGCAAACCTTTTTTATGGACGACGAGGTGGCCGAGTCCTACCTGTTGGACGCCATTTTGACCCTGGTCGATGCCAAACACGCCCCCGAGCAGCTCAACGACCGCCAGGAGGCGCGCCGCCAGGTGGGTTTTGCCGACCAGCTATTCATCAGCAAGTCCGAGTTGGTGTCGGCCCCGGATCTGGATGCCCTTCAGCATCGCCTCAAGCACATGAATCCGCGCGCGCCCCAACACCTGGTGCACTTTGGCGAAGTCGCGATCAAGGACTTTTTTGACCTGCGCGGCTTTAATTTGAACGCCAAGCTCGACATCGACCCCGATTTCCTGACGGCAGACACCCATGACCATGGGCACGACCACCATGATCACGATCACCACGGTGAGCACTGCGACCACCCATCGCACAGCCACCACGGGCACCACCACCATGTGGATGACGACGTCAAAAGCTTTGTCTTCAAGTCAGACCGCGCCTTTGATCCCGCGCGGCTGGAAGACTTTTTGGGCGCTGTGGTCAATATCTATGGCCCGCGCATGCTGCGCTACAAAGGCGTTCTTTATATGAAGGGGAGCGAGCGCAAAGTGATTTTCCAAGGCGTGCACCAACTGATGGGCAGCGATTTGGGACCCGCCTGGGCCGCGGGTGAGGTGAAAAACAGCAAGCTTGTGTTTATTGGCATCGACCTGCCCAAAGAAATTTTGCTGCAGGGTTTAGAGCAGTCACTGGTGTAATTTGCGGCGACAATAGAACTATTGCTGCACTGCAGCAATAGTTCTATTGATTCAACTTCCTTTTGGAGGACGCATGTTGGTCGCACTTTTGCAAATGATGGGGTTTCCCGCAGGTAACCCTGTACACTCCCGCGCCGAAGGGATGGGCGAAGTGCCGACCTCCCTGACGGGGGAGGCGCAACACCCTGCCCTCGACCATCGCGTTTCAGTTAGGAGTCATGCAGTGAAAGCCATCAAAGCAAGCCCGAGCAAGGCCAAGGCGAGCCCCGTTGCTGCCGCAAAGTCCAAGGCAGCTCCAGTCGCCGTCGCGCCAAGCAAAGCCAAACCCGCTGCCAAGGCGCCGGTAGAGGTCACAGCCAAGCCTGCGCCTGTGGCAAAGAAGCCGGCTGCTGCACCGGTAAAAACACTGGTGAAGGCAAAAGTCGCAGCAAAAGCTCCGCCAGCCAAGCCTACAAGCCCTGCCAAGGCAAAGGCCCTTCCTGTTGTTGCCAAACCTGTCGCACCCAAAAAAGCGGTCGCTTCACCCATCCCGGTGAAAAAAGCGGGATCCAAAACAACTCCTGCCACGCCGCCCGTCGCCGTGCCCGAACTTCCATCCAAAGCCCCTGTGAATTCAACTCCCTCTAAAGCCGCCATCCCTGTCCCCGCGCCTGTCGCCGCAAGCACTGTTCCCGTGAAATCTGGCCGCCCCTCTTCCCGCCTGGCGATGTTGACCGTACCGTCGATGGCCCAGTCGGTGGCTTCGACCGCTGCCAAATCAAGTTTCAACCCTTCCAGCCAGGCCGTATTTGCACCGCCGGTGATTCCTGCGATCGTTAAAAAAGACAGCAAGCTGGCCAACAACTGGAAAACAACACCGGTGGAGCGCCTGACGGACGCTGAACTGCTCGCCATGCCGGATTCGGAGTACATGAACGAGGTGCAGCTGGCCGCATTCAAACTCAAGCTCAATTTGCTCAAGCGTGATATTCTGAGCAGCGCGGGTGAGACCACAGAGCACTTGCGTGAAGACACCTCGGTGGTGCCTGATCCTGCAGATCGCGCAACCATTGAAGAAGAGCATGCATTGGAGTTGCGTACGCGCGACCGTGAGCGCAAGCTGTTGAAGAAGATTGAACAGTCCATTGCCCGCATCGATGCGGGGGACTACGGGTACTGCGATGAGACTGGCGAAGCCATCGGCGTAGGCCGTTTGCTGGCGCGCCCCACGGCGACGCTGTCATTGGAAGCACAACAACGCCGGGAACTCAAGCAAAAGATGTTTGGCGACTAAGGAGAGACCGCGCAAGCGCTGCCTACCGTGAGCGAGACCAATTTTTCACCCGGGAGTTCCGCCCAGAGGGAATCGCAAAGCTCTGGGGAGGATGCGTCGGCGCATGCCGCACGCACGGAGTGGATGCGCCAGGTCAACTTGGTTCGCAAGCAAGAATTTGCCTACCTGCGCAGCGTTCAAAAACGCCAAGCAGGTGAAGTTGCCGAGCCAACGTTGGCCGGCCTTCCTGCCAGCCTACCCCGTGCTGGCAAAGTTCGGGGCGACACACTCAAAAAAATCGACGAAATTGAGGCACAGCTCGACTTGCTCTGGGTATCGAGTCGCAATAAACCGACAGATTCCCAGTTCAGCCATGGTGCCGCTCTAGCCGACCACGGGACGCCTTCCCAGTTTTCATCGACCTTTCTCGCGGGACCGGGCGTGCTCACGCAAATGATGCACCACAGTGAAATGCCAGCCTCGGTCTTGCTGGTTCAAAGCCTGGAGGATCATGGTGCAAAGTCTGCATCCGCTGCGGCGGACGGCGGATTGATTGGACGTGAGGCCGTCAGACTAGCGCCAATGTCAAATACCACGGGTATGGACGCACAGGACGAGGTCCTGATCAAAGCTGCGGAGCTTTTTTGCGCTGCGGACTATGAGCTTGCAGCACAGCACTTGGCGCGATCCCTTCGGGGTAAAGAAATGCGATCGGGCCATGCCCTGCGCCGATTACTCGCATTGCTCGATATCTACCGAGCTACGGGGAATCAAGCGCAGTTTGACTGGTCGGTGTTGGAGTATTTCGATTTTTGGGACGGCCGCACTCCGCAGTGGCAGCGCCGTATCGGCGCACCTCGCGACCCAAACGCTGCGCTGGATAAACCGGCCGCACCCAAAGCATCTGAAAGAAAGGGCGAATCGCCCGTCACTCGCCTGTGGCGCTGCCCCAGCGCTCTCAACCTGGCGGCAGCGGACGATTTGCGGGCGCATTGGTTACGGGGTGGAAGTTGCACGATTGACTGGACCTCTCTGAGCACCATTGACGCAGATGCTTCAGCGTTGCTCAGAGTCGTATTCACCACCGAACAATGCGCGCCTGAGCAACTGGTCTTTTTGGACACCCCCAATTTGCTCTATGTGCTGGAGCAGGCGACGCCCATCGGCATGTCCGAGGTGGACCGCAATCTGTGGCTGCTGCGATTTTGTATGCTGGCCCTGATGGGCATGCGCGGTGCTTTTGACGCCGCCTGCACCGACTTCTGCCTAACCTACATAGAACCTGCGCCAGTGTGGCAGGGCAGTAATATTCAATTTATTGGCGACGCATTGGCCACGGTACCTGTTGCCGCCGCACCTGTGAGTGATTCGCCATGGTATTTGCATGGCCACGTGCTTGGGGAATCAGGCTTAGGTCTGCCAGAACCAAGGCAGGGACGCATCAACGTGGACTGCGCCACGCTCGTACGGATGGATCCATCGGCCACTGCGCTCTTGATGCAGTGGTTGAGCAAGGCTTCGTCCCATGGCGCCCAGGTGCATTTCAATGACGTTGGCCTGCTGGTTGGTGCCGCTTGGACTGCCGCCGGTGTGGACGCCTTTGCACACGTGCATCTTCGCGACGTACCTTGACGGGCCCAGCCCGTCCTTTTGGACACGCCTGCCGTCCGCGTCACTGCCGTGACGCCACCCTCAATTCAAGCAATACTTTCACTAGAAAGCCTAAGTGCTTAATTTAGAACATATTTTTACCTTTTTTCAGATCAAAAAAAGCGCCTAAGTCTTTGATTTCATTGGAAAAAGTTTGGGCTCACCTCCTCCCAAACACCAAATTTGCTGGTAAAGTGCAAAAAAGTGCAATTTAGTGGTAAATCTGGCAGCGCAAGGCCGCAGAACCACGCGTGTTGGAAAAGAGGGTTGTTGTGGTGTTTCAAGGTGCTTCGTCGCTCACGTTAGACGCAAAGGGACGGCTGTCAGTGCCAACCCGGCACCGTGACGTCATCAGCGCGGTGGCTGCCGGCCTGCTCACGGTAACCAAACACCCCCATGGCTGCCTGATGGTCTTTCCCCGTCCGGAATGGGATTTGTTCCGTGATCGCATTGCCGCCTTACCCATGTCTGCCCAGTGGTGGAAACGCATTTTTTTGGGTAATGCCATGGATGTGGAGTTAGATGGCACGGGACGCATCCTGATTTCGCCCGAACTCCGTACCGCCGCAGGCATCAGCAAGGACGCGGTACTTCTGGGCATGGGCAACCACTTTGAACTCTGGGACAAGGCCACCTACGAAGCCCAGGAAGCGCAAGCCATGCAAGGGCAAATGCCCGACGTATTCAAAGACTTCTCCTTCTGAGCGCCTTTTGTGAACGCTCCTCTCGCGCACACCACCGTCTTGCTGCAAGAAGCGGTGGACGCACTTTTCGACAATCCGCCAGAAAGCACACGTCCATCGGAAAACGGCGTCTACATCGACGCCACCTTCGGGCGCGGCGGGCATTCACGCGAGATTTTGTCGCGCTTGTCGAGCCAAGGGCGATTGATCGCTTTTGACCGGGACCCTGAAGCCACAGCGCGTGCCGCGGACATCGTGGACCTGCGTTTTTCCATACGCCACGCACCGTTTTCCCAGCTCGGCGAGTTGCCACTGGCCAGCGTGGCCGGTGTTTTGATGGACCTGGGTGTGAGTTCCCCCCAAATTGAC
>CAIYRQ010000049.1 GCA_903928635.1 uncultured beta proteobacterium | reverse complement strand
GTTGACCAGATCGGTGAGGCCTTCCAGGGCAAAGTATTCGCACTGCATGGGAACGACCACGCCATCAGCGCAACACAAGCCGTTGAGCGTCAGCATGGAGAGCGACGGGGGGCAGTCGATCAACACAAAGTCGTAGTCCTTATCGACTTCTGCCAGGGCGGTTTTGAGGCGGCGCTCGCGGCGCTCCAACTCCACCATTTCCACTTCCGCACCTGCGAGCTCCCGGTTGGCGCCCAAGATGTCGTAGCTGCAACCTGCTGCTACCAGCTTATCGCTGCGAACGCGTGCTTCCGCCACACTGGCCGACTCAAGCAGCACGTCGTACACACTAAGCTGCAGGCTGCGTTTGTCCACGCCCGAGCCCATGGTGGCATTGCCCTGGGGGTCGAGATCAATCATCAGCACACGCTGACCCAACTTGGCCAAACCCGCGGCCAGATTGACCGTGGTCGTCGTTTTACCAACGCCGCCTTTTTGGTTCGCAATGCAGAATATTTTGGCCATGGTCAATGTCGCTGAATAAATAAAGGGGTTACCGATAGCTTGGTTTCACGTGGAACAGAAGTGGCCCGCATCATTGCGAAACCACCAGCTTGAGACCAAAACCAATCAAAAAGACGCCCGCGACTTTTTCCAGCACGCGACCAATCAGCGGATTGGCGCGCACGCGCTCTGCAAAAAAGTGAGTCAGCAATGTCGCGGCCAAACCGTAAGCAAAGGTCAAAGCCGCAATCGTGGCGGCCATCACGGCGTAGGTAATCAAACCTTGCTGCTGCACAGGATCCACAAACAAAGGAAAAAACGCCATGTAGAACAAAATCGCCTTGGGGTTGAGCAGGGTGATGAACAACGCCTGGCGCAGGTAATGGCGGGGACGGATATCAATGGCTGATGGAGCGCCCGGTTTTGACGTGAGCATAAAGCCGCCCAGCCAGGCCAAATACCCCGCGCCGATCCACTGCACGGCATGAAAAGCCGCAGGGTAGGCCGTAAGCAGTGCCGCCACACCCGCCACTGCCAACCACAGCAACACCTGGTCACCCAAAATCACCCCCAAAGTGGCCGCCAAGCCGCCGCGCACGCCGCCCTTGCTGGTAGACAAAACCAGAGCCAGATTGCCCGGCCCGGGAATCAGCAAAAACACCAAAATGGTGACAACAAAGGTGCCGTAATCGCTAACGCCAAACATGGAAGTCCTGAAGTGAGGGGGCGAGTTTACGTTAGCAGGAGTTAAGCGCGGCGCATCCAAACCAAACAGCGGTCTGCATCCAGGCTGGGCACTTGCAGCGGTTCCACGTGGAACACACCCACATCCGCACCTAAAGCGCCTATTTCTGCCTGCGGATCTTTGCCCTTCATAGCCATCCAAACACCAGCAGGCGCCAAGGCTGCCGCAGACCAAGTAGTGAAATCCAGCAGCGAGGCAAACGCCCTCGAGCAAACCAAGTCGTAGGGGTCCGTCAAACTCTCCACCCGCGCGTGAATGCCGCGCAAGTTAGGCAGCCGCAGGCTGACTGCGACCTGCTGAACAAAGGCTGCTTTTTTTGCCACCGTGTCCACACAATGCACCGTCAGGGCAGGGCAACAGATGGCCAGCACCACACCCGGCAAACCCGCGCCTGCGCCCACATCCAAAACGCGCAGCGACTCACCAACACCCAGTGCAGCAAGCTGCCGTCGCATGGGGGCGATTACCGCCAAGCTGTCGAGCAAATGGTGGGTGAGCATTTCTTGCGGGTCGCGCACCGCCGTCAAGTTGTACACCCGGGTCCATTTTTGGATCAGGCCAAGGTATTCCAGCAGCGCAGCGACCTGCCCATCTTCCAGCACCAAACCGAGCGTTTGCAAGCCCGCACGCAGCGGCGCCTCCAAAGCCTGGCTCACGCATGCTCCCGGGGCAGCGGTGCTGGCACCGCAAACTCGCGGAAGTTGCCCTTTTTCAGGTGGATGAGCAACAGCGAAATGGTCGCAGGTGTGATGCCGGACAGGCGCGAGGCCTGGCCCAAGGTCTCTGGCCGATGTTGGTTCAAACGCTGGCGCGCCTCGATGCTCAGGGCCGACACCTGCATATAGTCCAGCTCTGCCGGCAGGCGCAGGTTCTCGTAGTAGGCGGCGCGGCCCACTTCTTCTTTCTGGCGTTCGATATAGCCGGAGTATTTGGCGGCGATTTCCACCTGCTCAATCACACTGGCCACAAACACGTCAGGCGCAGCGCCATCCGAAGCCAGGGCAAGAGCGCCATCCGCATAGCGCCCGCCGTCCATTCCCATCAAATCGGCATAGCGCACGTCCGGGCGGCGCAGCAGGTCGGCCAGGTTGTATTCGTGCTCAATCGATTTACCAAGCACCCGTTGCGATTCTTCGGCGGGCAGGTTGTTGGGGTTCACCCAGATCGAGCGCAGGCGTTCGGTTTCACGTGAAACAGCCTCCCGCTTGCGGCAAAAAGCCTCCCAGCGCGCGTCATCCACCAGGCCCAGTGCACGACCGGTTTCGGTCAAACGCACGTCGGCGTTGTCCTCACGCAGCTGCAGGCGAAACTCCGCGCGACTCGTGAACATGCGGTAAGGCTCGGTCACGCCTTTGGTAATCAGGTCGTCCACCAGCACACCGAGGTAGGCCTCGTCACGTCCAGGCAGCCAGGTGTCGCCGTTCCAGGCGTTGCGGGCACCTGCTTGCAGCGCCGCGTTTACGCCAGCAAACAGGCCTTGCGCTGCGGCCTCTTCATAACCCGTGGTGCCGTTAATTTGCCCGGCGAAAAACAAACCGCCAATGTGGCGTGTCTCGAAGCTACTTTTCAGTCCGCGCGGGTCGAAGAAGTCGTACTCGATGGCGTAGCCCGGACGAAGAATGTGGGCGTTTTCCAATCCCACCATGCTGCGCACCAGCTCGTACTGGATGTCAAAAGGCAGGCTGGTGGAAATGCCGTTGGGGTAGTACTCGTGGGTCGTTAAGCCCTCGGGTTCCAGAAAAATCTGGTGGCTTTCTTTGTCGGCAAAACGGTTGACTTTGTCTTCCACGCTGGGGCAGTAGCGCGGACCCACGCCCTCAATGTTGCCGGTGAACATGGGGCTGCGGTCAAAGCCGCTGCGAATAATCTCGTGCGTGCGGGCATTGGTGTGGGTGATCCAGCACGGCATTTGCTGCGGATGCTGCTCCACCCGACCCATAAAGCTGAACACCGGCATGGCAGGACTCATGCCGCCCGGCATGCCGTCGCCGGGCTGCTCCAGGCATTTGCTGAAGTCGATGCTGCGCCCGTCAATGCGTGGCGGTGTGCCGGTTTTCAGGCGGCCCGGCGGCAGCTGGAGTTCTTTGAGGCGTGCACTCAGGCGCGCCGCTGGCGGATCGCCCGCGCGGCCGGCAGCGTAGTGGTTCATGCCCACGTGGATCTTGCCGTCTAAAAAAGTCCCGGCGGTGAGCACCACGGTTTTGGCGCGAAAGCTCAGGCCAATTTGCGTCACTGCGCCCACCACGCGGTCGCCCTCGACCAGCAAGTCGTCCACCGCTTGCTGAAAAATCGACAAGTCGGGCTGGTTTTCCAGCATGCGGCGAATCGCGGCCTTGTACAGCACCCGGTCCGCCTGGGCGCGCGTGGCACGCACGGCAGGGCCCTTGCTGGAATTGAGAATGCGGAATTGAATGCCCGCCTCATCGGTCGCCAGGGCCATGGCGCCACCCAGGGCATCGACCTCTTTGACCAAATGGCCTTTGCCGATGCCGCCAATCGAGGGGTTGCAGCTCATTTGCCCCAAGGTCTCGATGTTGTGCGTCAAGAGCAGCGTTTTGCTGCCCATGCGCGCAGCCGCCAGCGCAGCCTCGCACCCGGCGTGGCCGCCGCCGACGACGATGACGTCAAACTGTTGGGGATAGAGCATGGATAGCAGTCAAAGCAGGGAAAGGAGGGCGATTTTACCGGCGCACCCAAATTACGAGACGCAGTGGAGACATTCCCTAGTCTTTCCCCTAGGTGTTATGAGACAAACCCTGGGGTAGAGTGGCCGTTTACTCAATTCGCGTGGAGCACCCTCACTATGTCCAGCACTTCACTCAAAGACCAGGTCAGTCCCGAAGAATGGCAACTGCGTGTTGACCTGGCGGCCTGCTACCGCCTGGTTGCCGCCTATGGTTGGAGCGACCTGATCTTCACCCACATCAGCGCCCGCATTCCCGGCCCCGAGCACCACTTTCTGATCAATCCCTACGGCATGCTGTTTGAAGAGATCACTGCCAGCAGCCTGATCAAGATCGACCAGAACGGCGAAAAGCTCAGCGAATCGCCCCACCCGGTGAACCGCGCCGGTTTTGTGATTCACAGTGCTGTGCATGCGGTTCGCGAAGACGCCCGTTGCGTGTTGCACACCCACACGCGCGCCGGGGTCGGTGTCAGCGCACAGGCCGGTGGCGTGCTGCCCATCAGCCAGCAATCGACCTTTGTGCTTGCGTCACTGGCGTACCACACCTACGAGGGTGTGGCTTTGCACGATGAAGAAAAACCGCGTCTTCAAGCCGACCTCGGTACTGCCAATCACCTGATGCTGCGCAACCACGGTTTGTTGGTGGTGGGCAGCAGCATTCCTGAGGCGTTTTTGTTGATGTACAACTTTGAATCGACCTGCCAAATCCAGTTGGCAGCGCAATCCGGCGGCGTGCCATTGACCCAAGTGGACCCCCGCATTCTGGACGGTGTGGGCCACGCCATGCGCACCCAAACCAGCGGACTGGGCGGCGCCTTTGCCTGGCCCGCCCTGTTGCGCAAACTCGACCGCATGGACAGCGACTACCGCAACTAAGCAAAGCCAAAAGCAGCACAAACACTGAACCCTGAACCGCAACCCAAGGACATCCATGACCAGCTCCCCGACATCCACTTTTGATTACGTCATCGTAGGCGCAGGCGCCGCAGGCTGCGTACTGGCCAGCCGCTTGAGCGAGGATCCCTCGGTGCGGGTATGCCTGCTTGAGGCGGGTGGACCGGACACCTCGGTGCTGATCCACGCGCCCATGGGTTTTGCGGTGAGTGCGCCTTTGAACCTGAACAACTGGGGCTATGAAACCGTACCGCAAGCCGGATTCAATGGTCGGCGCGGCTACCAACCGCGCGGCAAGGTCATGGGTGGCAGCACCTCCATCAACGCCATGGTCTACACCCGCGGCCACAAAGCGGACTACGATCACTGGGCAAGTCTTGGCAATCCCGGCTGGTCCTATGACGAAGTCTTGCCCTTGTTCAAACGCTCTGAGAACAACCACTGCTTTGGCGACAACGCCTACCGCGGCACCGGCGGCCCGCTGCAAGTGAGTTACCTGCGCAGCCCCAGCCCCATCAACGATGTTTTTTTGCAGGCCTGCGAACAAACCGGCTTACCTCGCACCGCCGACTACAACGGCGAGCAGCAACTCGGATGCGGCCCGACACAGGCGATGCAGGCGGGCGGTGAGCGTTGCAGCGCTGCGAAGGCCTTTATCACCCCACATCTGAACCGTGCCAACCTCAAAGTCGTGACAGGTGCCCACACTGAGCGCGTACTGATGGATGGCAAACGCGCCACGGGCGTGCAATACCTGCACGAGGGTCAATCCGTGCAAGTCACCGCAGCGCGAGAAGTCATTCTGAGCGCCGGTGCGTTTGGCTCGCCACAGCTGCTCATGCTCTCCGGCATAGGCCCCCAATCCCAGCTTCAAGCGCACGGCATCAACACGGTACACACCCTGCCAGGCGTAGGCCAAAACCTGCAAGACCATATCACCACCGTGTTGATTCAACGGACCCCACGCAAGGATGTCGCACTGGGTGTTTCATTCAGCGGAATCGCAACGGTTGTCAAATCGATATTTGAATGGCGCAACAAGCGTACCGGTTGGATCACGTCCAACGTGGCTGAATCTCAAGGCTTTTTAAAGACCGACCCGAGCGCGGACAAACCGGACATTCAACTGGCCTTGTGCACCGGCATCGTGGACGACCACAACCGCAAGACGCATCTGGGCCACGGCTACACGCTGCACGTCACCCTGTGCCGCCCCAAGAGCCGCGGCAGTGTCACGCTTCAAAGCGCCAAGTCCACCGACGCGCCCTTGATTGACACCGCCTTCTTCCAGCACCCGGATGACATCGCAACGATGGTCAAGGGCACGCAAATCGGTTTGGACATATTGAAAGCCAAGGCCTTTGACGGCTACCGTGGCGAGATGCTCTACCCGGTGGACCGCAACAACCCGCAGCAAATCGAGGCCTTTCTGCGCGACCACAGCGACACGGAATACCACCCCAGCGGCACTTGCAAAATGGGACCGCACAGCGACCCCATGGCGGTGGTCGACGCCGAGTTGCGGGTCCATGGCATTCAGAATCTACGCGTCGTTGACACGTCCATCATGCCGACCCTCACCGGGGGTAACACGACGGCACCGACCATCATGATTGCCGAAAAAGCAGCAGATCTGCTGCGCGCAGCCCACTAAACCGCAAAGGCCAGGGGCTTCTGGCGCCAGGCCAACAAGGCACCCAGCCACAGCGTGATTGCGGACACGAGCAGGCCGCGCTCCAGACCGCCCGCGCCGTCGGCAATCCACCCCACCAGCGTGGGGCCGACAATCTGGCCGGCGGCAAACACGATGGTGAACGCACTAATGCCCGTGGCCCACGCGGCGGGCGGAAGGTTGTGGCGAACCAGGGCGGTGCTGGAGGCCACAATGGACAAGAAAACGCCGCCAAACAAGAGGCCCGAGAACACCACCACGCCAAAACTGTGCGTGAGAGCAGGCAGCACCACCGCGACCCCCAGCAGCGCGTTGAGCCGCGCCATGGCACCGCCCCCGAGATGGCGGTTCAACAAACCCGCCCAGATACGCGACGAGGCCACCACTGCCAAGCCCAGCAGGCCATAAAACACGGTAACTGCTTGGGCACTCGCGCCCTGCGTGCGCAGCAGCGCCACGGCAAATGTCATGTAGCCGATGTATCCCACACCAAACAGTCCATATCCTGCAAGTGCAAACCCAAAAAGGCGCACGCTAAAACGTGCGGGCCTGGTTGACTCCGCGGGTGCATCGGCTTGGGGCAGCAGCTCCCACTGCGCCATCACACGCGCGGGCCAGCGCAACAGCGCGGTGGCGGCAAAACACAGCAACGCCAAGGCCCACCAAGCAAACCGCCAACTGTGTACCTCGCCCTGAGATGCATCCAGCACCCAGGGGACTAAAAGGGCAGACAAGACGATTCCCACGCCGGTGCCGCCGTAGTACACGCCAAGCAACAAGCCCGCATGGGCTGGCGCACGGCTGCCCAAACGCGCTGCCAACAAGCCCCCCGATACAAACACCAAGGCGCTGGCCAAACCGGCGAGCAGCCGTTGCACCAGCAATACGAAAGCGTCGGTAAAAAAGCCACACAAGCCCATGAACAAAGCGGCCAGGAGCGACCCCGACCACAGCAACACCGTGGGCGACACCCGCCGCATCAGCCCCGGCATCGCCAGCGCACCCAGCAAATAACCCACCGCATTGGCCGTATTCATCGCGCCCGCCAGGGTGTAAGTCCAGCCCAGATCGGCGCGCATACCGGGCAATAACAGGCCATAGGCAAAACGGGTCACACCCAAGGAGACAGCTGCGCCCACCGACAGTGCCAAAGCAAGCCAAAATAAAGGACGCAGCGGTGAAGGCACAAACTCTCCAGTACGGGTGAAGGCCTGCATTGTGCGCTGAGCACCCGACGACCCCTGCTGCACAAACGACACTGTTGATTGCAAGCACCACCCGCCACATTGAAAGAGCCGTATGACCACCTTGTTTGACCCCCTGGCCCTCGGGCCCATCACCCTGGCCAACCGCGCCGTCATGGCACCCCTGACGCGCAACCGCGCGCCCGGCGCTTTGGCCAACGCCGCCATGGTCACCTACTACACCCAACGTGCCGACCCGAAAAATGGGGCCGGCCTCATCATCACCGAGGCCACCGCCATCAGCCATCAGGGGCAGGGCTACTCCGACGTGCCAGGCATTTGGAACGAAGCGCAGGTACAGGCCTGGAAGCCGGTGACCCAATCCGTCCATGCGGCTGGGGGCAAGATATTCATGCAACTGTGGCACGTCGGCCGTGTCTCGCATGTGGACTTGCAGCCAGGTGGCCAGGCACCGGTGGCTCCTTCGGCCATCACCGCTAAAACCAAGACGGTGCTCATTGCCGACGGCACACCCCGCTTTGTGCCCACGTCAGAGCCACGCGCACTGCGTTTGGACGAGATCCCCGGCATCGTGGCTGACTACCGCAACGCAGCACGCAACGCCATCGCTGCAGGTTTTGACGGCGTGGAGGTGCATGCCGCCAACGGCTACCTCATCGACCAGTTTTTGCGCTCGGGCTCCAACCACCGCAGCGATGCGTATGGCGGCAGCATTGAGAACCGCGCCCGCTTGCTCGTCGAGGTCATGCAAGGTGTCTGTGCAGAAATCGGCGGGGCGCATGTGGCGCTGCGTTTGTCACCAGTGACCCCGGCCAACGACGCGTCCGACCCCCATCCCCAGCCTCT
>CAIYRQ010000048.1 GCA_903928635.1 uncultured beta proteobacterium | reverse complement strand
TGCGTAATGCATAGCCGCTTGTTGAAGGTCAAAACCGTCCGGTACGGGCAGTACCTTGTTGCGTTGAGCGTAATCGGCGTAGTCCGCCTGCATGCTTTGGAACCGTTCCGGCATTGCCTTGCTCAGGTCATTCGTTTCCCCGGGATCACGCGCTAAGTCATACAAAGACCAATCTCCATTGCCTAAGGGCGCAATGTTCTTGACCAGCTTGTAGTTGCCTTTGTACAGGGCTGCGCTGCCTGCAAGTTCGTAGCCAACAGGCTCATCGGCGCGATAAATTGCCAGGCTGGTGCCTTTCAGCAAAGGCACCATGCTTCGGCCATCCATGGTGACTGCAGGTGCGCCCTGATAGGTGTCGCCGTGGGCGGGCACCCCGGCCATTTCGAGCAGCGTGGGCATGACATCTTTGACCGTGGTAAACGCGTTGGAGCGTGTTCCATTGAGAATCCCTGTGCCACTCGAAATGATGAGCGGGACCCGCAGGCCTCCCTCGGCCGCAAAGTACTTGTAGCCGTTCCAAGGCGATGCAATCGCGCTGGCCCAGCGCGGTCCATTGGCCGAGAAAGTACCCTTCTCCCCCAGGTTGGGCCCCTCTGTGACGTAGTTGGCACGCACCCAGTATTTGGAGGCGGTAATGTTCATCGGGTCGGCGGGGTCGGGGCCGTTGTCTGACAAAAACACAAACACCGTGTTGTCAAATTGGCCCGTTTTTTTGAGGTGCGCAATCAAGCGGCCGATTTGAAAATCAGCGGCCTGCGCCATACCTGCGTACACCTCCATATGTTGAGCGTGCAGACGTCGCTGGGCGGGGTCTAGCCCCTCCCACGCAAGGCTGCGAGGCATTGCCGCCAGAGGCGCATCGGCAGGAATCAGGCCTAGCCGAACGGCGCTGTCGTGACGGGCCTTGCGCAGCGCAGACCACCCGGCGTCGTATTTGCCCTTGTACAGGTCGACAAATTCCTTGGGCGCCTGCAGGGGGATGTGATTGGCCTGAAAGCCGATATAAGTGAAAAACGGCTTGCTATCGCTTTGTGCGGACAGGTACTCAATCGCCTTGTCGACAAAGAACTTCGAGGAGTAGAAATCCTGCGGCAAAGTCGCTGGACGATCACCCTCGAACCAATACGCCTTGTCGTACAACATCATGTAGGTGCGGTTCTCCCAGTTATCCGAGCCGCTGTCGGCCTGGATAAATGAGCGCTCAAAACCCCGGCGCATAGGCAATTTGTCGGGCGTCTTGCCCAAATGCCACTTGCCGGTGATGTAGGTGTGATAACCCTGGTCTTTGAGTTGTGTGGCCAAGGTCACGGCCTGGTCGCTGAGCACACCCGCGTAGCCAGGCTTGCCTTCGTGTTCTGCAGGGGTCGATTCAGGCATATTGCCCACCCCCACCCGATGGTGGTCTGCACCTGTGAGCAGCATGGCCCGCGTCGGCGAACAGGTGGCGGCCACATGGAAGTTGGAAAAGGTCACGCCCCGGCGAGCCAGACTGTCGATGTGGGGCGTCGAAATTTCGCTGCCCAAAGCTCCAATATCACCAAAGCCCCAGTCGTCGGCCACCAGCACCACGATATTGGGTGGTGCTGCCACCGCGTGGACACACCACGCAGCCTGTACCGCAGCCAGGCAGACCGATTTCCACCCAAGTCGATGCGGTTTCACCGGAATCATCTGGCGCACTGCAGCGCTAGATGCGCGGTCAGCCAAAGTTAGCCGCCTGCGCCATTCCCCCGAGTCGAGTAGAAATTGCCTGAAACTGCGCGACAGTGTCTGCAATGATTTTCTCTACCGACTCCACACTGTGGATGAGGCCTGCCGACTCGCCAGCCAACGCCGGTGCGGCGTTCATGTCACCCCCAAAATACACCTGCTGAATACCATTAAAGGTCTCTGGGCCCATCAGCCCGGCTTCGTGGATGGTCTGGGTGTAGTCGGTCTTGAGTGCCCGGATACAGGGGCTGGATTTGGTATTGAGCATCCACGTGCCCGTGATGGCGGCGTCCACAATGGCTTGCTTGTAATGGCTGTGCACCGGGCTCTCAGCACTGGCCACAAAGCGGGTACCCATCTGAATCGCTTCCGCGCCCAGTGCAAAAGCTGCCGCCATCCCCCGACCGTCCACAATGCCACCGGCTGCGATGAGCGGCACATCCACCCTCTCGCGGATGGCTTGCAACAACACCAGGGTGCTCACCTCTTCCGGATTCTTAAACCCACCGCCCTCACCGCCCTCCACCACCAGTCCATCCACCCCGGCGTCCACGCACTTGAGCGCAGCGTCCAGCGTGGGCACTGCGTGGTAGACCACGATGCCAGCGGCTTTTAATGGGGCGATGAACTTGGCGGGGCTGCCCGCAGACGTGGTGACAAAGCGAATGCCGGATTCACAAACGAAGCGCAGCATGGCGTCGTCTTTCAAAAAGCGGATGGGCAGGTTGACGCCAAAGGGCAAACCACGTTCCACCATGGTGCGGATTTCGCGTTGGCAGTTTTCGGTCTCACCCGATGAAGTTTCAATAATGCCCAAACCTCCAGCGCGCGACACGGCGCTGGCCAATGTGCTGCGGGCGATCCAACCCATTGGAGCTTGAACAATCGGAAAGCGGGCGCCGGAGTGAGCGAGGAATCGGTTCATAGGGTGTGTACGGGTTCAGGCACGCACGTCAACGTGATGGCCTTTGTCTTTGGGAGGCGCGGGTGCGCGGCTGTGGTCCACCATGGCGACTGAAGAACTTGGCGGACGGCGCGCCGTCTCCTGAGGACGGTGTAGCTGCCGCATTTCCAGTGTGCGCTGGGTGTCTATGCGTTGCGGCTTGGGTGCGGGTGCAGAGGCCGAGCCTCTGACAGCTGAAATACCCATGGATGTCTCCCGGTGGTGGTCCCTGAGTGTAATCATTCGCCCTCAGTTTGACCCAGATAGCACCTTATTGGACGCAGAAGGCTGTAAACGCGGCGACAATAGAGGGCTATGACGGACCATTACAGCGCACTGGGCGTACCCAGCAGTGCCAGCACTGCCGACATCAAAACCGCGTTCCGGCGCTTGGCCGCGCACTACCACCCCGACCGCAATGCCAGCCCAGACGCCCCGGCACGCTTTCGCCTGGTTCAAACAGCCTACGAAGTGCTGTCCGACGACGCCAAGCGCCAAGCCTACGACGACAACCGCCGGCGCAATCTGCTGGACGACCCGCTGCAAACCGCACGCGACATCTGGGGCAACTACCTGTCCCGGATCACCGAAACTCCTTGAGACGACACTGATGCGAACTTCTGCTTTTTTTGGCCAACTGCGCTCGGCCTATGCCTCTGAAATCGACGACATGACCTTCGACTCCGAAGGCAAAAACGTGCTGAACCAGCGCTTGACACAGCGGCGCAAAGAACTCGGCTTCCTGCGCCAGATGATGGAATTGAGCCCGGAGATGGTCTCGGTGGTGTTTCACCAGGGTTTTCGCTTCAAGAACCCGGCGCTGATCGAGCATCTGCTGACCCTGGAGTCCGATGAATTCCCCGACTGGGACACCTTGTCTGACGCTGTTGTGCTGGAACCCTGGGCCCGCCAATTGGCCGATGAGTTGTGCAAAGAACCCATGGGTGAATGGTTGTTGACCGTCGCCGCCGGACTGGAATACCTGTTTGCCAAACCGGATCGCGCCGCGGCGCACGACGACAGCGATGACGAAGACGCTGACAAAGACGACCACCATGGTGAAGACGACGAAGAAAAAGCCGCCCGCGAGCGCGAAGAAGCGGGCCAGGACTGGATGGTGGAACAAGGCTTTGACCGCAAAGAGTGACGTGCAAGCCAGGCCCCCATAAACCCCGTCACTACCTAGGAATTTCCATGAACCATCTGGCCCTGATTACCAAAACCCAAGCGCTGATTGCCGCAGGCGACATTGTGGGCGCCGAATCGGCGCTGGTCGAGCTGGCGGACGCCGAAGGCGACGGTGCTTTGCTGGTGGTGCTCGAGCAACTGCCACCCAAAGACATTCTGGCCGTGATGCGCGAGTACGACGACTCCAAAGAGTCGGTCATCAACCTGCTGGTCACCCCCGAACAATTCGCCCGCGCCGTGGTGATTGAGAAACAGTACAAAGACCTGAGCCGCACCCATCTGCGCGGCATGGTGAACTCGGTGATTTTTCGCCCCGACGGCGACCCGGTGGCATTTTTGACGGCGATTGGCGACCTGGAAGGCGGCAGCGAGGCGCTGGCCGACTACTTTGCCGAGCGTTGGAGCCGGGTCGAAGCCTTTGCCCGTACCGGCCACTTCGACACCGTAGAAGACGACGGCGACATGCTGTGCGAAGCCGATTTGTACGCAAACGCCTACGCCAAGCCACGTCTGGACGAAGAAGAAGTGGCCGACCAGGACTGGATGCAAATGGCCTTCACCCTGCGCTACGAGCTGCCAGACCTGTTTATTGAAATGCTGCTGGTGCTGCGCGCCAAGGCACGCGCCCACGACCTGGGCCTGGGCGAAGAGGAAGAGCTGGAAGCCGACGATGGCAAGGTGGAGACCGGTGACACCGACCGCGGCAAGGCCACACCCGCAGCCCGCGACGGGCTGGATGCCGACGAAGAGTCCGCCATTTAAACCATGGGTTCCAAAGCACAGTCCGCCGCGAGCGGCATGGCGCTGTTCGATGAGCGGCCGTTTTTTGAAAAAGCACTGACCCACGGCGTGCAGCATGGGCTCATCCACGCCGACAAGTTGGACATCATTCGCGCCGACGCCCCCAAGGGCATGGTGCAAATCGCACGTCACTTTGGCAGCGAATTTCTGCGCCCCGAGCTGGAAAAAGCCAAAGACCGCCTGATCAACCTGGTGAGTCTGAACCTTCAGCACGAAAGCGGTGGCGATCTTCAAACCGCTGCACAGATGCTGCGCGACCACTCCTTTCTGTCACGCTCCAAAGGCGGCTCGGACCTGCTCAAAGCGCTCATCGTGATGCCGCAAAACACCCACTTCGGTATGTCAGAGGCACGCAGCTTTGCCGATGAACACATCCCCTTGCTGGAGCGCTGGAGCCTGAAAAGCTACGCCGACTACCAGGCGGAGTACGCCAAGCGCAAGCAGGTGGCCGACATTGTTGACGCCGCCATTTGGTGCGCCGCGCAATTTGACTTAGACATCGACACCCTGCACGAAGAAGGCAAGGACGCCGAAGCCGTGGTGCGCACCACCTTGCTGCTGGGCCTGACGCGGCGCACCGACATGCCCGACTGGCCTACCTTTCAACAGCTCATCCTTGCGCTGCGTAAGAAATACGCGGCCAGCGGCCAGTTGCCCCCACTGTCTGTTCCCAAAGGCCTGCCGCGCGAGTGGCATGCGGCAGTGGAGACACTGAAGCAATCGGTGTTGGCCGATTGGCCCCGCATCATGGACAGCACGGCCACGCCGAAAAAACTGTTCGACCAAACGCCTGCCTTTCTGGGCCGCTATTTTTGGCTCGACGACGGTCTGGCCGAGGTAGACGACTATGAGCGCAGCGTGTCCGCCACCTGGGCCAAAACCACGGGTGGCCACGAGGACGAAGGCTCGCTGCTCACCCTGCTGCTGTGCGTGGCAGCGGGCAGCACACCCAAAACACTGCTCACGGAAAAAGCGGCGGCCACCCTGGTGCGCAAAATTCGCAAATCCGGCCTGGATGGCGAGGCAGCCACCCATTTTGTGAAAACCCATGCTCCGGTGCAGTTTCAGGCGGACTATGTGGACATGTGGCAGTCGTTTCTAGAAGATGCCTTGCCCACCTTGCGCAGCGACGCCGATTACGCCTTGCACGACGCGTTGGCCGTGCTGCGGCGGGAGTGCAACGTCAGCACCTGAGGCACTTCAAGCCGCGCGGCGTTGCACTTCAACGCAGGTGTTTGAATAGCTTGGCATTGAATCGCTCTGGGATGCTCGCGCGGCGCGGACCGGGCACCAAGGTCCCCTCCTCCCCCGCCTCTACCGTACCGGGCTGGTCCACCGCAAGGTAAAAACCGCAGTACCCCGTCTGCGCCATGCGCTTGGACGCCTGGTTAAACCCCATGGACGCGTTGAACTTGAAGCACGGTTCGCGCGGCTCGGTGACGCGCAGCGTGAGGTTTGCAAATTGCAGCACATCACCTACCCACACATCGGTCTCCAGCAAGCCTTGCAGGGTCAGGTTCTCGCCGAGCGCCCCGGGCAACAGTGTGTCGTCAATGCCGCCCACACCAGCGTCTTGCCGCTGGCCACGCCAATAGTCGTAATGTTCGCCGGGGTAGGCATAGACGGCTTTTTCGAGACCCCCGTGGACCGATAAATCGGCCTGCTCGTCGACTTCCAACCCCAAGGCGCCAATACGAGCCGGCCCTGAGACTGCCGTTTTGAACATGGCTGATGCGATCAGGCGGTCACTGATCATGACCCGCCGCGCCTTGGCCGCTTGGACGCCCACCACTTTGAATTTCATGACCAAGGTCCTAAAGCGCGCGTGGCGCAAGGGTGCCGGTGCGCGCGGCGTATTTGCTCTGCGCATCGACCTTTTCCACCATCACACTGGCATCGCGTGCGCCATAGACTTTTGCTTTGAGCCAGGCGCATTCGGCGTCCAGCGCCGCTTCGTCGGCCACGCGGGTGTGCCAGACGCGCTGGTCGGCGTTCCATCGGTAGGCGCGGGCTTTGAGCACGTCTTTGGCCTCAAACGGTGCGCCAGTGGCTTGCAGGCGGAAAAACGGGGTTTGGGCTGCATGCAGGAGTTTTGCCATGCCGGTGGTCGATGGCTCGTTGGGCAAGGGGGCAAGCAGCACCGCCAACAGCGCATGGCAGTCCATCTCCGCGCGGTGTGCGTCGTAAAACAAACCCAGAGATTGGGCCAGAGCTTCGAGTTTGCTGGAGGCCCGCCCCTGTGCTTTCCAGTCCAGATCCGCAAACGAACACGCCCACGCAAAGTGGCGAAACAAGGGCATGCGTGCCTCGCAAAAGGGGCGGTCAAAGCCCGCGTTGTGCGCAATCACCACATCCACACCGTCCAGCAAAGCGGCGATGCGCGCCTCGTCCAAGCGTTTGCCTGCCACGTCAGCGTCGGTGATTCCGGTGATGTCCCGGGCTTCTTTCGGGATAGTCATGCCAGGGTCTTCCAGCTCGTCAAACACCTGCACTGGGCCCACCGGTACGCCGGTGGCACGGTCCACATCCACGCGCAGCAGTGCCAGTTCGATGATCTTGTCTTTGGAGGCGTCCAATCCCGTGGTCTCGGTGTCCAGCACCACCACGCGCACCACGTCGCTGCGGTGCGCAGCGGGCCACTCCAGTCGCGGCTGCAGGCGGCGCAGCACACGGTAGTCGGGATGTGCATCCAGTGCTTGGGCGCTTACCTCTATGTCCGTGACCGCTGCGGTAGCCGGGGCTTGAACCGCCGCCACGGCGACCGCTGCCTTCGGCTTGGCTTTGGGCTTGCGGGCTTTGAGCGGGGGAAGCGGCTTGGGCAACTCCGGAAAAAGCTCGGCATTGGAGTATTCAAATTTCAAAGCGGCCACCTGGAAAACGGTCTTTCGAACAAGGCCCGCATACGCCGACCTCCATGCCCAGGATTATTGCCTCTATCATCCCCCGCATTTGGCAAAACTGCCCTCATCATTTTCAAAGTGACCGACCCATGACTGCTTCTGTTACCACCAAACCCCTTCAAGCCCTGAAAGGGGTGCGCATCGTCAGCCTGGCCTTGAATTTGCCGGGCCCGGCGGCGCTCATGCGCTTGCACGGCATGGGGGCGTCCTGCATCAAGATTGAGCCACCCGCCCCGCCCACAGCGCAGGCAGGCAGCTCTGCCGACCCCATGGGCCAATACAACCCCGGTGCGTATGCCACCTTGCACCAAGGCGTCAAAATTCTCCGCGCAGACCTGAAGTCGCCCGCCGGTCAAAAAGCCGTGCACAGCGCGCTGGCCAAGGCCGATGTGCTGTTGACCTCGTTTCGCCCGTCCGCCTTGCAAAAACTCGGTATTGGTTGGAGCACGCTTAAGAAGATGTATCCCGCGCTCAGCATGGTGGAGATCGTGGGCGCGCCCGCGCAGCGCGCAGAAGAACCGGGCCACGACCTGACCTATTTGGCCGAAGCGGGCCTGGTCCAAGGCCAGGACATGCCCTCCACGCTGTACGCCGACATGGGTGGATCTTTGATGGCCAGCGAAGCGGTACTGCAAGCCCGCCTTTCGCAGCTCAAAACGGGCAAAGGGGTGCATGTGCAAGTGGCACTCTCAGACGCTGCTGCCTACCTGGCGCTGCCCCGCAGCTGGGGCATGACCACACCGGGCGCTGCCGTGGGCGGTGGCCATGCAGGCTACCGGGTGTATGCCTGCAAAAACGGACGGGTTGCGGTGGCGGCGCTGGAGCCACACTTTGCAAAGTCGCTGTGCCAGCAGGCCGGCGTGGCAGACGCGGGCATGAAGTCCATGTTCTCACCCGCCACCCATGCAGCGGTGGCGACGTTTCTGGCCGGCAAAACTCGTGCTCAGCTCGATGCTCTGGGCGCGAAGTTCGATATTCCGCTGTTTACCCTGGCCAAGTAAAGCCTTAGCGTCCCGCGCCGGGCTTTGCTTTGCGCGCGACCGACGGTTTGGATCCGGTCACTCGCGGTGGCAAGCCGGTGTGCTGGGTCAGCATGCGGCCTTTGATTGGCGCAGCGGGTTTGCCAGCGGCCTTGGCCACCGGCGTGCTGTTTTTCTTGCGCGCAGACTGGTAACCACCATCGCCCAAGGGCTGGAAAGTGGGAATCAGATGGTGCTTGCCATTGCCGATCAAATCGGCGCGGCCCATGGCTTTGAGCGCTTCGCGCAGCAGTGGCCAATTGTTGGGGTCGTGGTAGCGCAAAAAGGCCTTGTGCAGGCGGCGGCGCTTTTCGCCACGCACCACGTCCACCGTTTCCTCTTCGCTCTCGGCGGCGCGGTGGATTTTGCGTAAGGTGTTGCGCCCACTGTGGTACATGGCCGTGGCCGTGGCCATAGGGCTGGGGTAAAAGGTTTGCACCTGGTCAGCGCGAAAACCGTTCTTCTTCAGCCACACCGCCAGGTTCATCATGTCTTCGTCGGTGGTACCGGGGTGCGCGGCAATGAAGTAAGGAATCAAAAACTGCTTTTTGCCGACCTCGGCGCTGAATTTGTCAAACAGCGTTTTGAATTTGTCGTAGGAGCCGATGCCAGGCTTCATCATCTTGGACAGCGGGCCAGTTTCCGTATGCTCGGGCGCGATCTTGAGATAGCCGCCCACATGGTGCTGTACCAGTTCTTTGATGTATTCCGGGCTCTTGACTGCCAGGTCGTAGCGCAGGCCGGAGCCAATCAGGATTTTCTTAATGCCTTTGAGCGCGCGGCCGCGGCGGTACATCTTGATGAGCGGGCCGTGGTCGGTGGTCAGGTTCTGGCAAATGCCGGGGTAGACGCAGCTGGGCTTGCGGCAGGCGGCCTCGATCTCGGGGCTGCGGCAGCCCAGGCGGTACATATTGGCCGTGGGGCCGCCCAAATCTGAAATGGTGCCGGTAAAACCTTTGACCTTGTCCCGGATGTCTTCAATCTCTTTGATGACCGAGTCTTCCGAGCGGCTTTGGATGATGCGGCCCTCGTGCTCGGTGATAGAGCAAAAGGTGCAGCCGCCAAAGCAGCCCCGCATGATGTTGACACTGAAGCGGATCATTTCCCACGCCGGGATCTTGGTCGCGCCGTCGTGGCTGCCGTTTTCATCGGCGTAACTCGGGTGCGGACTGCGCGCATAAGGCAGGTCAAACACCATGTCCATCTCGGCCGTGGTGAGAGGGATCGGCGGGGCAGTGATCCACACGTCGCGCGCGGTGGCGCCTTCACCATGGGCTTGCACCAAGGCTCTGGCGTTGCCGGGGTTGGTTTCTAAATGCAGCACCCGGTTGGCGTGGGCGTAAAGAATCGGGTCGCTCTTGACCTGCTCGTAGCTGGGCAGGCGGATGACCGAGCGATCGCGCGGCGGCACCTTGAGTTTGGCTTTGAGCGCGGGGTTGGCCACGAATACCATGGCTTGCGGCTGCGCAGGCAAGTTGGAAGCGGCCACGCCCGTAGAGCCAGACTTTTCTGCGTCTTGGGCCACTTGCTTGGCTTCGTCTTCCCTAGCGCAGGTGGCACCGTTCTCGGCCGCTACTTCTGAGGTGGTCAAGTAGGGGTTGACGTGGGCTTCCACGCGGCCAGGGGTGTCCACGCTGGTGGAGTTGATTTCAAACCAGCCTTTGCCGGTTTCGTCGTCCGGGCGGCGCACAAAAGCAGTCCCGCGCACGTCGGTGATGTTTTGCACTGGCTCCTTGGCCGCCAGCCGATGCGCAATTTCGACAATGGCGCGCTCGGCGTTGCCGTAGAGCAGCAAGTCGCATTTGGCGTCCACCACAATCGAGCGACGCACTTTGTCGCTCCAGTAGTCGTAGTGGGCAATGCGGCGCAGGCTGCCTTCAATGCCGCCCAGAATCAGGGGCACATCTTTATAGGCTTCGCGGCAGCGCTGGCTGTACACAATCGCGGCCCGGTCCGGGCGCTTGCCCGCCACGTCACCCGGGGTGTAGGCGTCATCGCTGCGAATTTTGCGGTCTGCGGTGTAGCGGTTGATCATGGAATCCATGTTGCCCGCGGTCACGCCCCAAAACAAATTGGGCTTGCCCAGCGCCTTGAAGGCCTCGGCACTGGTCCAGTCCGGCTGGGCGATGATGCCCACCCGAAACCCCTGCGCCTCCAGCATGCGACCGATCACCGCCATGCCGAAGCTGGGGTGGTCCACGTAGGCGTCGCCAGTGACCAACACAATGTCGCAGCTGTCCCAACCCAGCTTGTCCATTTCGGCACGGCTCATGGGCAGCATGGGCGCGGTACCAAAACGCGCCGCCCAGTACTTGCGGTAGCTGCCCAGCGGCTTGGCAGCGCGGGCAAAGAAGGAGACGTCGAGCGGGGCGTTCATGGATAAGTCGGTGGCAAAGCTGTGGAAAAGCTGTGCAGAGGCGCTGCAAAAAGTGGGATTTTACTTTTTGGGCCCTGCCACTACAGCTTGCCGGGGTACTCGGCGTGGATCAGCCCCTGGCGAAGTCCGCGGGCAAAGCGGGCAGCTCAAGCGGCACGCCCTGCTCCGCACTGGCCTGTCCGACGGTGAGCAGCGCCATGTCGCTCCAAATTTGCGCCGGAGTCACGGTTGCGCA
The DNA here is from genome assembly GCA_903928635.1 of uncultured beta proteobacterium. Taxonomy (GTDB): domain Bacteria; phylum Pseudomonadota; class Gammaproteobacteria; order Burkholderiales; family Burkholderiaceae_C; genus Allorhodoferax. The sequence continues at coordinate 3,441 of CAIYRQ010000048.1, read as the reverse complement.
CGGCGTTTCGCCCCGCAAGTGGCTGAGCAGCGATGCGTAAAAAGCGCAGTAGTTTCCTGCCGCCTGAGGCGCCATTGCAGTGTGCAATTGCTGGTTTGGATAGGTGGTGACGGTGCCAGTGAGGGGGTCGGCACCCCAGGCGTCCAAAGTGTCCACATGGGGCCTGCCACCTGCCTTGAGCGCATCTTCCTGCGTGTCCAGCCCGTATTTCACAAAGCTGCCCAAGGTGCCATGAACGGCAAAACGCGGCCCCAAGGCGCCCACCAGCGCCGAGGCATGAAGAATCACCCGCAGCCCCGGATGCTGGGAATAGCGCAATTGGGTATGGAAGTAGTCGTTCACCAGCGCACCGTCGCGCTGGCAGGCGGTATCCACGCTGATGGACTGGGGCATGCCGAACAGCACCAGTGCCTGGTCCACCAAATGCGCGCCCAGATCAAACCACAGGCCTGATCCGGGCAGCGCTTGTTCGCGCCAACGCTCGGGCACCACCGGCCGGTAGCGGTCAAAGTGCGACTCAAAATGCACGATGCGACCCAACACGCCGCTGGCCAGCACTTCCTGCAAAGACAAAAAATCCGCGTCAAAACGCCGGTTTTGGAACACGGAGAAGACCAAACCCTTGGCAGCCGCTAGCGCCAGTAGCTCAGTGGTTTGCTCCAAGGTCACAGTGCAGGGCTTATCGACCACCACGTGCTTGCCAGCGATCAGTGCATCCCGCGCCAGTGAAAAATGGCTTTCATTGCTCGTGGCAATCACCACCACGTCGACCAGAGGATCTGCGAACGCCTGTGCGGCCTGTGCAACGACGGCAACATCGGGCCAATCCGCGCGCACCGCGTCCGGCTTGCTGGAAACTATGCAGTGCAGCTCCAGGCCGGGAACGCCGGACACCAGCGGGGCGTGAAATACGCGTCCCGCGCTTCCGTAGCCGACGATGGCCAAGCGAACCGGGCGCGATGCAATGGTGGAATGTAGAGAAGTAGTTTGAGGGTCCATACCGCGATCATGCGTCAAAGTCGGAGCACATTGGCGGTCGCAGACCGTAGAATGCTCAGTCTCTTTTTATTAACCCTCCGGCCACAGCAATTGCCTCTGGCCCCTCCAAGGATTTACCGATGAAAAAACTGCTCCTGAGCCTGAGCGTGATCGCCCTGTTGGCCGCCTGCGGCAAAAAAGAAGAAGCTGCTGCGCCTGCCGCACCCGCTGCTGCACCCGTGGCCGCTGCCCCCGCTGAACTTAAAGTCGCCATCGACCCCACCTACGAGCCTTTCACCTTCAAGACCGCCGATGGCCAGCCCACCGGTTTTGACGTGGACATTGCCAACGCCCTGTGCGAGCAAATCAAACGCAAGTGCGTGTTTGTGGAACAAGTGTGGGACAGCATGATCCCCGGCCTGAACGCCAAAAAATACGACGTCATCATCAGCTCCATGTCGATCACCGACGACCGCCTGAAAGAAGTGGACTTCACCGACAAGTACTACAACACACCCAGCCGCATCGTGCTGAAAAAAGGTACTAAATTCACGGATGCAGCGTCGATCAAGGGCAAGAAAATCGGCGTCTTGAAGGGTTCTACCCAAGAGAAATACGCTTTGGGCGAACTCAAGACCGCTGGCGTGGTGGTGAACAGCTACGAAGCGCAAGACCAGGTGTACTTGGACATCAAATCGGGCCGTTTGGATGGCACAGTAGCCGACTTCATGGAAGTTACCGGTGGTTTCTTGAGCAAGCCTGAAGGCGCCAAGTACGAGTTGGTGGGCCCTGACCTGAAAGATCCCAAGTACTTTGGCTACGGCGCTGGCATTGCCTTGCGCAAGGGCGAAGATGCTTTGAAGGCTGAACTCAATGCCGCAATCAAAGCCATCCGCACGGCTCCTACCTACAAAACACTGAACGACAAGTACTTTGCCAAGTTCAACATCGACGTCTACGGCGAATAAGCCCCTGGCGTAATGCACTGAAAATCGGCGTGCGGCAGTTGCTGGACGCCGATTTTTTTATTTCTACTCCATGAACGCCTATTACTACAGCATTCTGCAGGGCTCGCTGCTCACGATAGCGGTGTCGCTGTGCTCGCTGGCGGTTGCGGTTGTTCTGGGCTTGATGGGGGCGGCTGCCCGCCTGTCCGGCAGCCTGGTGGCCAGAGCACTGGGAACGGCCTATACCAGCGTAATTCGTGGCATCCCCGATTTGGTGGTGATGCTGCTGGTGTTTTATGGCGGCACCATGGGGCTGAACCATGTGATGGAACTCATGGGCAGCAAGCGCACCGTGGACATCAACCCCTTTGTTGCGGGGGTCCTCACACTCGGTTTTATCTATGGCGCTTACATGACCGAAACTTTTCGGGGCGCGATTCTGGCCATTCCCAAAGGACAGGCCGAGGCCGCCTGGGCATTTGGCATGGGCCGCACCGCTACGTTTTTGCGCATCATTGCGCCGCAAATGGTGCGCTACGCCCTGCCCGGCTTTACCAACAACTGGCTGGTGTTGATCAAGTCCACAGCCTTGGTGAGTCTGATTGGTTTGAAGGAGATGACCTACATCTCCAAGCAGGCCAGCGCAGCGACGCGCTCGCCATTTGAATTTTTTCTGTTTTCTGCCGCCTTGTTTTTGATTTTCACCAGCGCATCCTTGTATGTGCTGCGAAAAGTGAACGCGCACTACAGCCTGGGCACGCGCCGGGGGCAGCTCTGATGAAGTGGGACGTCATTTTTCAGGCGAAAAACCTGGCCATGTATGGCGAGGGCATTCTCACCACGCTGGGTTTGTTGTTTTCCAGCCTGGGCGTGGGCGCGGTGCTGGCGCTGGTGTTTGCACTGGCACTCACCAGCCGCTCTTGGGTCTTGCGCTCGGTGGTGGGGGCCTACACCTATGTGGTGCGCGGCACACCGCTTTTGATTCAGGTGTATTTGATCTACTACGGCCTGGGCCAACTGGAGTGGATACAGGCACGCTGGGACGACGTGTGGCCCTGGACGCACTTCAAAGAGCCGTTTTTCTGCGCTCTGCTGGCGTTCAGCCTGAACACCGCGGGCTACACCGCCGAGATGCTGGCGGGTGCCATTCGGGAAACCAGTGCTGGCGAGCTGGAGGCTGCGCAGGCCTACGGCATGGGGCGTTGGATGATTTTGCGCCGCATCGTGCTGCCCAGCGCCATGCGCCGCAGCCTGCCCGCTTACAGCAACGAAGTGGTCATGATGCTGCAAAGCACCAGCCTGGCCAGTGCCGTGCCCAGCATGTTGGACGTCACCGCCGCAGCCAGCCGTGTGTACTCTGACTACTACCTGCCGTTTGAAGCCTATTTGTTTGCCGCAGGCATCTATTTGGTGGCGACATTCGCCTTGATCGGCTTTTTCAAGCTGGCCGAGCGGCATTTCCTGGCCTATTTAGCGCCCCGCAAGAACTGAGCGCACCGACCACCATGCAACGCAT
>CAIYRQ010000047.1 GCA_903928635.1 uncultured beta proteobacterium | reverse complement strand
CTGATTTATCTGGATGGCAACTCGCTGGGCGTGAGCCCCAAAACGGCCGCCGCACGTGCCGCCCAGGTGGTGAGCCAGGAGTGGGGCCAGGGCCTGATTCGCTCCTGGAACACGGCAGGCTGGTTTGACCTGCCACAGCGCCTGGGCGACCAGATTGCGACGCTGATTGGCGCCGGACCCGGCGAAGTGGTGGCCACCGACACCACGTCTATCAACCTCTACAAAGTTCTTTCCGCCGCGCTGTCCATTGCGCATGCCGACAGCCCTGAGCGCCGTGTGGTGCTGAGCGAGCGCAGCAACTTTCCGACCGACCTGTACATCGCCGAAGGCCTGTGCGCCCAGCGCGGCTACACGCTGGTGCTTGTGGAGCCGCACGAGATTGCAGAGCACCTGAACGAGGACCTGGCGGTGCTGATGCTCACCCATGTGAACTACCGCACCGGCGCCATGCACGACATGGCCGCCCTCACCCAAGCTGCCCATGCGGCTGGTGCATTGGTGGTGTGGGACCTGGCCCACAGCGCAGGCGCGGTACCGGTAGCTTTGACCGGCGCGGGCGCAGACTTCGCGGTGGGTTGCGGTTACAAATACCTCAATGGCGGCCCCGGCGCGCCTGCGTTTGTGTGGGTTCATCCCACGCACGCCCAGCGCACCGACCTGCCGTTTTTGCAGCCGCTCGCGGGATGGTGGGGCCACGCCGCACCGTTTGCATTTACCTCTGACTACCAACCGGCGGCGGGTATTCAGCGCTACCAGTGCGGCACCCAGCCCATCGTGAGCCTGTCACTGTTGGAGTGCGGGTTAGACGGCTTCAAAGTCGCAGAGCCCTTGGGCGGCATGGCGGCGCTGCGCGCCAAATCGTTGGCCTTGACCGACTTGTTCATTGCGCTGGTGGAAGAGCGATGCCAGGGGTTTGGTCTGGGACTGGCCACACCCCGAGCGCATGCCCAGCGTGGATCGCAAGTTTGTTTGACGTGCGAACACGCGGCGGGCGGCGCTTTAGGCTCCGGCGCGTTCGCCATCATGCAAGCGCTGATTGCGCGCGGCGTGATTGGCGACTTTCGGGCGGGTGATGGTGGCGTGCACAAAGACATCTTGCGCTTTGGCCTGACGCCGCTGTACATCGGCTTTGAAGACGTGTGGAATGCCGTGGAGCACTTGCGCCAGGTGCTGGCCAGTGAAGAATGGAAGCAGCTGCAGTTCAACCGCCAGCATGCGGTGACTTGACGAGCGCCGGGGCCTTCAGCCGCCCCGGTACAACCAAGGCACGTCCAAGAGGCGCTGACCCAAAGCACGCATCGCCACATCACGGCCCCAGCGCTGCACGCCGGTGGCGTGAAAGATCTCGCCGTTGCGCTGCGCGCGCGCCTGAACCCGGGCATTGCGGCGCCAACGCACTTGGGCATAGCGCTCCAGCGCGGCAACATCACCCAGGCCGGGTGTGGCCAAGGCATCGGCCAACGCCGCTGCGTCTTCAATGGCCATACCGGCACCTTGGGCCAGGTAGGGCAGCATGGGGTGGGCGGCGTCGCCCATCAGGGCAATACGGCCAAAGGCCAACTCCTGGGGGCCGCGCAGATGCGGTAGGCCATTGAGCGGCCAGAGCCGCCAGGTTTTGATGGATGCCACCAGGTCTTGCAAGGGCGCAGCAGCGTCCTTGAGGTGGGCACGCAGGTCGGCGGCGTTGGCGTCGTGGTCCCAGTGCTGCGCATCGTCGGGAGCAGGGCCTTCGACAATGACCACTACGTTCAGCCATTGCCCACCATGCACCGGATACTGCACCGCATGAAACCGGGGGCCCAGCCAGGCCGTCACCACTTCGCTGCGCAGCGCCTGCGGCAAATCCGCCTGAGGCACCATGGCGCGGTAGGCCAGGTGGCCGGTGAAAGCGGGTTGCGCATCGCTGCGCACAAAGTCGCGCACGCTGCTCCACAAACCGTCCGCGCCGATTAGCACGTTGGTTCGGCGCTGGTGGCCGTCGCTGGTGTTGACCTGCACTGCGTTGGCGTCCTGGCTCACATGCTGCATGGCGTTGTTCAGCATCAGCTGCGCGGTGCCTTGGGACTCGACGGCAGACAGCAAAAGCTGGTGCAGATCGGCGCGTGCAATCGTGGCGTAGCGTGCGCCGTAGCGCTGCACCGCGCGAGCCCCCAGCGCAAGCTGCCCCAACACCGAAGCCGACTGCGCGCTGCGCACTTGAAGCAAAGGCGGAAAGCAAGCCACCGCATCCAGCCCCGGCCCCAAACCCCAGCCTTCCAGCAGCCGCACCACGTTGGGACTGAGCTGCACGCCCGCCCCTACTTCGGAGAACACCGGTTTTTTCTCGATCAGCTGTACGCCCAAACCGCGCGCGCCACAAGCCAAGGCCGTGGCCAAGCCGCCAATGCCACCGCCTACGACCAGTATCTTTTTGTGCGTCATGGGCGCAGCTTACTCAACGCGGGCCACCGATTGGGGTTTGAAGCCCAGGTCGGCCGCTTTGCCTTTGCGGCCCCGGGGTGAACGGGCGTTGTTCAGGCTTCGGATTTCCAGCGTTTCTTCGCGCGGCTTGCCACCGCGCCCCAGGCCCGCAATCCGCACGCTGCGGGTGTAGGCCGCGGCACCGGCCAAGGTGTCTTTGTCGTCCAGCGCCAGCAGCATCAGGCCACGCCCGCCTTTCTCCATGGTTTTGAGTTCTGACAACTTGAACGTCAAGATGCGACCCAGCGTGGACGCGCAGGCCACGTCGGTCGCGGGCGCCACCATCGCCCGTGTGGCGTTGGGCGCTGCAGCCAAGGGCGCCGACGCCGGGCCCTGGGGCAGGCTGGCACCCGACACCAGGGATGGCGCACACACGGTTTCACCGTCATTGCAGGCGATAAAGGCCTTGCCCGCCTTTTGGCGCGACACCATGTGCTCCACCGACGCGATAAATCCGTAGCCCCCGCTGCCCGACACAAGCAACTGCGCGCTACCCGCCCCCGCAAAGTAGTGCAGCACCTGGGTGCCGGACTCCAGCTCAATCAGGCTGGTCAGCGGCTGGCCATCGCCCCGGCCACCGGGCAGCAAGGACACCGCCACCGAATACACGCGCCCGTTGGAGCCAAAAGCCAGCAAGGTGTCCACGCTGCGGCATTCAAAGGTGCTGTACAGCGCGTCGCCCGCTTTGAAGGCAAAGCTGGCGGCCTCGTGGCCGTGGCCGCTTCGGGCGCGCACCCAGCCTTTGTCGCTGACCACCACCGTCACCGGCTCGTCCACGATCTTGACCTCGGCGACCGCTTTTTTCTCTTCCTGGATCAGGGTGCGGCGGGGGTCGGCAAAGGTCTTGGCATCGGCCTCGACTTCTTTGACCATGAGACGGCGCAGCGCCGACGGATTGCCCAAAATTTCTTCCAGTTTTTGCTGCTCGCTGCGCAACTCTGAGAGCTCTTGCTCGATCTTGATGGCCTCCAACCGGGCCAATTGGCGCAGCCGAATTTCCAAAATATCTTCGGCCTGGCGCTCGCTCAAGTTAAAGCGCGCCATCAATGCGGACTTGGGCTCGTCCGACTGGCGAATGATGGCGATCACCTCGTCGATATTGAGCAGCACCAGCTGGCGCCCTTCCAGAATATGGATGCGGTCCAGCACCTTGCCCAGACGGTGGCGCGAGCGCTTTTCGATGGTGCTTTGGCGAAACGCAATCCACTCGGTCAGCATTTGCCGGAACGACTTCTGGGTGGGTCGCCCGTCCAAGCCCACCATGGTCAGGTTGATGGGAGTCGAGGTCTCCAAACTGGTGTGGGCCAGCAGCGCGGTAATCAGCTCCTGCTGCTCAATGCGGCTGGTTTTCGGCTCAAACACCAAACGCACGGCGTTTTCTTTGCCTGACTCGTCGCGCACCACGTCCAGCACCGCCAGCATGCTGGCCTTGAGCTGGGTCTGGTCCAGCGACAAGGCTTTTTTGCCGGCCTTGACCTTGGGGTTGGTCAGCTCTTCGATTTCTTCCAGAACGCGCTGGCTGCTCACACCCGGCGGCAGCTCGGTGACCACCAGTTGCCACTGGCCACGCGCAAGGTCTTCAATCTTCCAACGCGCCCGCACTTTGAGCGAGCCTCGCCCTGTGCGGTAGGCCTCGGCAATGTCTGATGCCGGGCTGATGACTTGGGCGCCACCGGGGTAGTCAGGCCCGGGCACCAAGGCATAGAGATCGGCGTCGGGCAGATTCGGTGACTTGACCAGTGCCACACAGGCGTCGGCAATCTCGCGCAGGTTGTGGCTGGGAATCTCGGTGGCCAAGCCCACTGCGATACCGCTCGCGCCATTCAGCAAAGCAAAGGGCAGACGGGCGGGCAGTTGACGGGGCTCTTCAGTGGAGCCGTCGTAGTTGGGCTGAAAGTCCACCGTGCCCTGGTCAATTTCGTCAAGCAAGAGGCTGGTGATTTTGGCCAGCCGCGCCTCGGTGTAGCGCATGGCGGCAGCGCCGTCGCCGTCACGCGAACCAAAATTGCCCTGCCCGTCGATCAGCGGGTAGCGCTGCGAAAAATCCTGCGCCATGCGCACCAGCGCGTCATAGGCCGCCTGATCGCCATGGGGATGGAAGCGGCCCAGCACATCGCCCACCACGCGGGCGCTTTTGACCGGCTTGGCGCCGGTATTGCCATTGGCTCCACCAAAGCCCAGGCCCATGCGCGACATGCTGTACAAAATCCGCCGCTGCACCGGCTTTTGGCCGTCGCACACATCGGGCAAGGCGCGGCCTTTGACCACGCTCAGGGCGTATTCCAGATAAGCGCGCTGCGCATAGTTGGCAAGGTTGAGCTGGTCGTCGCCATCCGATGCGGGGGCGAGGTCGAGAATAGGTTGGTCAGTCATGCTGGGCTGTTTACGAGGTAAGTTGCGGTGCGTACGCTGGGTCGCGGGTGATCACACATCAATTTCAACGGAATCACCGTGGATTTCCATGAGTTCGCGGCGGGCGGCGGCTTCGCCTTTGCCCATGAGCTTGGTGATCAAGGCCTCGGTTTGGCTGAAATCAATCGCGCCCAGGGCCACGGGCAGCAAGCGGCGCGTGTCGGGGTTGAGGGTGGTGTCCCAGAGCTGCTCGGCGTTCATCTCGCCCAGGCCCTTGAAGCGGCTGATGCTCCAGGCGCCTTCGCGCACGCCTTCTTTGCGCAGCTTGTCCAGGATGGCGGTGAGTTCGCCCTCGTCCAGCGCATAGGCTTTGGACGCCGGCTTTTTGCCACGCGCCGGAGCGTCCACCCGAAACAGCGGGGGGCGCGCCACAAACACGTGGCCTGCTTCGATCAGCTTAGGGAAGTGGCGGAAAAACAGCGTCAACAAGAGCACCTGGATGTGCGAGCCATCCACGTCAGCGTCGCTCAAGATGCACACCTTGCCGTAGCGCAGGCCGCTCATGTCGGGCGTGTCGTTAGGACCATGCGGATCAACGCCGATGGCGACCGAAATATCGTGGATTTCGGTATTGGCAAACAAACGGTCTCGGTCCACTTCCCAGGTATTGAGCACCTTGCCGCGCAGGGGCAGGATGGCCTGGTTTTCTTTGTCGCGGCCCATCTTGGCGCTGCCACCGGCCGAGTCACCCTCGACCAAAAACACTTCGTTGTAGGCCAGGTCGCGGCTTTCGCAGTCGGTCAGCTTGCCGGGCAAGACGGCCACGCCAGAGCTCTTGCGCTTTTCGACCTTTTGGCCGGCGCGTTGGCGGGTTTGCGCGGCCTTGATGGCCAGCTCGGCCAGCTTTTTGCCGTAGTCCACATGCTGGTTAAGCCACAGCTCCAGCGCCGGGCGCACAAAACCGGAGACCAGTCGCACTGCGTCGCGCGAGTTGAGGCGCTCTTTGATCTGGCCCTGAAACTGCGGATCCAACACCTTGGCCGAGAGCACGTAACTGGCGCGGGCAAACACGTCCTCGGGCATCAGCTTGACGCCCTTGGGCAGCAGGCTGTGCATGTCAACAAAGCTCTTGACCGCGGTAAACAGACCGTCGCGCAAGCCGCTCTCATGCGTGCCACCCGCGCTGGTGGGGATGAGGTTGACATAGCTTTCGCGCACCGGGCTGCCGTCTTCGGTAAAGGCCACGCACCACATGGCGCCCTCGCCTTCGGCAAAGCTGTCGTGCTGGGCGTCGGCAAAACCTTCGCCGCTGAACAGCGGAATCACCGGGTCGGCTTGCAGGGACTGCATTAAATAGTCCGCTAGCCCGCCTTTGTAGAGCCAGGTTTGGCTATCTTTGGTTTTTTCATTGAGCAGCGAGACGCTCACGCCGGGCATGAGCACCGCCTTGCTGCGCAGCAGATGCACCAGCTCGGCCATGGGCAGGGCAGCGGATTCAAAGTATTTGGCGTCCGGCCAGACGCGCACCGTGGTGCCGGATTTGCGATCGCCCTCGCCCGCCTTGCGCACCTGCAGCGCTTCAGTGACGTCGCCGCTTTGGAACACAATGCGGGCTACCGAGCCTTCGCGGTAGCTGGTGGCCTCCAAGCGTTTGCCCAAAGCATTGGTCACGCTCACACCCACACCATGCAGACCGCCCGAGAAGCTGTAGGCGCCGCCCTTGCCTTTGTCAAATTTGCCACCCGCGTGCAAGCGGGTGAACACCAGCTCAATCACCGGAGCGTTTTCCTCGGGGTGCATGCCAAACGGAATGCCACGACCATCGTCTTCAATCGTGACCGATCCGTCGGTGTGCAGCACCACCTTGATTTTTTTGCCGTGGCCTGCCAGCGCCTCGTCAGCGGCATTGTCCAGCACCTCTTGAATGACGTGCAATGGGTTGTCAGTGCGGGTGTACATGCCCGGGCGCTGCTTGACGGGCTCCAGGCCCTTGAGGACCCGGATCGACGATTCGGAGTAGGCGGGTGCGGTAGCAGAGGGGGATTTGGGAACAGACATAGGAAGAGATTGTAGACCTGCAAGACGCAATTTACTGTACGAAACCACAGCATTATGGTCGAACGAGCCGCCCTGCAATCCACCGCCGTTATCCCCGAGGGAACCACGCAGTGGCAATTACTTCGCTATATTTAGAGGATGCAAAACGCCCACCCCGACCGCCCCCCTTTGTCCTTGTTCCAGGTTTTGGCCTGCGGTGCCGCCATCGTGACCTTGTCCATGGGCATTCGCCATGGCTTTGGCCTGTGGATGCAGCCGCTCACCCAGGCCCGCGGCTGGACCCGCGAAACCTATGCGCTGGCCATGGCCATCCAGAATATTTCCTGGGGCATTGCCGGGATTTTTGCGGGCATGGCGGCGGACCGTTTTGGTGCCTTTCGGGTGCTGGTGATGGGCGCGGCCCTCTACGCGCTGGGGCTAATTGGCATGTCGCAGGCCGATACCCCCTTGATGTTGATGCTCTCGACCGGCGTCATGCTGGGCGTTGCGCAGGCGGGCACCACTTACGCTGTGGTCTATGGCGTGATCGGGCGCAATGTGCCGGCGGAACGCAGGTCTTGGGCCATGGGCATGGCCGCCGCGGCGGGCTCCTTCGGGCAATTTTTGATGGTGCCGATTGAGGGGCAGCTGATTGGGACCCTGGGCTGGCAAAGCGCTCTGGGCGTCTTGGGCATGGCGGCTTTGATCATCGCGCCCCTGGCCTGGGGACTGCGCGAGCCGCACCTGGCGGGCAACCAGGCGAGCGCACCCCGCGAGCAAACGATTTTTCATGCGCTGAGTGAAGCGTTTCAGTACCGCAGCTTTCAGTTGTTGATGGCGGGCTACTTCGTCTGCGGTTTTCAGGTGGTGTTTATCGGCGTGCACATGCCCAGCTACCTCAAAGACCACGGCCTGTCCCCCCAGGTGGCCAGCTACGCGCTGGCCTTGATTGGTTTGTTCAATGTGTTTGGTACTTATGCCGCGGGGGCCTTAGGCCAGCGCATGCCCAAACGCCACATCCTGGCCTTCATTTACTTCGCCCGTGCAGTGGTCATTGCCCTCTTCATCTGGGCGCCACTCAGCCCGGTCAGTGTGTATCTGTTCTCGGCGGTCATGGGCTTTTTGTGGCTGTCCACGGTGCCGCCGACCAACGCGTCCATTGCCCAAATTTTTGGTGTCGCGCACCTGTCCATGCTCAGCGGCTTTGTCTTCCTGAGCCACCAGGTGGGCTCCTTCATGGGCGTATGGCTGGGCGGTTATTTTTACGATCGCACGGGCAGCTACGACGTGGTCTGGTACATCGCGATTGCGCTGG
>CAIYRQ010000046.1 GCA_903928635.1 uncultured beta proteobacterium | reverse complement strand
CACACCCAGTAGCTCGCCATACCCAATGAAGGGCAGGGGGTCGGGCATGCCGGAGTTGTCAAAGCCGCCGGTGGCGTCAAACGCCAGGCCGCGCCACAGGGTCAGCCCTCCGAGCGTGACGATAAATGCGGGAATGCCCACAAAGGCCACCAGGTAGCCGTTGAAAACGCCCACGGCAGCGCCAATAGCCAACGCAGCAACAATGGCGGCGTAGGGGTTCACGCCCAGCTTGATCATCAGGTGTCCGGCCACGGCACCTGCCAGGGCAGTCAATGCGCCCACGGCCAGGTCTACACCACCGGTCAAAATCACAAAGGTTTGTCCGCCCGCAAGCAGTGCGATGACAGAGCCCTGCACCAGGATGTTCGACAGATTACCGGTGGTCAAAAAATAGGGGGACGCTACGGTGAGCAGTGAGCCTAAAACCAGGACAGCGACCAGTGCGCCATACCATTCTTGTCGGGTGAGGGACTTCATGAAAACAGTTCCAATCTACAAAAAACAAACGACCACCAGCAATTCAGATCACTGGCGGTCGCAAGGGCTGCGTCAGCACCACCACGCGGCGGCACCGAGGCAGCTTTTCCGCTTTACTTCACTTTCATGAATTGGCCGACGCCGGAGTCCTTGGCGAACTGGTCCACATTGGAAGGCAGAACCAAGAAAGAGCCGGTGTCGATACGGGCGTCCACTTGCTTACCTTCGGCAGCTGCGATCGCGGTTTCCACGCCCACTTGACCAATCTTGGCCAACATTTGCGCAGCGTTGGCGGACTGCCAACCTTGCTTCATCATGTCCAAGCCACCAGGAGAGCCGTCAAAGCCAGCGATCTTGACTTCTCCGGCCTTTTTGCCAGCAGCCATCAACGCTGCCTTGGCGCCCAAAGCACCGCCGTCCCAGGCGCAGGCAATAACCTTGGCGGTCGGATTAGCGCGCAGCGCGGTTTCCACGCCGTTTTGGGCCATGGTTTGGTCCCAAGTCGTGGGCACGTCGACGATCTTCACGTTCTTGCGCACAGCGTTCAAGCCGTCCACAAAGCCTTTGCGGCGCTCTTGGCCGGTGGATTGACCTTGGTCGCCGGTGACATAGATCACGGTGTCGCCGTCTTTGATCTGCTCAGCAGCCCACTTGCCTTGCACCATGGCAGCTTTGATGTTGTCAGTGGCAACATACGAGGTGATCTTGGCGCCGGTGATGCCGGTGTCCACAGCCACAACCTTGATACCAGCGGCCAATGCCTTGTTGATGGCCGGTGCAATGCCTGCGCTGTCTACGGGAGCGATAGCGATGGCATTGACCTTGCGGGTGATCATGTCCTCAACGATGGCCAATTGCTTGGACAGTTCGCCCTTTTCAGCGGCGAGCTCAATGAACTTCACGCCAGCTTTGGTGCCGGCTGCCTTAGCGCCGCCGTTGATCAGCGTCCAACCTTCGTTGGTGTTGCCGTTGGTGATGTAGGCGATGGTGGTTTCCGCCATAGCGCTTGCCATCAGGCCAGCGGCTGCCATTGCAATGGCCAAGCGGCCGAGGGTGCGTTTCATGTTCATGTCAGTGTCTCCAAAGGGGTTGAGATAGCCGCCCAGATGAACCTGTGGCGTGCTGGGATCGAATTAAACCAGACTTTTGATTAAATAAATCTAGGGGTTTTACTAATACGATTTTCTGGAAATTTGTGGCATGCTCGCATCCAAATCGTGGTTTGTACACGCCTCGAGGGCGCGAAAACTCCTGGTTTAGCCCCGCATTCCCTTATTGAACAACTCCATCCATCCGTATGACATCGAACCAAGCAGTGCTGCGTATCAGCGGCATTACCAAGCACTACGGGGGCGTCAAAGCCCTCACCGACGCGCACTTCAACCTCCAGCCCGGTGAACACGCTGCCATCGTGGGTGACAACGGCGCAGGCAAGAGCACCTTCGTGCGCCTGATCACGGGTGTTGAGCAACCTAACCAGGGTGACATCCTGCTCGACGGTGAAAAAGTGAGCTTCCGCTCACCACTGGATGCCCGCGACCAGGGCATTGAGACGGTGTACCAAACCCTGGCCTTGGCCGAAGACCTGGACGTACCGGCCAACATTTTTCTGGGTCGCGAAATAACGCACCTCAACCTGGGCCCCTTGTCGATCCTGAACCACAAGGCGATGCGGGCGCAGTCCACCGAGATGCTCTCGACCACCGGTGTGAAGATCCAAGACATGTCAGAGAGCCTGCGCGGCATGTCCGGCGGCCAGCGCCAGTGCGTGGCAATTGCCCGCGCGGCAGGATTTGCCAAGAAGTTGATCATTCTCGACGAGCCCACCGCCGCCCTGGGCGTGGCAGAAACCGCACGGGTCGAGCAAATCATCAAGGGGCTGAAGTCCCAAGGCGTGCCGCTGATCATCATCAGCCACAACCTGCGCCAGGTCTTTGATCTGGTGGACCGCATCTGGGTGTTCCGCCAGGGCCGCATTATTTGCAGCCGTCCCACCAAAGAGACCAATCCGGAAGAAATCGTGGGCCTGATCACCGGCGCCATTGATCCCGCCAAATTTGCAGAACAAGAGGCAGCAGTATGCTAAAAGGAATAGACCCTTTGCTCACACCCGAGCTGCTGATGCACCTGAGCGCCATGGGCCATGGCGAGTGGGTGGCCGTGGTAGACGCTAACTTCACCGCCGACTTTTTGAGCCACGGCAAGCCTGTGGTGCGCCTGCCTGGAAACGACCTGGCGCGCGTCAGCAAGGCGGTGTTGTCCGTGATTCCCTTGGCGGTTGATGTGCCACAACCCGCTGCGTACATGCAAGTTTGTCACTCAGAGGCCGGTCACCGCACCGCAGCCCAACAGGCGGTGGTGGACTGTCTGGCCCGGGAGGGTGTGCCCGCCGAGCGGGTGGAAGGCGTAGAGCGATTCGCCTTTTATGACAAGATCAAGGGCGCCAGCCTGATTGTGCAAAGCGGCGAAGCCACCGCCTACGGCAATGCCATGTTCTGCAAGGGCGTGATCCTGAACTGAGACTTGCTCGTCACGGCGAGTGACCATTGAAAGAAGCTGTGGATATTTACCTCGATAGCGCCGACACCTCGCAATGGACGCTGCCCGCCGGATGCCCTCCGGTGGTCGGCGTGACCACCAACCCGAGCCTGGTTTTTCAGGCGGGTTTGCCGGTCAATCTGGCCAGTTACGAGCGCTTGGTGCGCGCCGCCGGGGCTTCAGGCATGAGGCAACTCATGGTGCAGCTACCGAGTAACGATGTCGAAGCGGCCCATGGCTGGGTAGAGAAGTTGCAGGCAGTCGCAACGCAGGAGCGGGTGAGCCTGACGATCAAGCTGCCATGCCATCCCTCCTGGATCGATTGCATTGCTGCTGTCCAAGCGATGAATCAGGCCATCTTGCTCACAGGACTGTCCAACGCGGTGCAGCTTCTCTGGGCGCAATCACTGCGCGCCGACTTTGTCGCGCCCTATGTGGGGCGTCTGGCGGCGGACAGCAGCCACGGTGGGCGCGATGTATGGGCGCTCATGCAAGCCTGCGTTGCAGCCCAAACCCCTGAGGCGCCGCACGAAGGCCCGCAATTGGTCGCTGCCAGTATCAAGTCGCCTGATGTGCTGGCGCGGTTGATGGGGATGGGCGCAGCCGCCGTCACGCTGCCGCCAGCCAGCCTGATTGCCTGGTCGCAAGACTCCGTGACCGATGCGGCCATGGCGCAATTTGAGCGCGACATGGTGGCCAGCCACGCCCTGGGCTGAGGTCTGCCCCCGGGTGGGCCTGCGATACTTGGCCTATGCAACTTCAAGAGATTCTTTACACCCAAGGTTTTGGCACCCGGCGCGTCTGTGCGGGTCTGATCCAGCAGGGTTGGGTTCAGGTACCGGGCGAGGGTGCCGATGGCGATTGGGTGGTCTGCAAAGACGCGGGCGCTGAATTTGAGGCCACCGGCCTGCGTTTTAGGGTGCAAGGCGTGGAGTGGCCGTACTTTGAAAAAGCCTATGTGCTGCTCCATAAGCCCACTGGAACGGAATGTTCCCAGAAGCCGTCCACTTACCCCAGCATTTACACCTTGCTGCCGTCGCCCCTGCGCTTGCGCCCGCAAAAAGCGGCTGTCCAGGGAGTGCAGGCGGTCGGACGCCTGGACCAGGACACCACGGGCATGCTGTTATTGACGGACGACGGCAAGTTCATTCACCGCATGAGCTCGCCGCGCCACCATGTGCCCAAGGTCTACGAGGTAACGGTGAAACATCCACTCGATGAGCGCCAAGTGCAAAAGCTGCTGGGCGGCGTGGTGTTGGACGATGACCCGCAGCCGGTGCGGGCCGCGGCTTGCGAGGCAGTCTCGGAGTTCCACTTGCGCCTGACGCTGACCGAGGGCAAATACCACCAGGTCAAACGCATGGTCGCTGCGGTGAGCAATCGGGTGGAGGCGCTGCACCGCTCGCAGATTGGTGGGCTCCTACTGCCGGCCGACCTTGCGCCAGGCCAATGGCGCTGGTTGGATGCTACGGACCTGGCGCAAGTGTCCGGCTTGTAAATCTTGCCCGATGCGCCTGGCCGACGTCGGCCTTTGAGGGCCCCAAGGCTACACTTGCAGGGTGCGCCTCCTGCGCGAACTTCCTTCTTTAAGGTACCCGTGAGCCCATTGAACCGTATTTTGATTCTTGCCTGCTGGATGGCGTCTTCAACCCTGTGGGCTGCCGAGACTTCGCCGCCTTTGTTTGTGCTCAATTCGCTGGACGCCAGTGTGAGCGTCATCGACACCCAGACGTGGAAAGAAACGCAGCGCATTGCCACCGGCAAAGAGCCGCACCACATGTACCTGACACCGGATGAGAAGTCACTCATCATCGCCAACGCCTTGGGCGATTCCTTGACCTTCATCGACCCCAAAACGGCGGTGGTTCAACGCACGGTGCGGGGCATTTTGGACCCCTACCAACTGCGATTTTCTCCCGACATGAAATGGCTGGTCACT
>CAIYRQ010000045.1 GCA_903928635.1 uncultured beta proteobacterium | reverse complement strand
GCAAAGCCTCTGATTTTATCGTGTTTTCGGGGCTTGGCCTTCAGATGCCACTCCCTGTACGAATGCGCACAGCTGGGTGACCAGGTCTGCCTGTTGGGCCAATCGCGGTGCCAGGGCGGCTGCCCAAGCCTGCCAGACCGCGGAGTCTTGGGTTGAATTTCCCAGTGGAAGAGGGGCATTTGCCCGAACAGCGCCCACTGAATTCCACTGCAGGTGCCAGTCGCGCGTCGGGCCGGGCGCGTTGGTCTCGGACAGAAATGCTTCGAGTTTGGTCAGGTGCGCGGCGTCCTGCTGCGGATAAATCTGCCAGACAAAGGGGCGGCCTGCCCACAAGGCGCGTACCAAGGAGTCTTCGCCCCGTACAAAATTCAGGTCGCTCACCCAAAGCAACTGGTCAAACAGGGTTTGGCTGAGCAGCGGCAAGTGCGTGATGCGCAATCCTTCGGCCGCCTTCGGCGCACGCTCCAGGGCGGTTTTCACCGCGCTTGCCGCCTGGCCGTGGGTGACCAGCAGGTGCACGCCTTGCCTCGCGCCTTGCAGATGTGCGAGCAGCTCAGCGACTGGCGCGTGGGCGTAGCAAAACAAGGTGACCAAAGCTTCGCCGTGGTCTGCGATACCCAAACCTCGCAAAAAGGCCTGCCGCCCGTCGCTACCAAAGGTATTTCGCTGCGCCAACAGGCCCGGCTCGCGCAACAGACCTCCTGTGTGCGGCGTGAAGCCAGGGTAGAAAAAATGCTTGATCCATCCCTTGGCCGGACCCGACATGAGCGGCGAGGGCAGACCGTGGCAGCGTTCCACAAAACTTTCTGCACTCAGGTATTCGAGGTTGATCCACACCGGGGGCGCTGCTTGTACGCTGGCGCGCCAGGCCACAAACGCCTCTGGCAATTCGCAGCCAAAACCCTCAATCCACACCCCGGCAGGCTTCAGGGTGGACAGAACGCCGGGATCGCTCGCTGCGTTCCAAGGGCGCACGGTCACTCCAGGCCAGCGGCTCTCCAGCGCGCCGGGCGCCATCCAGGCCAGGGCTTGCGCATCATCAAGCCACAGTCGCACCGTGTGGCCCCGCGCCGCCAGGTCGGCGGCCAGACGCCAGCACACGCCCACATCGCCGAAGTTATCAATCACGCGGCAAAAAATGTCCCACAGCATGGGCGGGGCGGGTAAAGGGTTGTCGGGTGTTTGCACCAACGCGGGGGAAGCTGTCATGGTGCGGATTGTCCTCTGCCGCCGGGTAGCGCGGACCGAAAACGGCTGACAATACGCGCCATGACCGCTCCCGCCCATTCCGAAGAACTCCTGCGCCAGGTGGCAGCACTGCCCACATTGCCGGGCGTTTACAGGTACTTCGACGCCCAGGACCAGGTGCTGTATGTGGGCAAGGCCATCAGCCTGAAGAAGCGGGTGTCCAGCTATTTCCAAAAGAACCATGGCGGCACCCGCATTGGCCACATGGTGAGCAAGATCGTGCGTCTGGAGACCACTGTGGTGCGCTCTGAGGCCGAAGCGCTGCTCTTAGAAAACAACCTGATCAAGACGCTCAACCCGAAATACAACATCTTGTTTCGGGACGACAAAAGCTATCCCTATCTCAAAATGACCGCCACGGCGCTGGATTCCGGCGCGCCGCCCAAGTCCGGTGCCAATCCACAGTCTTTTTCCCGCGTGGCGTATTACCGGGGCGGGGTGGAAAAAAAGCACCATTACTTCGGCCCGTACCCGAGCGCGTGGGCAGTGAAAGAGGCGATTTTGCTGATGCAAAAAGTGTTTCGCCTGCGCACCTGCGAAGACTCGATCTTCAGCAACCGCACGCGCCCTTGTTTGCTGTACCAGATCAAGCGCTGCTCAGGGCCCTGCGTGGGCCACATCAGTGGGCAGGACTATGCGCAGGACGTGGCCGACGCACAAAAGTTTTTGCGTGGCGATGCGCAAGAAGTGATGCGCTCGCTGGAGTCGCGCATGATGGCGCACGCCGAGCGTCTGGAGTTTGAGCAAGCCGCCGAGCTGCGCAACCAGGTCGCAGCCTTGTCCAATGTGCTGCACCAGCAGTCGGTGGACAACGTGTCCGACCGCGATGTGGACATATTGGCGGTGAAAGTGCAGGGCGGCAAAGCCTGCGTCAACCTGGCCATGGTGCGCGGCGGTCGCCATCTGGGCGACCGGCCTTACTTTCCCGTGCATGTAGAAGACGCAGCGGTGCTGATGGAGGACGACGAAGCGCCGCAGGATGCCGCGATCGAAGTCGAAGTTCAAGTCTTGGAGGCTTTTCTGGCGCAGCATTACATCGGCGTGCCCATGCCGTCCATGCTGGTGGTCAGCCATCCCGTGGGCAAGGCGCTGCTCTCGGCGCTCTCAGACCAGCATGGCTTCAAGGTGACTGCGGTGCACCAGCCGCGTGAACAACGCCGCGCGTGGCTGGACATGGCGCAGACCAATGCCTCGCTGCAATTGGCCCGTTTGCTGGCCGAAGAAGGTTCGCAGCAAGCCCGCACCCGTGCCCTGGCCGAGGCGCTGGACCTGGCGCATGAGGATCTGGACGCGCTGCGCATTGAGTGTTTTGACATCTCCCACACCGCGGGGGAAGCCACGCAGGCCTCTTGCGTAGTGTTTCAGCACCACGCGATGCAAAACGCGCAGTACCGCCGCTACAACATTGCTGACATCACGCCCGGCGACGACTACGCAGCCATGCGCCAGGTGCTGACGCGGCGCTACAGCAAAACTGCCGAGGCGCTGGCCCAGGCCAAGCATGCGGGCGTGGCCCCGTCAGGCAACGACCGGCTGCCCGACCTGGTGCTGGTGGACGGCGGCAAAGGCCAGGTGTCCATGGCGCGAGAGGTGTTTGAGCAGCTGGGCCTGGACCTGTCGCTGATCGTGGGCGTGGAAAAAGGCGAGGGCCGCAAGGTGGGCCTGGAGGAACTGGTGTTTGCCGACGGACGCGAGAAGGTGTACCTCGGCATGGATTCGGCCGCGTTGATGCTGGTGGCGCAAATTCGCGACGAGGCGCACCGCTTTGCCATTACCGGCATGCGTGCCCAGCGGGCACGGGTTCGCTTGAGCGGCGGCAAGTTGGAAGAGATTCCCGGCGTGGGCCCGAAGCGGCGCGCCAAGCTGCTGCAGCGCTTTGGCGGAGTGCGCGGCGTGGCCATGGCCAGCGCCAAAGACATTGCGTCGGTGGACGGAATTTCTATCGAATTGGCCGAAGAGATTTACCGCGCCCTGCATTAGCCGTGCCACAATCTGCGCCATGTTCACGACCATCCCCACGCTGCTGACATGGACTCGCATATTTGCGATTCCATTGATTGCGGGGGTGTTCTACCTGCCCGAGGCAACAGCCACCTTGGCGGAAAAGAACCTGGTCGCCACGCTCATGTTTGTGGTGTTTGCGCTCACCGACTGGCTGGACGGCTACCTGGCGCGCAAACTGAACCAAACCTCTTCCTTTGGCGCATTTTTAGACCCGGTTGCCGACAAATTCCTGGTGTGCGCCTGCGTGTTGGTACTGGTGCATCTGCGCCGCACCGATGTTTTTGTCGCCCTCATCATCATTGGCCGCGAGATTGCCATCTCGGCCTTGCGCGAGTGGATGGCCCAGATTGGCGCCTCCAAGAGCGTGGCGGTGCACATGATCGGCAAGCTCAAGACGGTGGTTCAGATGGTGGCCATCCCCTTTTTGTTGTTTGACGGCCAGTTGTTCGGGGTGATCGACACACATGCCTGGGGCGTCGTTCTGATATGGATCGCGGCGGGCCTGACCGTGTGGTCCATGGTGTTCTACCTGCAGAAAGCGGTCCCTGAAATCCGCGCCCGCAACAAATAAGGCGCCCGGGCTCGGTATTTGGGTTCCACCGCAGCGGCCCCTGCGTAAAGTTCGCATAAACTTGTGGCACCCCTTCATAAACCACGGCAGCGCGCCGGGCGCTGACCCATAGAGGAGTAGACATGAACAAGACGGAATTGATTGAACACATCGCCAAGCATGCGGATATTTCTAAAGCTGCCGCGACGCGCGCTTTGGAATCCACATTGGGCGCAGTGAAAACCACCTTGAAGAAAAATGGAACCGTGTCCTTGGTTGGTTTTGGCACCTTTTCGGTGACCAAACGCGCTGCCCGCGCCGGTCGCAATCCCCGCACCGGCGATGCGATTAAAATCAAGGCTGCGAAGGTTCCTAAGTTCCGTCCAGGCAAAGCCTTGAAAGACGCGTTGAACTGATTTTTAGTGGGGTGATTAGCTCAGTTGGTAGAGCGGCGCCTTTACACGGCGTAGGTCGGCGGTTCGAGCCCGTCATCACCCACCACCCACTTGGTATTGAGACAAAGGCGAGCTGCGCAGTTCGCCTTTTTTGTTGTAGCTGGAGATAGCGAATGTTCGATTTTGTACGCAAGCACACCAAGATCATGATGGTTGTGATGTTCTTGCTCATCATTCCCGCCTTTGTGTTGGTGGGTGTGGACGGCTACCGGCGCATGAGTGCGGAAGGGGCATCTGTTGCCAAAGTAGGCAGCCGAACTATCACCCAAGCGCAGTGGGACGCGGCGCACAAATACGAAGTGGATCGTCTACGCGCTTCGATGCCTGGCCTGGATGCCAAACTGCTGGAGTCGCCGCAGGCGCGTTACGAGACTTTGGAGCGTCTGGTGCGCGAAGCGGTGCTGGAGGAGGCCTTGGCCGATTCCCGCCTCAACGTGAGCGATGCGCGCCTGGCAAGCGAGCTGCAACAAAACCCCACCATTGCCGCATTGCGCAAGCCCGATGGTCAGCTGGATATGGAGCGCTACCGCGCGCTGGTGGCGAGCCAGGGCCTGACACCCGACGGTTTTGAAGCGCGTATGCGCCACGACATGTCTTTGCGCCAAGTGCAAGGTGGTGTGGTCAACACCGCCTTCGCCCCCAAAGGCGTCGCCGATATGGCCTTGAACGCGTTTTTTGAGCGCCGCGAGGTGCAGATCGCGCGCTTTAGGCCTGCGGATTTTGAGGACAAGATCAAGCTGACTGATGCCGACATTGAGGCTTTTTACAAAGCCAACAATGCTTTGTTCCAGGCACCAGAGTCTGTCGACATTGAATATGTGGTGCTAAACCTGGATGCCGTGAAAAAAACCATCTCAGTGTCCGAGGCCGACTTGCGCACCTATTTTGAGCAAAACGCCGCACGCACCGACGCCAAAGAGGAGCGTCGCGCCAGCCATATTTTGATCAATGCGCCCAAAGACATGAAAGCTGCCGAGCGCCAGAAAGCCAAAGAAGTGGCGCAGCAGCTCTTGCTCAAGGTTACCGAAAAGCCCGACACTTTTGCCGCCACGGCCACCAAGTTCTCGCAAGACCCTGGCTCTGCGGCCAAGGGTGGGGATTTGGAATTTTTTGGCCGTGGTGCGATGGTCAAACCTTTTGAAGACGCGGTGTTTGCCATGCGCAAAGGCGAAATCAGCCAACTGGTGGAGTCGGACTTTGGCTACCACATCATCAAGCTGACTGATATCAAAACGGCGCCCAAACCCACCTTTGAGTCCGAGCGCGCAAAGCTGGAGACTGAGCTGAAGAACCAGCAGGCGCAACGCAAGTTTGCTGAGGTGGCCGAGACTTTTTCCAATGGCGCTTACGAGCAATCCGACACGCTCAAGCCGCTGGCTGAACGTTTGAAGTTGGACATTCAAAGCGCAAAAGGCGTACAGCGCAAAGCCGCACCCGGCGCCACCGGTGTAATGGCGAATGCCAAGTTGCTGGAGGCCTTGTTTGCCCCTGATGCATTGGACAAGAAACACAACACCGAGGTGGTGGAGATAGGTACCAACGAGCTCGTCACCGCTCGCGTGTCTGCCCATACCCCGGCACGTACGCTGGCATTGGCCGACGTGAAGGCGCAAGTCAAAGTGCGACTATTGGCCAGCCGTTCCAGCGAGATGGCCAAAACAGAAGGTGCTGCACGCCTTGCCGCCTGGAAAGCAAGCCCTGATGCGGCAGCCTTGAAAGAGTCGGTCATTGTCTCGCGCGAACGCGGCCAGGCCATCACCGGCCCCTTGTTGAATGCGCTCATGGGCGCGGACGCACAAACCCTTCCCGCATGGGTGGGTGTTGACTTGGGCGCACAAGGCTATGCCGTTGCCCGCATCAACAAAGTATTGCCTCGGACTGAGCCTGATGCAGCAGCGGCTGCGCAAGAGCGCACCCAAGTCTCGCAATGGCTAGCCTCTGCCGAAGCCCAGGCCTACCTGGAACTGCTCAAAGCGCGCTTCAAGGTGCAGATCAAAGTGCCGCGCCCGGACCCGGGTGCCGTGGCTGCAGATAACAATTCATAAGCCTCTAAAACAGGCGTGAGGCCCGCTATAATGCGAGGCTACGGTGGCTGTAGCTCAGTTGGTAGAGTCCAGGATTGTGATTCCTGTTGTCGTGGGTTCGAGCCCCATCAGCCACCCCATTTTTTCCCTTATAAAT
>CAIYRQ010000044.1 GCA_903928635.1 uncultured beta proteobacterium | reverse complement strand
GCCACCGATCACACTCAGGGTGACGCCAAAATAAATCATGGGTTGCAGGCTGGGCAGCGTGATGTACCAAAACTGCTGCCAGCGCCCGGCGCCGTCCATGGTCGCGGCCTCATAAATGTCGGCAGGGATCGTTTGCAGGGCTGCCAGATACAGCACCGTGTTAAATCCCACGTAGCGCCAGAACACCACCATGGCAATGGCGGGCTTGACGTTCTCGGCACGCCCAAGCCAGTCGATGGAGGACTCGGGTGCCAACCAACCCAACCCCGGCAACCCGTGCAGGGCGTTCAAGCCCACATTGATCAATCCGAAATCGGTAGAGAACAAGGTGCTGAACATCATGGCAATGGCGACGGTGCTCGTGATGTAGGGAAGAAAGTAGGCGCCCACCACGCTGTTGCGCGTGCGCTTGAAGGAGCTGTGCAGGAAATACGCCAGAGGAATGGCCACCACGTGCTGCGGTACACCGGAGGCGACCGCCAGCCAGGCCGTGTTTTTCAGCGACTTCCAAAACCACTCATCGCTGATGGCAAACGCGAAATTGTCCAGTCCGACGAATTTCATGGAGGCCAGGCCGGAGGTCGGTTCCCAGCTTTGAAACGCCAGGAAAAATGAAAAACCCAGCGGAAACACGCCAAAGACCAAAAACAAGACGACGAAGGGGCTCAGCAGCACATACGGCACCACCGTGGGTGACAAGCGCGGGAGCGTGCTGCGTGACATGACGGCGTCTCTGCTGTTTTTGCTTTAGCGCTTCACACGCCGTTCGATCAGCGCTTTGGCATCCGCCAGGGCCGTGCGGATGTCCTTGCCCTGGTCCAGCACCTTGTCGAGTTCGGTGTTCACGATCTCATCGGCAATCGGGTCGAGTTTGTGCACGTCCACTGCCGAGATTTTTCGGGCCGCTTCACGCCACAGCACGCGTGCCTTTTGACCGGCCAGAAAGTCGATGGGTTGCTCAAAAAACGCGTCGTTGTGGGTTTCCAGCAAGGAGGGAAATGCATCTTGCGACTTGAACGCGGCCAGCTGAAGCTCAGGCGTGAGCGTCATCATGCTGATGAATTCGGCAGCCAAGGCTTTGTTTTGAGCCCCCTTGGGGATGCTGTAAAAGCTTCCGCCCCAAGAGGCCCAAGCTTTCTCCGGCAGTTGAGCGGCACGCCATTGGCCCTTGGTGTCGGGTGCCAACCAGTTGCTCAGGTGGCCTGCCAGCCATGCGCCCGACATTTGGGTGGCGATGGTTCCACGCTTGAACCCTTCGGACCATTCGTTGGACCAGGCGCCAATCTTGCCGTCGAGCTTTTGTTCGCGCACCTTTTTGGCCAACTCGAAGGCCCGCACAAAGCGGGGGGAATCCACCAGCACTTTGCCGGCCTTGTCGATGTACAGACCATCACCCGCCTGAAGATTGGAACGGATCACGATGTCCTTGATGTCGCGCGCGTGGGCTACCAGGTAGGCGCCTGTGGCGGTTTTGATCTTGGTGCCGGCGCTGACATACGAATCCCACGATTGCGTCAGTTCGGACTCGGTCACACCGGCTTTCTTCAAAATGTCGGTGCGGTACAGCAGGGTTCCAGGGCCGATATCCGTGGGAATCGCGACCTGCGCGCCGCTGCTGGAAGTCCCTTGGCGCCATGCGAAGGGCACAAAGCGGGATTGCTGCGCCTTCATGTTGTAAGGAGCGGCGCCCAAATCCTCCAATCCACCGCCTTCGGCAAACCGGCCGACGTAGCCGTATTCCACCACCATCACGTCCGGCAGGTTCGAAGAGGTGGACAGGGCCGTGGTCATCGCAGTGTGGTGATCGGCGTAAGCCCGGCTGGTGATTTTGATTTCCACGTCTGGATGCTTCTTTTTCCATGCGGGAATGGCCGCTTTGGCGATCTCATCTACCGCAGGAAAGGCGGCAATCGTGAGCGTCTGCTGTGCTTGTGCATTGAAAAACGCGCTGCCCGCCAGCATCAGCGTCAGAGCCATTCGGGCTTTGAGAGGTGTGTGTGCCATGGTGAAACTCCTATTGGTTGAGGGGCCTGTCACCGGTGCAACCGGGATTGGCGAAAATGGCTTTGAAAGCGCTTTCAACAAATTATAGGAAGCGCGGTGCTTAGTGCAAGCTAGGGTATTCCCCAGCGCCTAAACAGAGGGCAGAGGTGCGCTGGATGCACGAACCAGCAATTCCGGGGTAGGCAGCTGGGCGCTGGGTTGCTCGCCCGCGATGAGTTGCAAAATGGATGCGGCGGCCAATCGGCCCAATTCGTAGGCGGGTTGGTGGATCGTGCTCAAGGGCGGTGTGGCATAGACCGAGTTGGGGAGGTCGTCAAACCCCACCAATGACACGTCGTGCGGCACGCGCAAGCCGTGTTGGTACAAGCCCAGCGCGGCACCCGCAGCCATCTGGTCATTGGCAGCAAAAATAGCGGTAAATGGCTGTTGTTGTGCCACCAGGCGGTTGACGGCCTCGAGTCCACTGACTTCGTGGTACATCCCTGGCACCACGAGTTGCGGGTTGTAGGCGACACCCGCGGCGACCAGTGCGGCGCGGTAGCCGCGATGGCGCTCCGAGGCGTCCGGGTGCTCCTCGTCACCCGTAATAAAAGCGATGCGGGTGTGGCCTAGCGCCAACAAGTGCTCCGTCGCGCGAAAGGCGCCCGCAAAGTTATCGAAATTGAGCGAGTACAGGCGTTCGCCACGCAGTTCACGTCCGGTCACGACCACTGGCAGCGACTGGGCACTGGCCAGCAAAGCTGCATCGGACAAACGCGGCATGAGCACCACAATCCCATCGACCCGGCGTGCGTGCAGCAATTCGAGGCAGCGTGCCTCTGCCGTGGGGTTCCAGTGCGCGCTCATAAACAGGGGGCTGTAGCCCACGGGGTCGAGCTCGTCCTCAATGCCCCGCAGCGCAGCGCCGTAAAAAGGACTGTCAATCGCTTGGGTCACCACGCCGATACTGAATGTCCGCCCACCTGCCAGACCGCGCGCCAGCGGATTCGGCACAAAGCCCAGCGTCTTGGTGGCCTCAACCACCGCCTGTCGCTTCGCTTCGCTCACTACCGCCGTGCCATTCAAAATGCGCGATACCGTGCTCGGCGACACCCCCGCAAGCTTGGCCACCATCTCCAGCGTGACCGGAGTTCGTGGGCTGGCTTGGGGCACAGAGGTGTCAGAAGCACTTTTGTTGTTCATACGCGTTCATGAAAAGTTGGAGCGGTCGCGTTCCCTTGGAGCTGAAAGCGCATTCAATCTTACCTGTGCCTGCATAATTCATGCATGCCTTCGCCCACTTCCCGAACCTGGACACCCGCAATGATGAGCTTTGGGTCCGCTTTGTTGGCGGGCGCAAGCGTGGTCTATTGGGTTCTGGGCCTGATGAGCCTGACCCACCCGTACGCGCCTGTCGCTACGGCAATGGCAGCGCCTGACGATTCGTCTACGAGAGATCTGGCTCGCGCTTTGGGCGCAAACCTGCAGGCACCCGCCATCACACCGGCGATGCCGAGTACGCAATACCAGTTGTTGGGCGTGGTGGCCGGCACGGTGGGCAAAGGTTATGCCTTGCTGGCAGTAGGCAGCGCGGCTCCCAAAGCCTATACGGTGGGCTCGGCACTGGGTGACGGCCTGGTGCTGCAATCCGTCTCAGCCCGTGGCGCAAAAATCGGGCCTTCAATACAAGCACCGCCAACGTTGGAGCTGGCATTGCCCAAACCCCACGGCTGGTGAGGGCGATGTAAGGTTTGGGACATTGCGCGGGTATTCATCCCTCAGCGTGAACGTGAAGTTCGTGTAAGCTTGACGCAAGACTTTCTTCCTTCCCTCAGGAGCGATCCCATGCAAATAGGCGTACCGGCCGAAACAGCGGCAGGCGAAACCCGAGTTGCCGTGACCCCCGAAACGGTGAAAAAATTGGTGGCCCAAGGGCACACGGTGCAGGTTCAGTCTGGCGCCGGTGTGCGCGCCAGCGTGACCGACGACGCCTACATTGCCGCAGGCGCGCAGATTTGCAATGCTGCAAGCGCTTTGGGCAGCGCCCTGGTGCTCAAAGTCGGAGCTCCGCAGGCTGAAGAGCTGGCGCACATGAAGTCTGGCGCAGCGCTGGTGGGCATGCTCAACCCGTTTGATACCGATGGCCTCTCGCGGATGGCAGGTGCAGGACTCACGAGTTTCGCCCTAGAAGCCGCACCACGTACCACCCGAGCGCAAAGCATGGACGTGCTTTCCAGCCAGGCCAATATTGCAGGCTACAAAGCCGTGATGATGGCCGCTGACAAATACCAGCGTTTTTTCCCCATGTTGATGACGGCTGCGGGCACGGTCAAAGCCGCGCGGGTGGTGATCCTGGGCGTCGGTGTGGCCGGTCTGCAGGCCATTGCGACCGCAAAACGTCTGGGTGCGGTGATCGAGGCGTCGGACGTGCGCCCCAGTGTGAAAGAGCAAGTGGAGTCGCTGGGCGCCAAGTTCATTGAGGTGTCCTACGACACGCCGGAGGAAAAAGAAGCGGCAGTCGGTGTGGGTGGTTATGCCCGTCCCATGCCGCAAAGCTGGCTGGACCGCCAAAAAACCGAAGTGGCCAAACGCGTGGCGCTGGCTGATGTTGTGATTTCCACGGCGCTCATTCCCGGGCGCGCTGCGCCGGTGCTTGTCACCGAAGACATGGTCAAAAGCATGAAGCCGGGTTCGGTGATTGTGGACCTTGCTGCGGGCAAGGCAGCCGATGGCATCGGTGGCAATTGCGTGTTAACCGAGGCTGGAAAAACCGTGGTCAAGCACGGAGTCACCCTGGTGGGAGAAACCAATCTGGCCGCGCTGGTTGCCGCGGATGCCTCGGCTTTGTATGCACGCAACGTGCTTGATTTCTTGAAACTGGTGCTCAACAAAGAAGGCCAGTTCCATGTGGACATGGAAGACGACATCGTGGCGGCCTGCTTGATGACGCAGGGCGGCGAGGTCAAGCGCAAGTAAGCCAACTGGCTCAGCAAATAAATTGGAATCTGACCCCCATTGAATAGGAAAAAAAATGGAAGTTGTCTCCCCCACCATTCTCAATCTCATCATTTTTGTGCTAGCCATTTATGTGGGTTACCACGTGGTGTGGACGGTCACGCCCGCTCTGCACACGCCTTTGATGGCGGTGACGAATGCGATTTCGGCCATTGTGATCGTGGGTGCCATGCTTGCTGCTGCGCTCACTGAGACCCCGCTGGGTAAAACCATGGGCGTGCTCGCAGTGGCACTGGCGGCAGTCAATGTGTTTGGTGGGTTTATGGTCACACGCCGCATGCTGGAAATGTTCAAGAAGAAAGAGAAAAAAGTCGCCTCTAAGGAGGGTGCGCAATGAGCCTGAATCTCGTCACCCTCTTGTATTTGTTTGCCAGCGTCTGCTTTATCCAGGCGCTCAAAGGGCTGTCGCATCCCACCACGTCCATTCGTGGCAATGTGTTCGGCATGATTGGCATGACAGTGGCCGCGGTCACCACCGCCGCCTTGATCTACAAACTGGCCACCCACATGGGCCAGGACGGTTTCACCGGACTGGCCTGGGTTCTGGCCGCATTGGTCGTGGGCGGCACGGTCGGAACCGTCATGGCGCAGCGCGTCGAGATGACCAAAATGCCGGAGCTCGTCGCCTTCATGCACAGCATGATCGGTCTCGCAGCGGTCTTTATCGCCGTCGCAGCCGTGGCTGAACCCAGCGCACTTTTGCACGGTCTGGAAAAAGGTGCCGAAATCCCCATGGGCAACCGTTTGGAATTGTTCCTGGGCGCTGCCATCGGTGCCATTACCTTCAGCGGCTCGGTGATTGCGTTTGGCAAGTTGTCCGGCAAGTACAAGTTCCGTTTGTTCCAAGGTGCACCGGTGCAGTTTGCGGGCCAGCACAAGCTCAATTTGGTCTTGGGCTTGACCACACTGGGCCTGGGTCTGTGCTTCATGGCCAATGGCGCATGGTGGGCGTTTTTTGCCATGCTGGCTCTGGCTTTTGTGATGGGCGTGCTCATCATCATTCCGATTGGCGGGGCCGACATGCCGGTGGTGGTGTCCATGCTCAACAGCTACTCGGGCTGGGCGGCAGCGGGCATTGGCTTTAGCCTGAACAACAGCATGCTGATCATTGCCGGCTCCCTGGTGGGCTCCAGCGGCGCGATTCTGAGCTACATCATGTGCAAGGCCATGAACCGCTCCTTCTTCAACGTCATCCTGGGCGGCTTTGGCGGCGATACGGCGGTCGCCACTGGCGCGGCAGCTCAGCAACGCCCCGTCAAAAGCGGCAGCGCGGATGACGCCGCTTTTGTGTTGGGCAACGCCGAAACCGTGATCATCGTGCCAGGCTATGGCTTGGCAGTGGCGCGCGCGCAGCATGCGGTCAAAGAACTGGCCGCCAAGCTGACTGCCAAAGGTATCACGGTGAAGTACGCCATCCATCCGGTGGCCGGTCGCATGCCGGGCCACATGAATGTGCTGCTGGCCGAGGCCGAAGTGCCCTACGACCAGGTGTTTGAAATGGAAGACATCAACGGCGAGTTTGGCCAAGCCGATGTGGCCATCATTCTGGGCGCCAACGACGTGGTCAACCCTGCCGCGCACACCAAAGGAAGCGCCATTTACGGCATGCCGATTTTGGAAGCCTACAAAGCAAAAACCATCATCGTGAACAAACGCTCTATGGCCGCGGGCTATGCCGGTCTGGACAATGAGTTGTTCTACCTGGACAAGACCATGATGGTGTTTGGCGACGCCAAGAAGGTGGTGGAAGACATGGTCAAGGCGATTGAATAGTCAAGCCGCTCGGCGTAGCATCTATGGCATTCACATTTAACACATCGCAGGAGGCCATTGAATGACCGCGCACGCTTGGCTTGGCGTCTATCCGCCCGGCATGGCCCAGGAAGTGGACCCCACTGCCTACGGTTCTTTGGTCGTGCTGATGGAAGAAGCGTTTGCCAAGTACGCAGACCGTACCGCCTATAGCTTCATGGGCGTGGACATTAGCTTTGCGCAGACCGATCGTTTGAGCCTGAGCGTTGCGGCTTATTTGCAAAGCCTGGGCCTTTCCAAGGGCGACCGCGTTGCCATCATGATGCCTAACGTGCCGCAGTACCCGGTGGCTGTAGCGGCGATTTTGCGGGCGGGCTATGTGGTGGTGAACGTGAACCCGCTTTACACCTCGCGCGAATTGGAGCACCAGCTCAAGGATGCGGGTGCCAAAGCCATCTTCATCCTCGAAAACTTCGCGGTCACTTTGCAGAAGTGCGTCGCGGCGACGTCCATCAAGCACATTGTGTTGTGCGCAATGGGTGACCAAATGGGCCTGATCAAAGGCGCTTTGGTCAATTACGTGGTTCGCTCGCGCAAAAAGCTGGTGCCCGCCTTCGATCTGCCAGAGGCGGTGCGATTCAATGCCGCGGTCTCTAAGGGCAGCAAAGCGTCGTTTAGCAAGCCGCATCTGCAAGCTGATGACCTGGCGGTTCTGCAATACACAGGGGGCACCACCGGCGTGTCCAAAGGTGCAGTCTTGTTGCACCGAAATTTGATTGCCAATGTCTTGCAATCCGAGGCCTGGAACGCGCCCGTGATGCGGGACTTGCCCCTCGGGGAACAGCCCACCAGCGTCTGTGCTTTGCCGCTGTACCACATTTTTGCATTCACCATTGGCCTGATGCTCAATATGCGCATGGGCGGCAAATTGATCCTCATCCCCAACCCGCGCGATATTCCGGCGGTGCTGCAGGAGCTGCGCAAACACACCATTCACAGCTTTCCAGCGGTGAATACTTTGTTCAACGGACTGGCCAACCACCCTGACTTCAATACGGTGGACTGGAGCCACCTGCGCGTCTCGCTCGGTGGGGGTACGGCAGTGCAAAGCAGCGTGGCCAAACTCTGGTTTGAAAAAACCGGATGTCCTATTTGCGAAGGCTATGGCTTGAGTGAGACCTCGCCTTCGGCCAGCTGTAACCCGGTCACTTCCAAAGAATTTACCGGCACCATCGGTGTGCCAATTCCTGGCACTGTGATGAAGCTTCTCGACGACGATGGGCAGGAATGCGCTCCAGGCCAAGCGGGCGAAATCGCGATCAAAGGCCCGCAGGTGATGGCCGGCTACTGGCAACGTCCGGACGAGACTGCCAAGGTCATGACGGCCGACGGCTTTTTCAAATCAGGCGACATCGGAACCATGGACGAGCGGGGCTATTTCAAAATCGTGGATCGCAAAAAAGACATGATCATTGTCAGCGGCTTCAACGTGTTCCCCACAGAGTTGGAAGATGTCGTAGCCCAGCTCGAGGGCGTGATGGAGTGCGCTTGCATTGGCATTCCCGATGCCAAGACCGGTGAAGCGGTGAAGTTGGTGATCGTGAAAAAAGACCCAAACTTGGACGAGGTCACGGTGCGGTCTCATTGCCGGGAAAACCTCACGGGCTACAAGCAGCCCAAGGAAATCGAATTTCGCGAAGACTTGCCGAAAACGCCGGTGGGCAAAATATTGCGGCGCGAACTGCGCACGACCTGATTACTTGAGCCAGCCCCGCTTGCCGAAGTACCACATCGGCACCCACGCGCTGGCTACCATCAAACCCACGGTGTAGGGGTAGCTCCAGGCGCCCAAAAATTCCAATTCCGGAAACTTCAGGTTCATGCCGTACACGCTGGCAATCAAGGTGGGCGGCAGCAGAGCCACACTGGCCACCGAGAAGATCTTGATGATCTTGTTCTGGTTGATGTTGATAAAACCGACCGTGGCGTCCATCAAGAAGTTGATCTTGTCAAATAGGAACGCCGTGTGGGAATCGAGCGAATCGATGTCGCGCAAAATTTGCCGGGCTTCTTCAAACTGCTCGGCATTGAGCATTTTGGATCGCATCATGAAGCTCACCGCGCGCCGGGTGTCCATCACATTGCGCCGGATACGGCCGCTCAAGTCCTCATGCCGCGCAATCGCGCCCAGCGCTTCACCGGCAATCGCGTCGGTCACATTACCCGCCAGCACTTTTTTGCTGACTTTCTCCAGCTCGTCGTAAATGCCTTCGAGTGTGTCGGCGGAGTACTCGGCGTCGGCGTCAAACAGTTTGAGCAGCACCTCTTTGGCGTCTTCGATCAGGCCGGGTGCACGGCGCGCGCGCATGCGCAGCAGCCGGAATACCGGCACGTCTTCGTCATGGATGGAAAACAAGACGCCTTTGCTTTTGAGGCTGTCGTTGACCAAATTCAAAATAAACGCTGCGCGCACCGTGCGGGGTTCGTTTTCATCGGCGATCAAAAAGTCGCTGCGAATGTGCAACTCGCCGTTGTCCTCGGTATAAAAGCGGGCGGACTCCTCAATGTCCTCGTCCATTGCGTCTTCAGGAATGGACAGGCCGTAGTACTGCTTGATCCAGCGCTTTTCTTCCACCGTGGGCGACTCTAGGTCCACCCAAATGGGCTGGAACTGGGCGAGTTCTTCCAAGGATTCGATTTCTTCCTGGAACAGGCGGCCGTTGGCCAGGGTAAAAATATTCAGCATGGGCGCAATTCTGATGGGTTTGCCCTATTTTGCCCTGTTGCGATGCAGCATAGAAAGTCTTTGCGTTTACCGGCAAAGCGGCGCATAGTGGAGTCGAGGGTCTGAAAACCCTCTGGTTTTTCGTGGAAGTGGACCGGCGGCCTGCGGGTCACCGGGTTTTAAATTCTGAGAGCAACTGGAGCCCATCTATGAATCTGACAATCAGCGGTCACCATCTGGAAGTTACCCCTGCCCTGCGCAGCTATGTCACCGAAAAACTCGACCGCATCACCCGACACTTTGATCAACTGGTCGACATCAAAGTCCTGCTCAGTATCGAAAACCAAAAGGAAAAAGAGCGTCGCCAGCGTGCCGAGTGCAATATTCACGTCAAGGGCAGTGATTTGTTTGCCGAGAGCGCGCATTCAGACCTGTACGCCGCGGTCGATGAATTGGTCGACAAATTGGACCGCCAGGTGGTTCGCCACAAAGATCGCATCCAAAACCACCACCACGAAGCGCCCAAGCGGCTGATGTAAGCGCGTTTCCCTTCGAGGTCCACAAACCCGCCACCCACCGTGGCGGGTTTTTTTATGTGCATAATCCGCCCACTTATGAACCGCCTCGCCACACTTTTGCCCCCTCCCCATGTGCTTGCGCAGGTGGACGTTACTAGCAAAAAGCGGGCGTTTGAAGAGGCCGGTCTGCTGTTTGAGAGCCTGCACGGATTGAGCCGCGCGCTGGTAACAGATAGTCTGTTCTCTCGGGAGCGCTTGGGCTCCACCGGGCTGGGCCACGGCGTTGCCATTCCCCACGGTCGAATCAAGGGCCTGAAGGCGCCCATGGCGGCGGCGTTTCAGTTGCTCAAGCCGATTGGCTTTGATGCCCCGGATGACCAGGCCGTCACGCTCCTGATTTTTCTGCTGGTGCCCGAAGCTGCGACCCAAAAGCACCTGGAAATCCTGTCCGAAATCGCCGAACTGTTGGGTGACGCCACGATGCGCGAGCGTCTGACCACCACGACCGACGCGGTCGAGCTGCACGCCTTGCTCACCGGCTGGCGCTCCTCCCAAGTTCACTGATTTTTCCAGTAGCCCCCCACTGAGGCGCCTCACCCCGTGAAACCTAACGCCATCAGTGCCGACGTCCTCTTCGAGGCCTTTCGCTCGTATTTGCATTGGGAGTGGATCGCTGGCTTGGGAGCCTCCGAGCGCCGCTTTGACGAGGTAGCGGTGCGTGC
>CAIYRQ010000043.1 GCA_903928635.1 uncultured beta proteobacterium | reverse complement strand
GTCTGCGGTGCTCGCCGGGCTTTATATTTCCTTGAACCTATGCTCTATGAGCCAGGGCTTGGAACATCGCCACCGCAAGCGTGACCGTCTCGCGTTAGACGGACCCAATGCGTGGCTGACCTTGCCCACCTGAACCCCGGTTCAGGATGCCGGTCCGGTGGCACTTGCAGACACCTTTCATCTTCACCGACAACTCCCATGATCGAACCCACCCTCATCGCCGAACTGGCGCTCCTCGGCCTGTGCACCGGCTTTTTGGCAGGCCTCTTGGGCATAGGCGGAGGCATGCTGATGGGCCCTTTTCTCACCTTGATCCTGTCGCATCGGGGCATCAGCGCCGACCTGGCGGTCAAGATGGCGATTGCCACGTCCATGGCCACCATCGTGTTTACCAGTGTGGCCAGTGTGCGAGCGCACCACCAGCGTGGTGCCGTGCGTTGGGACATCGTCAAAAGCCTGGCACCCGGCATCATGCTGGGCGGCGCGCTGGCCAGCGTGGGCATGTTCAGCGTCTTGAAGGGCACCTGGCTTGCCATCTTTTTCGGACTTTTTGTGAGCTTTTCCGCCACACAAATGCTGCGCGACAAAAAACCGCAAGCCGAACGCGAGATGCCCGGTCCCGCCGGTCAAGTCATGGCAGGCGGCGTGATCGGCTTTTTGTCCGGACTCGTAGGTGCAGGCGGGGGCTTTGTCAGCGTACCCTTCATGGTGTCGCGCAATGTGCCTATGCGCAACGCAGTGGGCACCAGCGCAGCGTTGGGATTTCCGATTGCGCTAGCCAACACGGTGGGCTACATCGTCAGCGGATCAGCCCTAACAGACCTGCCGCCCGGCGCCCTGGGTTTTGTCTGGCTGCCCGGCCTGGCCGTGATTGGCGCCTGCAGCGTCATCACTGCGCCCTGGGGCGCCAAGATGGCCCACAAGGTACCGGTGGCGCAACTCAAACGCATTTTTGCGGTCCTGCTCTATTGCCTGGCAGGCTACATGCTCTACAAAGGCTTGGCAAATTAAGACCTGAACCACTAACAAAAAACCCCGCCGAAGCGGGGTTTTTTTGCAAGGGCCGCGGCATGCCGCAAGCCGTTTGGGTTTTAGCCCATATGCAAGCCGCCGTTGACCGAAAAGTCGGCGCCGGTGGCGTAGCCACCTTCATCCGACGCCAGCCAGGCGATGATGGAGGCAATTTCGCTGGGCTCGCCCAAGCGCTTGACCGGCACGGTCGCCACGATCTTGGCCAGCACGTCTTCGCGAATGGCTTTGACCATGTCGGTACCGATATAGCCGGGGCTCACGGTATTGACCGTCACGCCTTTGGTGGCCAGTTCCTGCGCGAGGGCCATGGAAAAACCGTGCATGCCGGCCTTGGCCGCCGAGTAATTGGTTTGGCCTGCCTGGCCTTTTTCGCCGTTCACCGACGAGATGTTGATGATGCGGCCCCAGCCTTTTTCCACCATATCTGCCACCACTTGCTTGGTCACGTTGAACATGGAGTTCAGATTGGTCTCGATCACCATGTCCCAGTCTTCGCGGCTCATTTTCAGGAACATGCGGTCGCGGGTGATACCGGCGTTGTTGACCAACACGTCAATCGTGCCGTGCTCCGCCTTGGTTTTGGTGAACGCTTCAACGGTGGAATCCCAGTCGCCCACATTACCGACCGAGGCGTAGAAGGTGTAACCCAAAGCCGCTTGTTCGGCAATCCACTTGGCATGGTCACGGGTGGGGCCGCAACCGGCCACCACTTTAAAACCCTCTTTGTGCAAACGCTGGCAAATGGCGGTACCGATGCCGCCCATGCCGCCGGTGACGTACGCTACTTTTTGACTCATTTTTTGTCTCCTTCTTGGTTATAAATGGGGTACTGAAAGGGTTTAACGCTCAATCGTCAGCGCAACACCCATGCCGCCGCCTATGCACAGGCTGGCAATGCCCTTCTTGGCATCGCGGCGCTTCATTTCATGCAGCAGGGTCACCAAAATGCGGCAACCTGACGCACCGATGGGGTGGCCGATGGCAATCGCGCCGCCGTTGACATTGACCTTGGAGGTGTCCCAACCCATTTGCTGGTTGACCGCGCAGGCCTGGGCGGCAAAGGCTTCGTTGATTTCCAGCAGGTCCAGGTCTTGCGCGTTCCAGCCCGCACGTGCCAGGGCTTTTTGCGAGGCAGGCACCGGGCCCATGCCCATCATGGCGGGGTCCAGACCGCTGGTGGCGAAGCTGGCGATGCGGCCCAGGGGCTTCAGGCCCAGCGCAGCGGCTTTCTTGGCAGTCATCACCATCACTGCAGCAGCGCCGTCGTTGATACCCGATGCATTGCCTGCAGTCACGCCGCCAGCCTTGTCAAACGCAGGGCGCAAACCTGCCAGCGCTTCGGCGTTGGACTTGCGGTTGATAAATTCATCCGCAGCAAAGACGATGGGGTCGCCCTTTTTCTGTGCAATTGAAAACGGCACGATTTCATCCACAAATTTGCCTGCGTCTTGCGCAGCGGCCGCTTTTTGCTGGCTGGCCAGCGCCAGTGCGTCCTGCATTTCGCGGCTGATACCGTGGGCCTTGGCCACGTTCTCGGCCGTAATGCCCATGTGGTACTGGTTGTAGACGTCCCACAAACCGTCCACGATCATGGAGTCCACCATGTTCCAGTTGCCCATGCGCTGGCCGTCGCGGCTGCCCATGAGCACATGGGGTGAGGCGCTCATGTTTTCCTGGCCGCCTGCAATCACGATCTCACTGTCGCCGTAGGCCACGGCCTGGGCGGCCAGCATCACGGCTTTCAGGCCGGAGCCGCAGACGGCATTGATGGTGAGCGCCGGGGTCTCTTTGGCCACACCGCTTTTGATCAAGGACTGGCGCGCCGGATTCTGGCCCGATCCTGCCGCCAGCACCTGACCCAGGATGACTTCGCCGATCTGGTCGGCGCCCAGTCCGGTGCGCTCTAACAGGTTTTTGATGACTGCGGCACCCAGTTCGGGCGCTGCCACTTTGGACAAGCTGCCGCCAAATTTACCGACGGCGGTGCGGGTGGCTGCGACGATGACGATGTCTTCCATGGGTTTGCTCCGAAATAAGGACGTGGGTGGGGTTAGCGAGTGATCATGCCTGAGCCAAGGGGTGAATCAGGCCTTGGCGAGTACGTAGTTACCCGGTGCGGGCATTTTTTCTTGGTACTTGCCGCGGCCGTATTTTTTGGGTGCAGCAATCGGTTTGCCGGCATGCGACTTGAGCCACTGCGCCCAATCGGTCCACCAGCTGCCTGGATGCTCGGTCGCACCTTGCAACCATGCAGCATGGGTCTTGGGTAATTTGCCGTCAGCGCGAATCCAATGGCTGCGCTTGTTTTTGGCGGGTGGATTGATCACACCCGCAATATGGCCGGACGCTCCCATGACAAAGCGCTTTTTGCCCGGCAGCACCTGGGTAGAGGCATAGGCCGCGTTGATCGGCACGATGTGGTCTTCGCGCGAGCCGTAGATGTAGACCGGTAAGTCGAGCAACCCAAAATCAATCGACTCGCCGCATACGGTGGTCGCGCCGGGCTTGATCAGCTTGTTCTCAAGGTAGGTGTTGCGCAGGTACCAGGCGTAGTAGGGGCCAGGCAGGTTGGTGGCGTCAGAGTTCCAATACAGCAGGTCAAACGCGGGCGGGGTCTCGCCCTTGAGGTAGTTGCCCACGACATAGTTCCACACCAAATCATTGGGGCGCAAAAAGCTGAAGGTCGAGGCCAGGTCCTGGCCTTTCATCAAGCCGCCTTGGCCCATTTCTTTTTCACGGAACTGCACAAAGGCTTCGTCAATGAACACATCCAAGATGCCCGTGTCGGTGAAGTCGAGCAATGTGGTCAGCAAGGTGGCGCTCGCCACCGGTTTTTCGCCACGCGCAGCCAGCACCGCCAGTGCGGTGGTCAGCATGGTGCCGCCCACGCAAAATCCCAGCGCATTGATGGCTCCATCGACACCAGCCTTGCCTGCAATCTCGCCGGTGACCGCAATCGCTTTGATCACTGCCTGTTCGATGTAGTCGTCCCAGGTTTTGGTAGCCATCGATTCGTCCGGATTGCGCCAGCTGACCACAAAGGTGCGGTGGCCTTGCGAGACCGCGTAGCGAATGAGCGAGTTCTCCGGCTGCAGGTCCAAAATGTAGAACTTGTTGATGCAGGGCGGAATCAGCAAAAACGGCTTCTCGAACACCTTGTCGGTGAGCGGCTTGTATTCGAGCAGTTGGAAAAATTCGTTTTCAAAAACTACGGCACCTTCTGTCGTGGCCACGTTTTTGCCGACGGTAAAAAGACTCTCGTCCGTCATGGACACATGGCCCTGGCGGACGTCGTGCAGCAGGTTTTGCATGCCTTTGGCAATGCTTTCGCCCTTGGTTTCAATGGCTTTTTTCTGGGCCTCGGCGTTGAATGCCAGGAAGTTGCTGGGTGCCGCAGCGGCCAGGCCCTGCTCTACTGCAAAGCGCAGGCGGTTGCGGGTTTTGGCGTCCAATTCCACCGCGTCCGTCATTGCGAGCAGCGCGCGGCTATTGAGCAAATACAAAGCCGCCGTAAAAGCGGCGACCGGGTTGGAGTCCCAGGCCTCGCTCGAAAAACGCTTGTCGCCGGACGCCGAGGGGTGCACCAACGCGCCCTGGGACAAAAGCTCAGCGACTTCCTTCATGTAATGCTGCTGGACCTCTTGCAACTTCTCTGGCGCGAAATTCAGCTTAGGAGGCGTGGGCAACGGCCCGGAAGCAGCCGCAGGGGTCAGATTTTGAAAGCCCGAAAGCGCTTTGGTCCAGCTGTCGCTCACCAAGGACTGAAAATGATCCGCCGCATGGGCCCACAGGTTTTCTTGGTCTTTCACGATGTCTCCTCGTAAATGTCGCGGCCATTCGCGCGCCCTTAGGGCATAGTCAACCCATTATCCGGCGCATGTCCTTCATTTTTCTGACATTGCGCTCCATCACTGCAAAACAACCCTGAAACGTAACTCCGATGTATTTAGTTCCCTTGGCTTGGATTTATGTGACCTTGATGATGGCCGTCGCCGAAGCCACCAACGACAACGGCACCCTCTTGGGTGCCATCATGACCTTTGTGCTCTACGGCTTGCTACCGGTGGGCCTGGTGCTGTACTTCATGGGCACCCCAGGCCGCAAGCGCGCACGCATCAAAGCCGAAGCTGAGGCAGACGCCGCCAACGCAGCTGCCCAAGCCGCGTCAAACCCGCCAGATACCAGCGGCAAAGCGGCCGCTGACCCGGTCGCGCCGGTGCGAAAAGAACCGTAAAGGGTTGCCCACCGTGCACCAGGGGGTGGTGCTGTCATTGCCGAAAATATGGTTCACGCCCGCTGCCTGCAGGCGTTGGCGCGCTAGCAGCGCCAAATCCGCCAGCCACTTTCCCTGACCGTGAGGCCTAAAGGCCTGATGCGCCAGGTTTGCGCTTTGAACAAACGCGGCACGGACCTCGTCGCCCACCTCAAAGGCCTGCGGCCCAATGCAGGGTCCCAGCCAAGCCAGCCACTGCGCGGCCTCGGCCCCTCGCGCTTTTTGTTCTTTGAGAAAAGTCTCCACGATGCCGGTGGCGCATCCGTCAGCCCCCCCATCGCCAGCCAGTCCGCGCCACCCTGCATGCAGCGCCGCCACGCGGCCGCCATCGGCAGTGCACAGGAGTATCGGCAGGCAATCGGCCACCATCACCGTACAGGCCAGGGCGGTCTCCGCGGTCCAACTGCCATCCGCACACGCGCCATCCACCGACAGTCGCTCTGCGCGGTGTACCGCTGTGCCATGCACTTGGTCTAAAAACAAGGGGGGCACACCCAAAGTTTGTTGCAATTGCTCCCGATTGGCGTGCACCGCCTGTGGTGTGTCGCCGACGTGGGTGCCGAGATTCAGGCTGTCAAAGGGTGCAGTGGAGACCCCACCGGTACGGGTACTGCAAAACGCCTGCACCGACGCAGGCGCCGGCCAACGGGGCTTGAGCCAATCTTCGGGCCAGGGGGTCTGCGGAGGGTGGATGGACGGGCTTTGCATCGACCGCTAGCATAGCGGCACCCTCCCACGCAGGGGTGCGCGCAACCGGTAACATTGGGGCAACACAACGAATTGGAGCCCTGCATGATTCTGGAAATTGCCGACATTCGCATCCACGCTGGCCAAAACGCCGCATTCGAAGCTGCCATCGCCAAAGGCGCGGGCGAAGTCATTGCGCATGCCAAGGGCTTCAAGGGGTTTAAAGTGAACCGCAGTATCGAGAGCCCTGAGCGCTATGTGCTGCAGATTTTTTGGGAAACGCTGGAAGACCACACTGTGGGCTTTCGCGAATCGCCCGCCTTTCCCGCGTGGCGCGCCATCGTGGGGCCGTTTTTTGCGGCACCACCGGTGGTAGAGCACTTTGACCTAGTCACCCAGTCTGCCTGACTTCTAAGCACCTTGTTTGGACCCTTGCCCATGAATTACACCTTCACCCCCGCGGCACCTGTCAGCGTGCCTGTCGTCGACCAAAACACCGAATTCCCGGTGCACCGCATTTATTGCGTGGGACGCAATTACGAAGAGCACGCCAAAGAAATGGGCGGCACAGGCCGCGAGGCGCCCTTCTTTTTCATGAAACCTGCCGACGCCCTGCTGTACGCAGCGCCCGGCGCCACCGCCCAGATGCCCTATCCCACGCTCACCGCCAATCTGCACCACGAAATTGAGCTGGTGGTGGCCATTGGCACCGGCGGTCGCCACATTGCGGCCGCAGATGCCCACAAGCACATTTTTGGCTACGCCGTAGGCCTGGACATGACGCGGCGCGACCTGCAAAACGACATGAAAAAGCAAGGCCGGCCCTGGAGCATTGCCAAAGGCTTTGACCACTCTGCCCCCATCGGGCCGATCACCCCTGCCGCACAGGCACCCGCCATTGAACAGGCCGCCATCACGCTCAGTGTGAACGGCGCAAGTCGCCAAAGCAGCACGGTTACGCAGCTGATCTGGAACATTGCCGAAACCATTGAGCAGCTCTCCAACGCTTGGGAACTCAAGGCGGGCGATTTGATTTTTACGGGAACGCCCGCGGGTGTGGGTGCGGTTGTTGCCGGGGACGTGATGCACGGCGAGGTGGCCGGGCTCTGCGGCATCCGCGTGGCCGTGGTTGCGGCCTAAGGAGCCCTGAATTGACGCTCTACGGCGGCCCGATCAAGCACTGCAAGGCCTGCGGCACGGCCGTCGTGAACCGCCTGCCTGACGATGGCGACACCAAGGTGCGCGCAGTCTGCCCGGCCTGCAACACGGTGCACTACGTCAACCCGCTGAACGTGGTGGGCACCATTCCGGTATGGGGCGACAAGGTCTTGTTGTGCAAACGCAATATCGAGCCGCGCTTTGGCAAATGGACACTGCCTGCCGGATTTATGGAGATGGGTGAAACCACGGCTGAAGGCGCTTCGCGTGAAACGGTGGAGGAGGCAGGTGCCGAGTTTGTCATCGGGCCCTTGTTTTCCATGGTCAATGTGGCGCGCGTGGGGCAAGTGCATTTGTTTTACCAAGCGAATCTATTGAGTGACGCCTTCAACCCCGGCACCGAAACCCAGGTAGCGCAACTTTTTGACGAGGCCGACATCCCCTGGGACGAGATTGCCTTTCACACCGTCAAAGGCACGTTGGAGCGCTTTTTCGCCGACCGGCGCTCGGGCGCTTTTGGTTTCCACGCTTTTGATATTTGATGCAGCTTGCGCGCCCTAAGCCGCCGCCGCTTCTGGCGCTGGAGTTGTTCATTGCTTCTGACTGGCCGGCGCGAATGCTCTTGCTGCAGGGCTGGACCTACCGCTTTGGCATTTATGGCGCCATCAACCTTCTAGACGACCCGGCCTGGCTGGCCTTGATGTTTTGCTGAGTCAGCCCTTTCCTGCCCTCGTGCCTTGTTATGTGGTGGTCGACCTGGAGACCACGGGGGGCAATGCGCAGCGCGACAACATCACCGAAATCGCTGCGGTGCGGATTGAGAACGGCGTGGAGGTGGCGCGCTGGAGCACCCTGGTCAACCCCGGTGTGCGCATTGCGCCCTTTATCCAAAGCCTGACCGGCATCACCGACGCCATGGTGCAGGATGCACCCGCTTTTGAAGACGTCGTCCATCCACTGCTGGAGATCTTGGACGGCGCGGTATTTGTGGCTCACAACGTGCGTTTTGACCACGGCTTTGTGCACCAGGCCTTGGAGCGTCTGGGTCATGCCCTCAAGGTCAAAACGCTGTGCACCGTGCGCCTGTCGCGCAAGCTCTATGCACAGCACAAAGGCCATGGACTGGACGCCATTCTGCAGCGCCACGGTTTGCAAACGCTTGCGCGCCACCGTGCCATGGGCGATGTGGACGTGGTGCTGGCCTGGTTGCAGGTGGCGCAGCGCGAGCTGGGCCTGGAAACCCTGCAGCGCGAAGCGGCTGCCTTACTGCAAGGCAGCGCCAGCGTTCCGCCGCAACTCGAAACGTCGATCAACGACATCCCCGATGTGCCGGGGGTTTACCTCTTTTATGGCGAGGGGGAGATTCCGCTGTACATCGGCAAGAGCGTGCACATGCGAAAGCGGGTGTTGTCGCACTTTCAGGCGTCCACCAAACAAGCACGTGAAATGCGCATACTGCAGGAAATCCGCCGCGTGGAATGGCAGGAGACAGCTGGCGAGCTAGGTGCCTTGCTGCTAGAAGCCCGGCTGGTGAAAGCCATGCAGCCCCTTCATAACCGCCAATTGCGCCAAAGCAAGGGCTTAAGCGCCTGGGAACTGTCTGACGATCCCCAGGCGCGGCCACTGTTGCGCCTGGTGGGTTTGGATGCGCAGCAACCCGACACGCTGCAGCGGCTGTATGGTGTCTACCGCTCCAAGCGCCAAGCGACCGATGCGCTGCGCACCCTGTGCGAAAACCACGGCCTGTGCCCGCAAGCGCTGGGACTGGAGTCCGGAAAAGGCCCCTGCTTTGCGAGCCAGATCGGCAAATGCAAAGGCGTGTGCGCGGGACGTGAGAGCCCCGCCGTGCACCGCCTGCGCCTGCAAATGGCGCTGGCCCAGCACCGCTTGCAGGCCTGGCCACACCCGGCACCGGTTGCGGTGCGCGAATACAACCCCCGCAGCGAACGCACCGATATCCATGTGTTTGACCAGTGGTGCCATGTGGCCACGGTGCATGACGAGGCCGACCTGGCCGATGCCCTGCAAACCCGCCAACGCCTGGCCTTTGACCTGGACACTTACCGGCTGTTGGTGCAACGACTGGCTACGCCACTCGGGCGCGATGCCAGCGTGTTTTTATTGCCAGAGCAAATTTCCTAAATACCGGCCCGGCAACAGGGTGAAGCCTCCTGCCACGATGCAGGCGCTGACGTACAGGCTTTGCATCGCTTTGCGATGACCGGTGATATCCCCTTGGTACAGGAACTTGAAAGACTTG
The DNA here is from genome assembly GCA_903928635.1 of uncultured beta proteobacterium. Taxonomy (GTDB): domain Bacteria; phylum Pseudomonadota; class Gammaproteobacteria; order Burkholderiales; family Burkholderiaceae_C; genus Allorhodoferax. The sequence goes on along the minus strand of CAIYRQ010000043.1, from coordinate 35,281 downwards.
TACAAGGTGGCCAAGGTGAGCGGTATCAGCAAGTGAATCGGGGTGAAGCCAGCCACGTTGGGCAGCCGAAAGTCCCGAATAAATACCGAAGTGACCGCAGCGCCCAACATACAGGTGACCCAGGCATAGCCCAGCGCCCGGTGCCAGCGTGGGCGCACGGTCTTGCCCAGCCTGGCCCACAGAGCGAAGGGGCCAATCACCACTGCGGCAATCGCGGCGCTCATGTGGACTGCAATGGTGGGCGTTAACTGCATTCGCCTGCCACCCGTTACCGCCGTTTGCGCGGTGCCTTGCTTTTAGCCGCCGCGCGTTTTGCAGTCGCGGGGGCCTTTGCGCCGCTGCCCTTGGCTGCTTTAGGCCGCGCTGGAGTTTGGTCTCGATTCCCGCGATTGCGCGCGCTGCGGTCGTCCGATCCCTTGTCCAACAGCAATTTGGACGGCAGGGTTTGGCCACTTTGCACCAAACGAAAGTCGATCTTGCGCCCGTCCAAGTCCACGCGGCTGACCTGAATGTCAACGCGCGTGCCGATGGCGTAGCGGATGCCCGTACGTTCGCCGCGCAGCTCCTGGCGCACTTCATCAAAGCGGAAGTACTCGCCACCCAGCTCGGTGATGTGCACCAGACCTTCGACGTACATCGCGTCCAGTGTGACGAACAGACCAAACGAGGTGGCCGAAGTCACCACACCGCTGTACTCCTCACCCAAGTGTTCGTACATGTACTTGCATTTGAGCCAGGCTTCCACGTCGCGGCTGGCTTCGTCGGCGCGACGCTCATTGGCGCTGCAATGCAGCCCGGCGGCTTCCCAAGCCATGTTCTCGGCGCTGGGTTTCTTGGGCTTACTTCCAGCGTCCTGGCCCTTGGCGGCTTTACTTTTTTCCAAACGACGGGCCAGCTTGGCGTGTGCTTCGCCGGGGGTGGGAAGCACAGGCAACTGGTACTTGCCGCCCGCCAGCACCGCCTTGATGACGCGGTGCACCAACAAGTCGGGGTAGCGGCGGATCGGGCTGGTGAAGTGCGTATAGGCGTCAAACGCCAAACCGAAATGTCCGTTGTTGCCCGGCGTGTAGATCGCCTGCTGCATAGAGCGCAGCAGCATGGAATGAATCTGTGCAGCGTCCGGCCGATCTTTGGTGGCCGCCGCAATCATCTGAAACTCGCCAGGTTTGGGCATGTCGCTGACCGACATTCCAATGCCCATGGCTTTGAGGTAAGCGCGCAAGGCTTCGACTTTTTCTGCGGTCGGGCCTTCGTGCACCCGGAACAACCCGGCGTGTTTGCTTTGCGCGATGAAGTCCGCGCTGCACACATTGGCCGCCAACATGGCCTCTTCAATCAGCTTGTGCGCCACATTGCGGGTGCGGGGCACAATTTTTTCGATGCGCCCGGTCTCGTCACACACGATTTGGGTCTCGGTGGTCTCAAAATCCACTGCGCCCCGGCGCTGGCGTGACTTGAGCAGGGACTCATAGACGCCGTGCAAATTGAGCAGGTCGCCCACCAATGCCTTGCGCTTTTGCGCCTCAGGCCCGCGGGTGTTGCCTAGGATGGCTGCCACCTCGGTGTAGGTGAAGCGGGCATGGCTCCACATGACGGCGGGATAAAACTGGTATGCCGTGACTTCGCCGTCCAGCGTGACAAACATGTCGCACACCATGCACAGGCGCTCGACCTCGGGCTTGAGCGAGCACAGACCGTTGGACAGCTTCTCCGGCAGCATAGGAATCACACGGCGTGGAAAGTACACGCTGGTGGCGCGGTCGTACGCATCAATGTCAATGGCCGATCCGTTTTCCACATAGTGGCTCACATCCGCAATTGCCACCAGCAAACGCCAGCCTTTGACCGCCGACTTGCCACGGCCTTGGGTAGCAGGCTCACAGTACACCGCGTCGTCAAAGTCGCGCGCGTCTTCGCCGTCAATCGTCACCAAGGGAACATCGGTCAGGTCCACACGGTCGGCGTGGTCCTGAGGCCGCACCGCGTCGGGCAAGGTCTTGGACAGCGCCATGCAAGCCACCGAGAACTCGTGGGGGACGCTGTATTTGCGCACCGCGATTTCAATCTCCATACCGGGGTCGTCCACCTCGCCGAGCACTTCTTGCACCCGACCCACCGGTTGTCCAAACAAGGCTGGCGGCTCGGTCAATTGCACCACGACCACCTGGCCCGACTTGGCATTGCCGGTGCCGCCACGGGGAATCAGAATGTCTTGGCCATAGCGCTTGTCTTCGGGCGCCACCAGCCAAACACCGCTTTCCTGCAACAGGCGTCCAATAATGGGTTGACTAGAGCGCTCCACAATTTCGAGCACCCGCCCCTCGGGTCGGCCCTTGCGATCGCTGCGAACAATGCGCGCTTTAACGCGGTCTTTGTGCAACACGGCGCGCATTTCATTGGGCGGCAAATAGATGTCCGAACCACCGTCGTCGCGCGACACAAAACCGTGTCCGTCACGGTGGCCTTGGACGACTCCTTCAACTTCTTCCAGCAGTGCGCTGGTTTGGCTAACTTGTTTGATACAATTGCTCTCTTTCCTGAAATGCCCAGGTGGCGGAATTGGTAGACGCACTAGTTTCAGGTACTAGCGAGTAACTTCGTGGGGGTTCGAGTCCCTTCCTGGGCACCAAATTTTCTTCTCTGCTTCGCCATGCCGCATGGCAATGAAGTGTGAAAAACGAAGAAAAGAGAAAGACATTCAGCGGCTCCAGCAGCCTGAGTCTACGGCACTTCGATGAAGCTGCCGTTGCACTCCACAAACCCTCAACAAATTCAATACACTGCCAAGAAGTTCGATGTGGTGTCGTCGTTCGTGGCCAAAAAAAAGCCTGATCAAGTCAGGCTTTTTGAAGGGTGGTGCCGATTATCGGATTCGAACTGATGACCTACCGCTTACAAGGCGGTTGCTCTACCAACTGAGCTAAATCGGCACGTCTTGCATTCTACCGCAGGGCCCGAAGTGGCCTTGCTAATTACTTGATGCGCGTGAGGGACGGGCGGGGGCTGCCCGAAGGTTTGGGGTCAGTAGGCGGCGCATCGGCACGGGGTGCTTCCATAGAAAAGGTCATGCCTTGCCCGTTTTCACGCGCGTAAATCGCCGACACGCGACCCAAAGGCACGCATATATCGCGGGCAACACCGCCAAACCGGGCCTTGAACTCAATGAAATCATTGCCCAGGCTCAGGTTGCTGGTCGCCCCCAAACTCACGTTCAAGACGATTTCACCGTTTTGCACAAACTCTGCGGGCACGCGCACCGAGGCATCCACCGACACCACGATCAAGGGTGTGCAGTTGTTGTCCACACACCAGTCGTACATCGCGCGCACCATGTAGGGGCGTGTGGATGTGGTCTCGGGCGCTTGCATCGTCAGAATTTCCTCGGGGAAACCTACTTATTTGCGCATGACCTTTTCAGACGGTGTCAGCGCTTCAATGTATGCAGGGCGGGAGAAGATGCGTTCTGCGTACTTGAGCAGCGGTGCCGCGTTCTTGCTGAGGTCAATGCCATAGTACTCCAGGCGCCACAACAGAGGGGCAATGGCCACGTCCAGCATCGAGAAGTTCTCACCCATCATGAACTTGTTTTTCAAGAAGACAGGTGCGAGTTGAGTCAAGCGGTCGCGAATGTGGGCACGGGCTTTTTCCAGCGCTTTTTCATTGCCTTTGGCACCGCGGGCTTCCAAGGTGCTGACGTGAACAAAAAGCTCTTTCTCAAAATTGAGCAGGAACAAACGGACACGGGCACGGTCCACCGGGTCGCCGGGCATCAATTGGGGGTGGGGAAAGCGCTCGTCAATGTACTCGTTGATGATGTTGGACTCGTACAAGATCAGGTCACGCTCCACCAGAATCGGCACCTGGCCATAGGGGTTCATGACATTGATGTCTTCGGGCTTGTTGTAGAGATCCACGTCACGGATTTCGAAGTCCATGCCTTTTTCAAACAGCACAAAGCGGCAGCGGTGGGAAAAGGGGCAGGTTGTTCCTGAATACAGCACCATCATGGCGGGGGACTCCTAAAAAATAAAAGAGTGGGCTGCGCATGGCGGGCCCACTCTGTAAATGGCGACAAGCTCAGCAGAACTCATCGCCAAGGCTTGGTGGCCGGCTTACTTGATGTCTTTCCAGTAAGCCGCGTTCAAGCGCCAAGTGAAGATGGTCATCGCCAACAAAAACAGCAAAACCCAGACGCCGACGCGCACGCGCTTGCCTTGTGCAGGCTCTGACATCCATTGCAGGTAGCCCACCAGATCGCCAATGGTCTGGTCGTATTGCAGCGGCGTCAATTTACCGGGAGTCAGTTGCTGCCAGCCCTTGAAAACTTCGGTCTCGTGTCCATGCACTTCTTCGGTGGCATAAATGGGAGCACGCTTGCCCTGGAGTTCCCACAGCACATGCGGCATACCGACGTTGGGGAAAGCCAAGTTGTTCCAACCCGTGGCCTTGTTCTCGTCGACGTAAAAGGTGCGCAGGTAGGTGTACAGGTAGTCCGCACCGGTACCTTGAGAACCAGAGCGTGAGCGTGCGATCACTGTCAGATCGGGCGGATTGCCACCGAACCATTCTTTCGCTTGGCGCGGATCCATAGCGACCTTCATGGTTTCGCCCACTTTTTCAGTGGTGAACAACAGATTGTCTTTGATCTGCTGGTCGGTCAGGCCGATATCCTTCAATCGGTTGAAGCGCATGAAGGACGCCGCATGGCAGTTCAGGCAGTAGTTGACAAAGGTCTTGGCGCCGTTTTGAAGGGCGGCCATGTCATTCACGTTGTTGGGCGCCTTATCCCAAGCAATTCCACCGGTGTTGGCATGCGCCCCCACCATCAGGCCCAGGGCAGCGATCAAGCTGAGTACGATTTTTTTCATTTTTTCAAACTCCCGCTTAATGGGCAACGAAGGTGACGCGATCTGGCACCGTCTTGGTTTCACCCATCTCACTCCACCACGGCATCAACAAGAAGAATCCGAAGTAAAACAAGGTACCGACTTGGGAGACGCGCTCGCCAATGGCCGACGGAGGCTGCACACCCAGATAGGCCAGCACCACGAAATTGACCACAAAAATGGCGTAGAGGTATTTGTGCCAGCTTGGACGGTAGCGAATCGACTTGACCGCGCAGTTGTCCAACCACGGCAGGAAGAACAAAATCACGACTGCACCGCCCATGATCACGACGCCCCAGAATTTGGCGTCGATCGACAACATCATGGCGCTTACAACAGCGGCAGCACCCACGATCACGATCTTGAACACCGCAGGCATCTTGATCTTCCAAACGCTTACGGCCGCAGCACCGACCACGCAGGCAATCAGCACCAGCACCATTTCGCTGGTGATGGCACGCAGCATGGAATAGAAGGGCGTGAAGTACCAGACTGGCGCAATGTGCAGGGGTGTCTTCAAAGGATCGGCGGGAATGAAGTTGTTGTATTCAAGGAAGTAGCCGCCGGCCTCAGGCGCGAAGAAGATGATGGCGGTGAACACCATCAAGAACATGCTCACGGCAAATATGTCATGCACCGTGTAGTAGGGGTGGAAAGGGATGCCGTCCAGCGGATGGCCGTCAGGTCCCTTGGTCGCTTTGATCTCCACACCGTCAGGGTTGTTGGAGCCGACTTCATGCAGTGCAATGATGTGCGCAGCCACCAAGCCCAGCAGTACCAGCGGCACGGCAATGACGTGAAAGCTGAAGAAGCGGTTCAAGGTTGCGTCGCCCACCACGTAGTCGCCGCGGATCAGCAGTGCCAGGTCAGGACCGACGAAAGGCACGGCGGCAAACAAGTTCACGATCACCTGTGCGCCCCAGTAGCTCATTTGGCCCCAAGGCAGCAAATAGCCCATGAATGCTTCGGCCATCAGGCACAAGAAAATGCCGCAACCAAACAGCCAAACCAGCTCACGCGGCTTGCGGTAGCTGCCGTAAATCAGCCCGCGGAACATGTGCATGTACACCACGATAAAGAAGGCCGAAGCACCGGTGGAGTGCATGTAGCGGATCAACCAGCCCCATGGCACATCGCGCATGATGTATTCGACCGAGCCAAACGCCAAAGCAGCATCAGGCTTGTAATGCATCACCAGGAAAATGCCGGTGAGAATCTGAATCACCAGCACCAGCATCGACAGGCCGCCGAAGATGTAGAAAAAGTTAAAGTTCTTGGGGGCGTAGTACTGACCCAAATGGTCGTTGTACAGCTTGCTCAAGGGAAAACGGTTGTCGACCCAGTTCAGCAGCTTGGCGCCCGCAGGCGCGTTGGGAGAGATTTCTTTCATTTCAGCCATGGTGTGCTCCGGAGGCGGCGATCAGGCCTTGGTGTCTTCACCGATCAGCAAACGGCTGTCGGAAAGATACATATGCGGCGGAATTTCGAGGTTGTCGGGCGCGGGCTTGTTTTTGAACACACGACCGGCCATGTCAAAGGTCGAGCCGTGGCATGGGCACAAGAATCCACCCTTCCAGTCGTCCGGCAGCGAAGCCTGGGGACCGCTTTGGAATTTGTCCGAGGGCGAGCAGCCAAGGTGGGTGCAAATGCCTACGGCAACAAAAAACTCGGGCTTGATCGAGCGACCTTCATTGCGCGCATAGGCGGGCGTGAGCTCGTCTGGCTTGCGCTTGGACTGGGGATCGGCCAAGGCGCCATCCAAACTTGGCAGTGCGGCCAGCTGTTCAGGCGTGCGACGCACCACCCACACGGGCTTGCCGCGCCATTCCACGGTGATTTTTTCACCGGGTTTGATGGCGGAAATATCGACTTCCACCGCCGCGCCGGCGGCTTTGGCACGCTCGGAGGGCTGGAAAGTACTGACAAAAGGCACGGCCGTGGCGGCTGCGCCTGCGATGCCGGCGCAGGAAGATGCAATGATCCAGGTGCGCTTGCTGGGGTCGTTCGGCTTACCGCCGACGAGGGTGTCGCTCATGAGAATCCTCAGGAAAAATCACTACTTGGGAAGCCTTGGATTGTAGCTGACCGCCGAGCCAGCCAATTGATGCGCCATACGCACGGCTGCAATCAGGCTGGCAGGATCCGCGCGGCCTTGGCCTGCAATATCAAATGCCGTCCCATGGTCGGGGCTGGTACGCACCAGCGGCAGGCCCAAAGTCACGTTGACGCCCTGCTCCACACCCAGGTATTTCACGGGGATCAGGCCCTGGTCGTGGTACATGGCCAGCACCACGTCAAACTCCGGCTCCTGCCCAGCGCGGGCCCGGGCGCGCATGAACACCGTGTCCGGCGCCCAGGGGCCGCTCACATCGCAGCCTTGGGCGCGCGCTGCCGCAATCGCAGGTGCAATGGTCTGAATTTCCTCGCTGCCAAAGAGTCCGCCCTCCCCCGCGTGGGGGTTGAGTCCTGCCACGGCGATGCGCGGCGAACGCCCTAGAACCGCCTTCAAGGCCGCGTGGGTAATCAGCAGTGACTGCACCACATTGTCAAAAGTCACCGCTTGAAGCGCATCGCGCAACGACAAGTGAATACTCACCAGCACTGTGCGCAACTCTTCGTTGGCCAGCATCATGCGCACTGGCAGTTTGCCCACAGAGGTGCTGAGGTGCTCTGCGGCAATCGCCTGCAACATTTCGGTGTGGCCTGGGTACTGGCTGTAGGGCGCGCCAGCGGCGTGCAGGGCCTCCTTGTGCAAGGGTGCTGTCACGAGGGCAGCGACATGGCCCAGCAAGGCTTGCCGGGCTGCCCAATCCACACAGCGCCCGGCAAATTCACCCGCGACGACACTCACTTTGCCGCTTTTAACCGCTCCCAACGGTGCGCCGACCTGCAACACCGGGACGCAGCGCGGCGGCAGTTGGGACATTTCGATGGCATCTTCGATGTGCACCACCGGCCAAACCACTTCCTGGGGCGGAGTCACCAGCCGGATAGCGCCGCGCATGGCCGCCACGTCGCCTGCCACAAAGCAATTGCGCATGGCCGGTGAGTGCGACAAAAAAGCCTTGGCGATGATTTCAGGGCCAATGCCCGCGGCGTCACCCAGGGTGATGGCGATGGGCAGGTCCCGGGCAGTGGGGAACGACTCGGTCATTTCAACGCTCAAGCAGGGTTTTCGATGTCGATAAAGGTGTGGCGCAAGCCCAACTCGTCGGCGACTTGCTGCGCTACAGCCTGTACCCCGTAGCGTTCGCTGGCGTGGTGGCCGCACGCAATGTAGGCCACGCCACACTCCCGCGCATAGTGGGCTTGAGGCTCGGAGATTTCACCGGTAATAAACGCATCTGCCCCCGCGGCGATGGCCGCTTCAAAGTAACCCTGCGCCCCGCCGGTGCACCAGGCAATCTTCGCCACAGGGCCTTCCTTGCCGTCAACCAACACAACCGAGCGTCCCAGCACGGCCTCCACGTGGCTGGCGAGCGCCAAAGCGTCTGTAAACGGGCCGCTGGACGATTGACCCAGCCAGCCCAGTTGCTGCTCGCCAAAACGCCCTCCAGCCTCCAGCCCCAATCGAAGTCCCAATTGCGCGTTGTTGCCCCACTGTTCGTGAGCATCCAGCGGCAGGTGGTAGGCCAGGAGATGAATATCGTGGGCCAGCAGCAGCGCCAACCGGTCGCGCATCCAGCCGGTCACCGGTCCTGCATGGCCACGCCAAAACAGGCCGTGGTGCACCAGGATGGCGTCGGCATCTTGTGCGATAGCGGCCTCAATCAAGGCCAAACTGGCCGTCACCCCGCTGACCAGGTGGCGCACCGGGCGGCGCCCCTCGACCTGCAGGCCATTGGGGCAGTAGTCTTTGAATCGTGCGGGCTCCAGCATGGAGTCCAGGGTGCTCAAGAGTGCGGTGTGGTGCTTCATGGTCGTGGTCGGATTATCGGCGCGCTTCATTGGTAACCCGACATTGTGCTTGCGGCGGGTGTGCGTCCTACAATTTGCCAAACTTGCGCGTTCCGCGCGCACTCCTGCAAGGATTGTTCGTTCATGAAGCGTGTTTGGCTCCTGTTTTCGCAAAGCGCCACGGTGCTGCTTGCGGCATATTTCGTCATCTCAACACTCAAACCCGGCTGGATCGCGACGCGCGGCGATACCAACTTGGCGCTGCTGCAGGCCCCGGCGCCTCGCGCGGGTGACGTGCCGCCGGGCAGCTTTCGCTTGGCGGCACAAACCGCGTCCAAGGCGGTGGTCAGCATCAATGTGAGCCATGGCAGCAAGCACCAGCCCCGGCTCCCCGAGCCTTGGCCTGGATTTTTCAATGGTGAGCCGGACGGTGAAAGCGAGGGTGCATCCGGCATGGGCAGCGGCGTGATCGTCAGCGCCAATGGCTATGTGTTGACCAATAACCACGTGGTCGAAGGCGCAGACCAGATTGAAGTGATCTTGAACGACCATCGACGTGCGCGCGCCAAAGTTATAGGCACAGACCCCGACAGCGACCTTGCCGTTTTGAAAATTGAGCTCGACCGGCTACCGGTCATGGTGCTGGGTGACTCAGACAACCTGCAGGTCGGTGACCAGGTGCTCGCCATTGGCAATCCTTTTGGCGTGGGTCAGACCGTAACGGCGGGCATTGTGAGCGCGCTGGGGCGCAACCAACTGGGAATTAACACCTTCGAGAACTTTATCCAAACCGATGCCGCCATCAATCCGGGCAACTCAGGCGGCGCATTAGTCGACGCCAACGGCAACCTCCTGGGTATCAACACAGCGATTTATTCGCGCTCAGGCGGAAGCCTAGGGATAGGATTTGCGATACCCGTAGCAACGGCCAAACAGGTGTTGGAGGCCATTGTGAAAGACGGCCAGGTCACGCGCGGTTGGATCGGCGTAGAACCCAATGACCTGTCGCCCGAACTGCGCGAAACCTTTGGCGTCGCAGCGCCCAGCGGCGTCATCATCACCGGTGTTTTGCAAGGAGGTCCTGCTGCTAAAGCCGGTGTGGTACCTGGTGATGTGATCGTGGCCATCGCAGGAACCCCGGTGGACGATGTGACCCAATTGTTAGCGCAGGTGGCGGCGCTCAAGCCGGGCACTGCAGCGCAATTTTCAGTCCAGCGAAAAAAGCAAGTGTTGCAACTTGCCATCACTCCGGGGCTACGGCCCCGCCCGCAAAAATCCAACCGCTAGGCCAGCGCTGGTCTCAGGGCTGCGCCGCTTCAGCCTCGGCCTCGGGTGACTGGGTGTGGCGAATAAATAGCTGGGCCGCCCAAATTCCCACTTCATACAAAAGGCACATGGGAATGAGAAGTGCCAGCATGGACACGGGGTCGGGCGGTGTCACCAGGCCTGCCGCTGCGGCAGCGGCCACGATGAAATAGGTGCGGAAAGCCTTGAGCTGCGCCACTGTGACGACATTCATCCGCGCCAATATCACCACCACAATCGGCACTTCAAAGGCAACGCCAAAAGCGATGAACATGGTGATCACAAAGTCAAGGTAGGCCTCAATGTCCGGGCTCACGGCCACAGAGGCCGGTGCCATTTTCTGGATGGCGGGAAAGGCCTGGCCAAACACGAAAAAGTAGCAGAAAGCGGCACCCGCATAAAACAGCACGGTGCTGGCAGCCACCAGTGGCAGCACCAGCTTTTTCTCATGCTTGTACAGGCCCGGGGCCACGAACGCCCAGATTTGGTAAAGAATCCAAGGCAATGACAGGGCAACAGCCGCCATCACCGAGACTTTGATCGGTACCAGGAAAGGTGAGACCACGCCCACAGCAATCATTTTGGAGCCCTCCGGCAGCGCACGCACCAGGGGCATGGCCAAGAGGTCGTACAGCTGCGAGGGGCCGGGGTAAAACACCAGCACGGCAAAAATCGCTGCAATGCCGTAGATGGCGCGTAGCAAGCGGTCGCGCAGTTCAAACAGGTGCTGGATAAACGGCTGTTCGGTTCCGGCGAGTTCGTCTTCTTTGGAACTTGAATCGGTCATGGCGTCACTTTAGGGGGCCGAAAGCGTGCCACACGTGCTGCACCGGAGAGTGCCTTGGTCCGGGTGCCCGACTGGGCTTTGTACCAGTTCGGGGTGGCGCTGATTTTGGCGCGCCAGCGTTTTTTGGGCACCGTGTGGACGGAGTAATACGGCAGGGAAACTGCCTCTTGGCCGGCGTAAGTCGCAGCTGACCAGGTTTTCTGCACTTCGTCGGCACTGGTTTGGATCGATGTCTCCACCGCCTGCGCCGCCGATTCAACCGTGTCGCGCATTTTTCGCAGCTCTTCGAGGTCCATCGAACGATTGACCTCCTCTTTCACATCCGCCACATAGCGCCGCGCCCGGCCGAGCAAGGTGCCCAGGGTCTTGGCAACCGCCGGAAGCTTTTCCGGGCCAATAACGATAAGCGCAATACCGCCGACGATCGCTAGTTTGGTAACGCCAATATCAAACACAGGAAACCCTAATGAGAAGCGTTACTGCCCACAGCCATCACGCTTAATGCTTGGCTTTGGCTTCGACGTCGATGGTCTCTTTGGCGGTCGCCGAATTCGCGGCGACTTGTTGCGCGGGCGCAGCAGCTTCAGCGGGCTTTTCGCCACCGTCTTTCATGCCGTCCTTAAAGCCCTTGACCGCGCCGCCCAAATCGGCGCCGATATTGCGCAACTTTTTGGTGCCGAAGATCACAACGATGATGACCAAAAAAATGATCAGATGCGTGGTAGACAAACCCATGATGTTCTCCTAATGAGGTGGTGGAATTCTAGTCGCCGCCAAATATCTGCGTGCTGCCGGGTGCTTTAGCCGCGCAGCCAGGGTCGTGAGCCGCCCATGATATGGAAATGCAGATGCCGCACCTCCTGGCCTCCTTCGGCTCCGGTATTCGTCACCAGCCGGTAACCGCCGTCCGGGTACGGGTTGCATCCCTCCTGCAATGCCAGTTGGGGCACCAAGGCCATCATGCGTCCCATGAGGGCGGCGTGGTCTTCAGTGATGTGGGCCATCGAAGGGATATGCGCCTTGGGGATCAGCAGAAAATGCACCGGCGCCCAAGGCGCGATGTCGTGAAACGCATAAAAATCGTCGTCCTCGTACACCGGGCGCGAGGGGATCTGTTTGGCGACAATTTTGCAAAACAGGCAGTTGGGATCGTGGTCAACGCTGTGGGATGTCATGGTGGAATCCATCGGTTTCAAGAGGGTACCGGAGCTAGCCACCCTGAGCATCACGCAAAACAGCCTTGCGCAAGGCTTTTTCTTCGATGCCGCTGGTGCCCGCACGACGTTCGAGTTCGGCCACCACGTGGCCAGGCGTCAGGTCGTAATGGGCCAGCGCAATCAGGCAGTGGAACCAAAGATCGGCCACCTCATTCACAATTTTTGTGGCGTCGCCACCGTGGTCGGCGTCTTTGGCTGCCATGACGACTTCGGTGGCTTCCTCGCCGATTTTTTTCAGAAACGCGTCGGGTCCCTGGTGCAGCAGGCGCGCCACATAGCTGGCGGCGGGGTCGCCGCCGTTGGCCGCTTTGCGGGTTTCGATGACGGCTGCCAGACGCGCCAAAGCGTCTTGGGACAAATCAGTGGAAGGCATGGTGCTACTTGTAGATGGAATCAGGATTTTTCAAGACAGGGTCCACGGGCTGCCACACCCCGTCTTTCAGCACACTGAAAAAGCAGCTGTGACGCCCAGTATGGCAGGCAATCCCGGGAGTATGCCCCTGCTGGGTGACGGTCAGCAGCACCACGTCGGCGTCGCAGTCCACGCGGATTTCGTGGACGACCTGCAGATGGCCGGACTCTTCACCCTTGAACCACAGCTTGTTGCGTGAACGGCTGAAGTAGACGGCGCGGCCCAGCTCGGCGGTCTTTTGCAAAGCCTCCCGGTCCATCCACGCGAACATCAGCACATCTTTGCTGCCCTGCTCCTGCGCAATCGCAGGCACCAAGCCCTGCGCGTCCCAGCGAATGTCGTCGAGCCAGCTCATCGTGCATCCCATCGCACAGGAATGCCACGGGCGGCCATGCGCGCTTTGGCCTGTCCGACGGTGAATTCGCCGTAGTGAAAAATACTCGCCGCCAGCACTGCATCAGCGCCGCCTATGCTCACGCCGTCGGCCAAGTGGTCCAGCGTACCCACGCCGCCGGATGCGATCACGGGCACCGGCACGGCATCCGCCACGGCGCGGGTCAGCTCCAAGTCAAAACCGGATTTGGTGCCGTCGCGGTCCATGCTGGTGAGCAAAATTTCACCAGCACCGCGCCGCGCCATGTCGGTTGCCCAAACCACGGCGTCCAGTCCCGTGTTCTGGCGTCCGCCATGGCTGAACACATCCCAACCCGGTCCGCGCAGCGCAAGCGCCTCACCTTGGCGTCGTTTGGCGTCTATTGCCACCACGATGCACTGGGCGCCGTATTTGTGGGAAGCGGCTTCAATCACTTGGGGGTTGGCGATGGCGGCTGAGTTAAAGCTCACTTTGTCGGCACCTGCGTTAAGCATTCGACGCACATCGTCCACGGTGCGCACACCGCCGCCCACCGTCAAGGGAATAAAGACCTGCGAGGCCACCGCCTCGATGATGTGGAGAATCACATCGCGCGCGTCGCTGGTGGCCGTGATGTCCAGGAACGTCAATTCGTCGGCACCCTGGTCGTTGTAGCGGGCGGCAATTTCTACCGGGTCTCCCGCATCGCGCAGCTCCACAAAATTCACGCCCTTCACCACGCGGCCACCGGTCACGTCCAGGCAAGGGATGATGCGTTTGGCCAGCATCGTCAATCCTCCAGTACACAAAGTCGCTGCCATCCCTGCCAGGTCCCGGAAGAGGGCACCGTGATCGGCGACATGACTTGGGCTGCTTCCACGCAGACAAAGTGCGCGTATCCCTCGCTGGGCAAGTCGGCCATGGCCGCGCATTTTTCGCGCCCTGGGTTCCACACCACGCTGTGTGCCCAGCTCGCGCTTTGACTTACTTCAAGTCGGCTGGCACCGTCATGCAGGTGCAAGGGCGAAAGTGCGGCGTCGTACACGCGGTCGAATTCGCCGTCGAATTGCAGTTCTGCAGCCGCGCTGGCGTGCCGGTCGCTCAAAGCGTCCCACTCGGCTTGACCTTGCAAGCCGGTCAAACGCACCTGTTCAATCCGGTCAACCGCCAAGTACGTGTGCAGGGCACCTGAGAATTCCAAGGGTGTGTCGTCGGTGTTGTGTACCAACAGAGCGACCGCCAATGCGCCGGGCGTCAGCACAACCCGCACAGTTGCCTCAAATTGTTGTGACCAAAACGCCTGGGTCTGAGGGCTCGACGCAAGCAGAAAGTCTTGCTGCACTTCGTCGTCTTGCACCTTGGATGGGCCCACGGTCCACGCAAGATTGCGCGCAAACCCGTGCTTGGGCAGGCTGCCGCGCTGGTTGAACTGGGGAAAACACACCGGCACGCCACCGCGAATGGCACTGTGTCCATCCCAGTGGTTGCGAGGGCTTAAGTAGAGGCGCTCACGCCGGGCTGCACGCCATGACACCACATGGGCGCCTTGCAGCGCCACCCAAACGGAGTCGCCATTGGCCAGCGTGAGCCGCTGGCCGGGCTGGCCGTGCAGGGTTTCGCTGCGGCACAGCGCGCCGCCATCAGCCATTGATTTCGTCGGCGCGGGCCTGTCCGGCAGCAAAGTCCAAGTCGCCGGTGTAAATGGCACGGCCGCAGATCACGCCCTCCACGCCTTCGTCTTCCACGGCGCACAGCGCCTCGATATCGGCCAAATTGCTCAAGCCACCCGACGCAATTACCGGAATCGTCAACGCCTGCGCCAGTTTCACCGTGGCTTCGATATTGATGCCGCTGAGCATGCCGTCGCGCCCAATGTCGGTGTAAATAATGGATTCGACGCCGTAGTCCTCAAACTTTTTGCCCAGGTCCACGACATCATGGCGGGTGAGCTTGCTCCAGCCATCGGTGGCCACCTTGCCGTCACGCGCGTCCAGGCCCACGATGATGTGGCCGCCAAAAGCGGTGCAGGCGTCTTGCAAAAAGCCAGGGTTTTTGACCGCAGCAGTACCAATAATCACATAGCGCAGACCGGCGTCCAAGTAGCGCTCAATGGTATCCAGATCGCGGATACCACCACCGAGCTGCACATCGACCTCGCTGCCCACCTCTTTCAAGATCTTGCGGATGGCCGCTTCATTCTTAGGGTGGCCGGCAAACGCGCCGTTCAAATCCACCAAATGCAAGCGCCGCGCCCCTTTGTCCACCCAGCTGCGCGCCATGACCGCCGGGTCTTCGCCAAAAGTGGTGGATTGGTCCATATCGCCCTGTTTCAGGCGAACACAGTGGCCGTCTTTGAGGTCAATCGCGGGAATTAACAGCATGGTGCTTTAGCGGTGGTGAAAGAAGAAAAGCAAAGAAAACGATTTACGGATTCCAGCGCAGGAAATTGCGGTACAGCGCCAAGCCTTGTTGTGCGCTCTTTTCCGGATGAAATTGGGTAGCGAAAATATTATCGCGTGCAATGGCTGAGCAAAAACGCGAACCATAGTCGGTTTCACCCACGATGTGGCGTGCATCGGACGGTTTTGCGTAATAACTGTGCACAAAATAGAAGTAGCTTCCGTCGGGCACCTCGCCCCACACCGGGTGCGGCGCCCGGCCATGGTTGTTGCGCCAGACCTGGTTCCAGCCCATTTGCGGCACCTTGAAGCGGCTTCCATCGGCTTGGAATTGCCCCTGCAAATCGAACTTGACCACATTGCCAGGCATCAGGCCCAGGCAAGCCGTGTCCTGCTCCTCGCTGTGGTCCAGCAGCATTTGCATGCCCACGCACACGCCCATGAGGGGTTTGTGGGCGGCGGCGTGCAGAACGGCAGGCAGCATGCCCGAGTCGTGCAGCTCGCGCATGCAGTCACGCATCGCGCCTTGACCGGGAAGCACTACGCGCTCGGCGTCCATCACCTCTTGCGGCGTACGGGCCCAAACGGCCTGCACACCCTCGTGCTCGGCCGCATGCATGACGGCTTGGGTCACCGAGCGCAAATTGCCCATGCCGTAATCAACAATCGCGACAGTTTTCATTCCAGAAGGCGATGGGGCAGCGGACAGTGGCGGGCTACAGCGAGCCCTTGGTAGAGGGAATAGCCTCCAGTGCGCGTGGATCGTATTCCAATGCGCTGCGCAAAGCGCGGGCAAAGGCTTTGAACACGGTTTCGGCCTGGTGGTGGGCGTTATCCCCTTTGAGGTTGTCAATGTGCAGCGTCACGCCGGCGTGGTTCACAAAGCCTTGGAAAAATTCGTGCGTGAGCTGGGTGTCAAAGCCACCAATCACCCCGCTGGTAAAAGGAATGTTCATGGTCAAGCCGGGGCGACCGGACAGATCAATCACCACCCGCGACAAGGCCTCGTCCAGCGGGACATAGGCATGGCCATAGCGGCGGATGCCCTTTTTGTCCCCCACGGCCTTGTGTACCGCCTGGCCCAGGGTGATGCCCACGTCTTCCACCGTGTGGTGGCCGTCAATGTGCAAATCACCTTCGGCTTCGATCTCCAGGTCAATCAAACCATGTCGCGCGATCTGGTCGAGCATGTGGTCAAAAAAGCCGATGCCGGTGGACAGGCGCGACCGGCCGCTGCCGTCCAGATTCAGTTTGACGTGGATCCGCGTCTCCGCTGTGGTGCGATCCACTTCGGCCGTGCGCGCGGCACGGGGGCCGCCAGCGGGGGACAGGTGCACTTCAGTCAGGGCAGTTTGGGTCATAGTGAGGCCTCTAATGCTGCGAGCAGCTGGGTGTTTTCGATGGCGGTGCCCACGGTCAGGCGCAGACAACCCGCCAATACGGGGTGCATTTTAGAAACGTTCTTAATCAGCACGCCGTGGCTGCGCAGCGCCTCAAACACTCGCTGCGCCTCGTCCGTCCCGCTTTGGCCGGCCACGCGCACCAAAATCATATTGGCCTGGCTGTCCCACGCGGTGAGCCGGGGCATCGTCCGCAAAGCCTGCAGCAATCGATCACGTTCGTCGCAAATTGTCTTTGCCTGCTGGGCAAATGCGTCGGCATGTTCTAGCGCAAACAAAGCGCATTCGCAGTTCAGCACACTGATGTTGTAGGGCGGACGCACTTTGTCGAGCTCCGCCACCAATGCTATGGGGCCCATCAAGTAACCCAGCCGCACGCCCGCCAGGCCAAATTTGCTCAGCGTGCGCATCAACAGCACATGGCTGTGGGCTTCGGGTTGGGCGCGGATGGTGTCCCAGTAACTGCGGCTGGAAAACGGTTGGTAGGCCTCATCGAGCACGACCAGGCTGCCACATTGCCGTGCGGCGGCAACGACCTGCGCCATGTCGGCCTCATCCCATAGATTGGCGGTCGGGTTGTTGGGATAGGCCAGATAGACCACGGCCGGCTGGGTGCGCGCGATGGCGCTAAGCATGGCGGGCAGGTCCAGCGCGAAGTCCGGCGTGAGGGGTACGCCGACAAAATCCATGCCCTGCAACTGCGCGCTCACGGCGTACATCACAAAACCGGGCACGGGTGCAAGTACCACCGGCTTTTTCCCTGTGCGGGCATCGCTCGGCACCGCGCAGGCCATGCTGATCAAAGAAATCAGCTCATCCGAGCCGTTTCCCAAAATGATGTCGTAGCCCGCGGGCATGTGCGCATACTGCGCCAGCGCCTGGCGCAAGTCGTTCACGCGGACGCCGGGGTAGCGGTTCAGCGCCACGGCACCGAGACGCGCACCCAAGGCCGATTGCAGCTCAGGGCTCAGAGGGAAGGGGTTTTCCATCGCGTCGAGCTTGACCATGCCCTGCGGGTCTTGCACCACGTAGGCATGCATGGCCTGTACATCGCCGCGAATGCGCTGCTGCACCAAAGTCTCTGCGCTTGGCGCCAAGGGGCTGTTCATTTCAACCTCATTTCGGCGGCGCGGGCGTGGGCTTGCAAGCCTTCGCCATAGGCCAGCGTCGCAGCCACTGGCCCCAAAACTTGTGCGCCTGCTGCACTGACCTCAATCAGGCTGCTGCGCTTTTGAAAGTCGTACACGCCCAGCGGGCTGGAAAAGCGGGCAGTACCCGAGGTGGGTAGCACGTGATTGGGCCCGGCGCAGTAGTCCCCCAAGGACTCACTGGTGTAAGCGCCCAAAAAGATGGCCCCAGCGTGCACCAACAGGGGCTCCCATCGGTGGGGATCGGCGCTGGAGACTTCCAGATGCTCGGGGGCGATGCGGTTGCTCAGGGTGCAGGCCTCTTCCATGCTGCGGGTGTGCACCAAGGCGCCACGGCCGCTCAATGACTTGGCGATGATCTCAGCGCGAGGCATGTGCGGCAGCAAACGGTCAATCGAGGCTTGCACCTGGGCGATGTAAGCCGCATCGGGGCACAGCAAGATGCTTTGCGCCAGTTCGTCGTGCTCAGCCTGGCTGAACAAATCCATGGCCACCCAGTCCGGCGGCGTGCTGCCGTCGGCCAGCACCAGAATCTCGCTCGGACCGGCGATCATGTCGATACCCACCGTGCCAAACACGCGGCGCTTGGCGGCTGCCACATAGGCGTTGCCGGGACCGGTGATTTTGTTCACTGCGGGAAGGGTGGCTGTGCCGTAGGCCAGCGCCGCCACGGCCTGAGCGCCGCCCACGGTGAACGCGCGGCTCACACCCGCCACATAGGCTGCCGCCAGCACCAGCGGATTTTTCACTCCCTGCGGCGTCGGCACCACCATGATGATGTCGGTCACCCCGGCCACATGGGCGGGGATGGCGTTCATCAGCACGCTGGACGGATAGGCTGCCTTGCCGCCAGGCACATAAATGCCCACGCGGTCCAGAGGCGTGACTTTTTGGCCTAAGAGCGTGCCGTCGGCGTCGCGGTAGCTCCAGCTCTGGCCGCAGGCCTGCTTTTGCGCCTCGTGGTAGCTGCGCACCCGCGCCGCGGCAAACTCCAGCGCCTGGCGCTCAGCGGGTGAAATAGCCTCAAACGCAGCCTTCAGTTCCGCCTGCGTCAGCTCCAAAGCCGATACGCTCTCGGCCTGCAAGCCGTCAAAGCGCGCGGTGTATTCCAACAACGCGGCATCGCCCCGGCGCTGCACATCGGCCAGGATAGAAGCGACCCGCTGTTCGATGTCAGCGTCGGTGTCCGCCGACCAGTGCAGGCGCGCAGTGAACTGCGCCTCGAAATCGGCGTCCTGGGTGGACAGACGGGCAGGCGTTGCGGTGAAGGACATGAGAAAATCAGGGCTTGCCAATAGCGCCGGCGAAGGCGTTGATGATGGCGCGAATGGGTTCGCGCTTGAGCTTGAGCGCCGCTTGGTTGACCACTAGGCGGGCGCTAATGTCCATAATGTGTTCCACCTCGACCAGCTGATTGGCCTTGAGCGTGTTGCCGGTGGACACCAAATCCACAATCGCGTCCGCCATGCCAACCAGGGGCGCCAGCTCCATGCTTCCGTAGAGCTTGATCAGATCGACGTGCACGCCTTTGCCGGCAAAAAATTCCCGCGCTATGGCGACGTACTTGGTCGCCACTTTCAGGCGCGCGCCCTGGCGCACCGCGTGGGCGTAGTCAAAATCGGCGCGCACGGCCACGCTGATGCGGCACTTGGAAATTTGCAAGTCCAGGGGCTGAAACAGGCCGGCGCCACTCGTAGCGCTGCCCCAGTCGCCACCGTGCTCCAGCAGCGTGTCTTTGCCGGTAATGCCCATGTCGGCACCGCCAAATTGCACATAGGTCGGCACGTCAGTGGCGCGCACGACCAGCACCCGCACGCCGGGCTGGTTGGTATCCAGAATCAGCTTGCGCGATTTTTCAGGATCGTCGAGCACCTCAATGCCTGCAGCGCGCAGCAGCGGCAACGTCTCTTCAAAAATGCGGCCTTTGGACAAGGCGATGGTGATCATGGCGGGTCTCGCTGGTGGGTTCAGTGCAGTTTCAGATCGGCGACAGTGGCTATTTGATGCGTTCAATGTCGGCGCCCAGGCCGCGCAGCTTGGACTCCATCTGGTCGTAGCCGCGGTCCAAATGGTAAATCCGTTCGACCACGGTCTCGCCCTGCGCCACCAGCCCGGCAATCACCAAGGAGGCTGACGCGCGCAAATCGGTGGCCATCACCGTGGCGCCCGACAAGGCTGCAACACCCTGCACCAGCGCCACTTTGCCCTCAATCTGGATGTTGGCGCCCAGTCGCACGAGTTCGTTCACGTGCATGAAGCGGTTTTCAAAAATCGTTTCTGTGGTTTTGGAGGTGCCGTTGGAGATGCAGTTGAGCGCCATGAACTGGGCTTGCATATCGGTAGGAAAACCGGGGTACTCGGTGGTACGAAAGCCCTGCGCTTGCAAGCGCCCGCTGGACTGCACGCGGATTCCACCTTCCACAGCAGTCACGGTAGCGCCCGCTGCACAGAGTTTTTCAATGACCGCATCCAAGTGGTCAGCGCGGCCGTGCTGCAGCAGCACATCGCCACCGGTCGCCGCCACGGCGCACAGAAAGGTTCCAGCCTCAATCCGGTCGGCCACCACCTGGTGCTCGCATCCATGCAAAGCCTCTACGCCCTGAATACGGATGCGACTGGTGCCATGGCCTTCAATGCGCGCGCCCATGGCGATCAGCATTTCCGCCAGGTCGGGGATCTCGGGTTCCTGAGCAGCGTTTTCCAAAATGGTTTCGCCCTCGGCCAGTGCGGCGGCCATGAGGAAGTTTTCTGTGCCGGTGACGGTCACCATATCGGTGGTGATGCGTGCGCCTTGGAGGCGTTTGCGACCGCCACCGAGCTTGGCCACCATGTAGCCGTGCTCCACCGCAATGTCAGCGCCCATGGCGGTTAGTCCACGCAGATGCTGGTCGACGGGGCGCGAACCAATGGCGCAACCGCCCGGCAGCGACACCTTGGCGTGGCCAAACCGCGCGAGCAAGGGGCCCAGCGCCAGCACCGAGGCGCGCATGGTCTTGACCAGCTCGTAGGGGGCTTCGGGCAGGTTCAAACCGCCTGCATTGGCGCTCACGCTGCCATCGGCATGCTGCTCCATCTGAACGCCCATGTGACGGATCAGTTTGAGCATGGTCGAGACGTCTTGCAGGCGCGGCACGTTGCGCAGCGTCACTGGCTCAGCGGTCAGCAAGGTGGCGCACAGCTCGGGCAAGGCAGCGTTCTTGGCGCCTGAAATGGGCACCGTGCCCTGCAGGATGCGCCCGCCACGAATAAGGAGTTTGTCCATGGTGTCGTATGCGGCTCAGGCCGATTGTTGGGCCCACTCAGCCGGGGTGTAGGTCTTCATCGACAAGGCATGCACCTCGTCCGTTTGCATGCGGGTGCCCAGCGTGGCGTAGACCTGCTGGTGGCGCGCAATCAGGCGCTTGCCTTCAAACGCAGCAGACACGATGGTGGCGTACCAATGGCGGCCATCGCCTTCGAGCGCGCAGTGGTCACAGGGCAGGCCTGCGGTGATCAGGGCTTGGAGTTGGTCGGCTGTCATGGGGGAGTTACGAAAAAAATCAGCTGCGAATCTTGTAGCCGCTGCGCAGCAGCTGCAGGGCAATACCGCTGACCAGCAGCAGTGCCACGCCAACCACGCCCAAGCTCAGCCAGGGTGAGACGTCGCTGACGCCAAAAAAGCCGTAGCGAAAACCGTCGATCATGTAGAAAAACGGGTTGAAGTGGCTCACGCCCTGCCAGAAGGCGGGCAAGGAATGGATGGAATAAAACACACCACTCAAAAACGTCATGGGCATGACGACAAAGTTTTGAAATGCCGCAAGCTGGTCAAACTTTTCTGCCCACAAACCCGCAATCAGTCCCAGCGTTCCCATGAGCGCCGCACCCATCACCGCGAAGGCCACAATAAACCAGGGCTGGGCAAAACCGATAGAGGTGAACAGCGACGATATGACAAACACCCCGGCACCCACCACCAATCCGCGCACCACCGCAGCACCCACATAGGCGACAAACCAGTGCCAGTAGGACAGCGGCGTGAGCAGAAGGAACACCAAATTGCCCATGACCTTGCTCATGATGAGCGAGGAGGAGCTATTAGCAAACGCGTTTTGCAACAAGCTCATCATGGCCAGGCCGGGCACCAAAAACGCGGTGTAACTGACCTGGTCGTAAACCTTCACATGGTCTTCCAGCGCGTGGCCAAAAATAAGCAGGTACAGCATGGCCGTGAGCACCGGACCGGCGATGGTTTGAAACGCAACCTTCCAGAAGCGCAGAATTTCTTTGTAGAGGAGGGTCTGCCAGCCGTTCATGCTGCCACCTCCGCTGCCGCAGTCTGGCCTGAGTGCTTTTGCATCACATCCAAAAACACATCTTCCAGGTCTGCCTTGCGAATTTCCACGTCCTGCGCCACCAAGCCCGACTCCCGCACGGCCGCCAAAAAGCGCTCAATTTCCAGTGCGTCATGCGCCGGAAATTGCACGATACGACCGGTCACGCGGGCCTGTGCAGCCAACGCCGGGGGTAAAGCGCCGTCCACCTTGAAGCGCAGCACATTGCTGGAGGCCGCCTTGAGCAGGGTGCTGGTGTGGTCCAGGGCCACAATGCGCCCGGACTTGAGCATGGCGATGCGACCACACAAGGCTTCGGCCTCTTCCAGGTAGTGCGTGGTCAGCAGCACGGTGTGGCCTTCTTTGTTGAGCTTGGCAATGAACTGCCACAGCGTTTGGCGCAGCTCCACGTCGACACCGGCGGTGGGTTCGTCAAGCACGATGACCGGTGGCTTGTGCACCAGCGCCTGTGCGACCAGTACCCGGCGCTTCATGCCACCGGAGAGCTGGCGCATGTTGGCGTTGGCTTTGTCGGCCAGGCCCAGGCTTTCCAGCAACTCGTCGATCCAGGCGTCGTTGTTCTTGACGCCGAAATAGCCGGACTGGATGCGCAAGGCCTCGCGCACATTGAAAAACGGGTCAAACACCAACTCCTGCGGCACCACGCCGAGCTTGCGGCGCGCGGCTGCAAAGTCTTTTTGAACGTCACTTCCCAGCACACTCGCAGAGCCAGACGTCGGACGGGTCAGGCCCGCCAGCATGCTGATCATGGTGGTTTTGCCCGCGCCATTGGGGCCGAGCAGGCCGAAAAACTCGCCTTCCTCAATACCGAGGCTGACGTCGTCCACTGCGAGGAATTTGCTGCCGGGCGGTCCTTTGGGGGACGAATAGGCTTTGGAGATGGATTGGAAAGAGATAGCAAGCATGGGAAGGCGCGATTTTACGCGCCACCAAGCAGTGCCTCTACGCCATAAAGGGTTGCCAGGGCCATCAACCGATCGGACAGCCCCTGCACTACGACTTTTTTGTTCAGCCGCGCACCTGCCCGTTGCAGTTCCAGTAAGACTGCCAGCGCGGACGAATCAAAGCTGGTCAATGCCGTAGCGTTCAACACCGCAGGGCTTGCCTCGGACTTCAGCGCTTGGCCCAGTTCTCGCAAGCAAGCGGAGGCCTGGTCATGCGTCAAGGAAGCTGGAAGTTGCAACACCTCAGACCTTTTTGCTGTTCGTTTTGTTGCGCGTGGCCAGCGACTCAATCAAGCCATCAATGCCTTTGGCGTTGATTTCCTGGGCAAACTGGCTTTTGTAAGTTTCCACCAACCACACGCCCAACACATTGAGGTTGTAGATGCGCCAGCCCGAACCCTGGCCCGGTGTCTTTTCAAGCCGGTAATCCAACTGGATTGGGTCGCCGCCACCGCGCACTTCGGTCTTGACGACCAGTTCTTTGTCCTCGGGAGATGCACGCAATGGCTTAATGACAACCACTTGGTCGCTCACTTGCGAAAGGGCACCCGCATAGGTGCGCACCAACAAAATCTTGAACTCATCTTGCAAGCGCTTTTGCTGCTCAGGTGTGGCCTGTCGCCAACCCGGGCCCACGGCCGAGGCGGTCATGCGCTGAAAATCCACGTGCGGCATGATGCGCGTATCCACGAGGGTCACGATGCGGGGAATGTCTCCGCTGCGCATCGCCTTGTCGGCCTTGATGGTATCGAGCACGTCCACTGAGACACGCTTGATGAACGCGTCCGGTGCCTCGTCATCGGCCCACGCCCGGCCCGCAAACAGCACCGCGGCCATGCCAAGCGTTGCGGCTAGGCGGATAAATAGCTGACGATTCATAAACTTCCTTGTGTTGCAGCTCAATTTTACGGCGCAGGCTCGGGACTGTCAGGCTCCTCACCATCGTAGAGGCGGTAGCGCTGCCGCTGAAAATAAGAATCCCGGGTGAAGGAGTAGGCGTCCAGCGCCGCACCGTCTATAACCTCACCGGCCTTGAGGAAACTCGCCCGTAAATCAAGCGCACTGAGGGCCGTCAATCCATCACGCGTGGGCATGTCTTGGACGTGTGACACCAAATTTCCTTGGTAATCCACCGGCCAAGCCACTACCTCACGCAAGGTATAGGGGCCCAAAACGGGTACCACGACATAAGGACCTGGGCTGACACCCCAGCGCCCTAGCGTCAAGCCAAAGTCCGCAGGATGCTTTTCAATATTCATATCGCTGGCCACATCAATCAAGCCCAAGACGCCCAGCGTGCTGTTGATCATGACGCGCCCCACGCTGTCGCTCGCAGCTTGCCGTTTCAAGGTGATGGCATTGTTCACGGCGTACCAAACGTCGCCAAGATTGCCAAAGAAATTGGTCACACCCTTGCGCACCCAATGCGGCGCCGCTTTGACATAGGCATTGGCCACCGGTCGGATCACGGCACGGTCTAGCACGTCGTTAAAAGAATACACCGCACGGTTGATCGACTCCAAAGGATCGCGTGGATCGGGCTGGGACGACTGCGCCTGGCTGCATACGCAAAACAGGCTGGCCGCTGCCCCGATCGCAGCATGTGCCAGCCAATGCTTTGTGCGCAAGCCCGTCAATGCCATAGGCTCAATCTGCCGCCTTCGGCCCGGCGCCATCAGCAGCCTTGCTGTACAGAAACTGGCTGATCAAACTCTCGAGCACCACCGCCGACTGGGTGCTGGAAATGGTGTCGCCCGCAGCCAGCACTTCATCGGACGCTCCGGCCTCAATCCCCAGGTACTGCTCGCCGAGCAGGCCGCTGGTGAGAATTTTGAGCGAGCTGTCTTTGGGGAACACATAGCGGCTCTCCATGGCCAGTACCACGCGCGCCTGGAAGGACTTGTCGTCGAACACGATTTTTTCCACCCGGCCCACGACCACTCCTGCGCTGCGTACGGCGGCCTTGGGTTTGAGACCGCCCACGTTGTCAAACTTCGCCGTCACCGCATAGGTTTTTTGGAAGCTCAAACTCAGCAAATTGGCCGACTGCAGTGCCAGAAACAAAATAGCAACGGCCCCGATCAGCACAAACAGCCCTACCCACACATCATTTTTAGAGCGCTGCATGCAACACCTTTCTAGTCACCGTTAAATCGTAAACATCATGGCGGTCAGGATAAAGTCCAACGCCAATACTGCCAAAGAGGCCACCACCACCGTGCGGGTCGTGGCGCTGGCCACACCTTCCGGCGTGGGCTGGGCCTCAAATCCTTGCAACAAAGCCACAAATGTCACGGTGAAGCCGAACACCACACTTTTGATGATGCCGTTGCCCACGTCGCGCCATACGTCCACGCCGCCCTGGATTTGACTCCAGAAGGAGCCCGAATCCACACCGATCATGAGCACCCCCACGACCCAGCCGCCAATAATGCCCATGGCGCTGAACACTGCCGCCAGCAGCGGCATGGTGATCACACCCGCCCAAAAGCGAGGTGCCAAGACACGCAAGACCGGGTCGACGGCCATCATCTCCATCACACTGATTTGTTCGCCCGCTTTCATCAAGCCAATTTCCGCAGTGAGTGAAGTTCCGGCGCGCCCGGCAAAAAGCAAAGCCGTGACCACCGGCCCGAGTTCACGCACCAAACTCAGCGCCACCAACAGACCCAGCGCCTCGGAGGAGCCGTAACGCTGCAGCGTGTAGTAGCCCTGCAGTCCAAAAACAAAGCCAACAAACAGGCCAGACACTGCAATGATGACCAGCGAGTAGTTGCCGAGAAAGTGAATTTGGTCGCGCACCAGCGCAAAACGGCGCAAGCTGTCCGGCAGTGTGGTGAGCAGACGAAAAAACAGGCGCGCACCATGGCCGATGTCCGCCACCTGGCGGCGCACCGCATAGCCAACGTTGCGGGGATGGAATCCGCTCATGCTGCACGCTCCGGTCCAAAGTCGTCTTGCACGCTGACGCTGGGGTAATGAAACCGCACCGGTCCGTCCGCCAAGGCGTGCACATACTGGTAGACCAGTGGATCAGTGCTGTTGCGCACTTCGTCGGGCGTGCCCTGAACTGCCACTTTGCCGTTGGCCAGAATCACCACGTGGTCGGCGATCGCAAAGGTTTGCTCCAGCTCGTGCGACACAAAAATACTGGTCAAGCCCATGGTGTCGTTGAGTTGGCGAATCAAATGCGCCGCGGTGCCCAGAGAAATCGGGTCAAGTCCGGAGAAAGGCTCGTCATACATCACAAGCTCCGGATCCAACGCAATAGCCCGTGCCAATGCAACGCGCCGCGCCATACCGCCGGATACCTCGCTGGGCATGAGGTCACGCGCACCACGCAAACCGACTGCGTTGAGCTTCATCAACACGATGTCGCGGATCAATGCTTCGGACAGATCGGTGTGCTCGCGCAGTGGAAAAGCCACGTTCTCATACACCGACAAATCAGCAAACAACGCACCGAACTGAAACAGCATGCCCATGCGGCGGCGCGCAGCATACAGCTCTTTTTGGTGCATGGGCGTGATGTCTTGCCCGTCAAACAGCAATGTGCCGGACTGGGCGCGGTTTTGGCCGCCGATCAAACGCAGGATGGTTGTTTTTCCGCCGCCAGACGCTCCCATCAGCGCCGTCACCTTGCCGCGCGGAACTTGCATCGACACGTCGTCCAGGATGACGCGCTCACCGTAACCAAAGGTTAGGTGATTGAGTTCAACGAGGGCATCGGGGAAAGTTGGCATGGTGACAAGCAAAATGAGCGCCGATCATACGGGATTACCCGAATAATCTGGCGCCCACCCACAGGCCTTTACGAAGGGTTGACGCTAACAGGTGCGGCGCCACCGACAAAGGGTACTGAATTAACGCGGCAGATCGCTGCGCCCCATCAGAAAGGTGTCCACCGCGCGCGCAGCCTGGCGGCCTTCGCGAATTGCCCACACCACCAGCGACTGGCCACGGCGCATATCACCTGCGGCAAACACTTTCTTGACATTGGTGGCATAGCCACCGCGCTCGTCGGTGCTGGCTTTGGCATTGGCGCGCGCATCTTTGTCTACGCCGAAGGCGTCTAAGACGGTTGCCACCGGATTCACAAAACCCATGGCCAGCAACACGAGGTCTGCCTGGTGGTGCTTTTCGGTTCCAGGGATCTCTGTGAGCTTGCCGTCTTTGAACTCGACCTGCACCGTGGTCAGGCCGGTGACCTTGCCTTTTTCGCCGGTAAAGGCTTTGGTCGAGACCGCGAACTCACGCACGCAACCCTCTTCGTGGCTGGAACTGGTGCGCAGTTTCAGCGGCCAGTAGGGCCAGGTCATGGGCCGGTTTTCTTCTTCCGGCGGTTGGGGCATGACCTCAAACTGGGTCACGCTGGCCGCGCCATGGCGGTTGCTGGTGCCCACGCAATCGCTGCCGGTGTCGCCGCCGCCAATCACGATCACGTGCTTGCCGTCGGCGCGCAATTGGCCTTTGAGCTTGTCGCCCGCATTGACCTTGTTTTGCTGGGGTAAAAACTCCATTGCGAAATGAATGCCTTCGAGTTCACGGCCGGGCACTGGCAAATCGCGCGATTGCTCCGAGCCACCAGTCAGAAGCACCGCGTCAAATTCGGCTTGCAGCGGGGCTGCAGAAATCGTTTCTTTGGCCCAGTTCGTCACTTTGGAGCCCTTGGGCATTTCGCCCACCAGCACACTGGTGCGGATGGTCACACCCTCGGCCTGCAACTGGGCTGCACGCCGGTCGATGTGCGACTTTTCCATCTTGAAGTCGGGAATGCCGTAACGCAGCAGGCCCCCGATGCGGTCGTTCTTTTCAAACAAGGTCACTTCGTGGCCCACACGGGCCAGCTGCTGTGCCGCCGCCATACCGGCCGGGCCGGAACCGACGATGGCCACTTTTTTGCCGGTCTTGGCTTTGGGAGGCTGGGGTGTGACCCAGCCTTCGGACCATGCGCGGTCGATGATGGCGTGCTCAATCGACTTGATGCCTACCGCGTCGTCATTGACATTCAGTGTGCACGCCGCTTCGCAGGGTGCCGGGCAGATGCGGCCGGTGAACTCGGGAAAGTTGTTGGTGCTATGCAAAACGTCAATCGCGTTTTTCCAATCGCCCTGGAACACCAGGTCGTTGAAATCCGGAATGATGTTGTTGACCGGGCAGCCGTTGTTGCAAAACGGGGTGCCGCAGTCCATGCAACGGGCGCTCTGGGTCTTGGCATGTGCGTCGTCCAGGCCAATCACAAACTCTTTGTAGTTCTTCAGGCGCTCATTGACGGGCTTGTAGCCCTCTTCGATGCGCTCAAACTCCATGAAACCGGTAATTTTTCCCATGATGGTGATCCTGTGTTCGGTGGTAGGGCGTGCTTTACAGCGCTGCGGCCGCTGCGGGCTTGGCAGCAGCCTGCTTCTTGGCATAAATCTCTGCCAAGGCGCGCTTGTATTCGGCAGGGAATACTTTGACGAACTTGGCGCGTGACGCATCCCAGTTGTCCAGCAACTCACGTGCGCGCTTGCTCCCGGTCCAACGGTTGTGGTCTTCCAGCAATCGGCGCAATTGCACTTCGTCGGCTTCGCCCCGGTGCCAGACAGCGCGGTCGATCTGCGCTTCTTGCTCTTTGGCGCTCAGCACTTTTTCAAGGGTGACCATGCTGGTATTGCAACGGCTGGCAAACTGGCCATCCTCGTCATACACATAGGCAATGCCGCCACTCATGCCTGCGGCAAAGTTGCGGCCGGTTTTACCCAGCACCGCCACTGTGCCGCCGGTCATGTATTCGCAACCATGGTCGCCCGTTCCTTCGACCACCGCGGTTGCGCCGGACAGGCGCACGGCAAAGCGTTCGCCGCCCACACCACTGAAAAAGGCCTCGCCTGTGGTGGCGCCGTACATCACGGTGTTGCCCACGATGGTGTTGCGTACCGCCTCACCCCGGAAGTCAATGCTCGGACGCACCACCACGCGCCCGCCCGACAGACCTTTGCCGGTGTAGTCATTGGCGTCGCCGATCAGGTACAAGGTAATGCCATTGCACAAGAATGCGCCAAAGGACTGGCCGCCAGTGCCTTCGAGCTGAATGCGGATGGAGTCGTCCGGCAAGCCTTCAGGATGTACCTTGGTAACTGCGCCGGAGAGCATGGCGCCCACAGACCGATTGACGTTGCGCGCCACTTCCATGAACTGCACACGCTCGCCCTTGTCGATCGCAGCGCGGCTCTTGGCAATCAGTACATTGTCCAGCGCTTTTTCCAAACCGTGTTCTTGAACTTCCGTTTGAAAGCGCGGCACATCGGTCGGCACCTGGGGTTGGGCAAACAAGCGGCCAAAATCCAGGCCGCTGGCTTTCCAGTGCTCAATGCCTTTGCGCATGTCCAGCAGATCGGCGCGGCCAATCAAATCGTCAAACTTGCGAATGCCCAGCTGGGCCATGATGTGGCGTACTTCTTCGGCAATGAAGAAGAAGTAGTTGACCACGTGCTCCGGCTTGCCGGAAAACTTCTTGCGCAGTGTCGGGTCTTGCGTGGCAACCCCCACCGGGCAGGTGTTGAGGTGGCACTTGCGCATCATGATGCAGCCTTCCACCACCAGCGGTGCGGTGGCAAAGCCAAATTCGTCGGCGCCCAGCAGCGCGCCAATGGCGACGTCACGGCCGGTCTTCATCTGGCCGTCGGCCTGCACGCGGATGCGGCTGCGCAAGCGGTTGAGCACCAGGGTTTGCTGGGTTTCGGCCAAACCGATTTCCCAGGGGCTGCCCGCATGCTTGATGGACGACCAGGGTGAGGCACCGGTGCCGCCGTCATGGCCGGCGATCACCACGTGGTCGGCCTTGCACTTGGCCACGCCCGCAGCAATCGTGCCCACACCGATTTCAGACACCAGCTTGACGCTGATGTCGGAATGCGGCGCAACGTTTTTCAGATCGTGGATCAGCTGAGCCAGGTCTTCGATCGAATAGATGTCGTGGTGCGGCGGGGGCGAAATCAGGCCCACACCCGGCACCGAATGGCGCAGGCGACCGATGTAGTCGGACACCTTGCTGCCCGGCAACTGACCACCCTCGCCGGGCTTGGCGCCCTGGGCCATCTTGATCTGGATTTGGTCTGCGCTGCTCAAATACTCAGCGGTCACACCGAAGCGGCCCGAGGCGACTTGCTTGATCTTGGAGCGCATGGAGTCACCTGCGTCCAAGGCGTAATCCACCTCAAAAATCTCTTTACCCAAGAGGTCTGACATGGTCTGGCCTTGGGTGATCGGAATGCCTTTGAGTTCGTTGCGGTAGCGCAAGGGATCTTCGCCGCCTTCGCCGGTGTTGCTCTTGCCGCCAATGCGGTTCATGGCAATGGCCAGTGTGGCGTGGGCTTCAGTGGAAATGGAGCCCAGCGACATCGCACCCGTGGCAAAACGCTTGACGATTTCTTTGGCAGGTTCGACTTCGTCCACCGGAATGGCTTTGGCCGGATCAATCTTGAATTCGAACAGACCGCGCAGCGTCAAATGACGGCGGCTCTGGTCGTTGATGAGTTCGGCGTATTCCTTGTAGGTGTTCCAGTTGTTGGAGCGCGTGCTGTGCTGCAACTTGGCAATCGCATCGGGTGTCCACATGTGCTCTTCGCCGCGCGCACGCCACGCGTATTCGCCACCCGCGTCCAGTGCATGGGCCAGCACCGGGTCGGCACCGAAGGCTGCTTTGTGGGTACGGATGGCTTCTTCGGCGATCTCAAAAACGCCGATGCCTTCGACCCGGCTGGGTGTGCCGGTGAAGTACTTGGCCACGGTGTCGCTGGACAGGCCGATGGCCTCGAACAACTGCGCACCGCAGTAGCTCATGTAGGTGCTCACGCCCATCTTGGACATGATCTTGGACAGACCCTTGCCCACCGCCTTCACATAGTTGTAAATCGCTTTGTCCGCGCTGAGCGCACCGGGCAGGCCTTCGCTCATGGACGCCAAGGTTTCCATCGCCAGGTAGGGGTGCACGGCTTCCGCGCCGTAGCCCGCCAGCACGGCAAAGTGGTGCACTTCGCGGGCAGTGCCGGTTTCCACCACCAAACCGGCGGTGGTGCGCAGGCCCTCCAGCACCAGGTGCTGGTGGATGGCGGACAAGGCCAGCAGCGCGGGTATCGCAATTTGCTGTGCGTTCATCGCACGGTCGCTGATGATCAGAATGTTGTTGCCGCCCTTGATGGCATCCACAGCCTCAGCGCACAGAGACGCCAATTTCGCTTCCACGCCCTCATGGCCCCAGGCCAGCGGATAAGTGATGTCCAGCGTGTGCGAACGGAACTTGCCGTTGGTGTGGCGCTCGATGTTGCGCAGCTTGGCCATGTCGGCAAAGTTGAGCACCGGCTGCGCCACTTCCAGGCGCATCGGCGGGTTGACCTGGTTGATGTCCAGCAGGTTGGGCTTGGGACCTACAAAGGACACCAGGCTCATCACGATCGCTTCGCGGATCGGATCGATAGGCGGGTTGGTGACCTGCGCGAACAGCTGCTTGAAGTAGTTGTACAGCGGTTTGTTTTTGTCCGACAACACGGCCAGGGGGCTGTCGTTGCCCATAGAGCCCAGGGCTTCTTCGCCATTGGCCGCCATCGGAGCAATCAGGAACTTCAAGTCTTCTTGCGTGAAGCCGAAGGCCTGCTGGCGGTCCAACAAGGTGGCACCCGCTGCGCCAGGGGCATCAGCATCGCCCGTCACGTCGGTGGCCACGTCGTCGAGCTTGATGCGCAGGTTGTCGATCCACTGCTTGTAGGGCTTGCTATTGGCCAGACCCGACTTGAGTTCCTCGTCGTCAATCATGCGACCCTGCTCCAGGTCGATCAGGAACATCTTGCCGGGCTGCAGACGCCATTTGCGCACGATTTTGTTTTCCGGCACAGGCAGCACGCCCGACTCCGAACCCATGATGACCAGGTCATCATCGGTAATGCAGTAGCGCGAGGGGCGCAGACCGTTGCGGTCCAGGGTGGCACCGATCTGACGGCCATCGGTAAATACGATGGAAGCCGGGCCGTCCCACGGCTCCAACATGGCGGCGTGGTACTCGTAGAACGCGCGGCGGCGCTCGTCCATGGTCGTGTGGTTTTCCCAAGGTTCGGGAATCATCATCATCATGGCCTGGCTAATCGGGTAGCCGGCCATGGTCAGCAGTTCCAAACAATTGTCGAAGGTCGCGGTGTCGGACTGGTCGGCGAAGCTGATGGGGTAGAGCTTTTTCAGGTCCGCGGCCAACACGGGTGACGACATGACGCCTTCGCGCGCCTTCATCCAGTTGTAGTTGCCCTTGACGGTATTGATCTCACCGTTGTGGGCCACATAGCGGTAGGGGTGGGCCAGCGGCCACTCGGGGAAGGTGTTGGTGGAAAAGCGCTGATGCACCAGACCCAGAGCCGACACGCAACGCGGGTCTTGCAAGTCGTAGAAGTAGGTACCCACCTGGTCTGCCAGCAACAGCCCCTTGTAAATCACGGTGCGGCTGGACATGCTCGGAACGTAGTATTCCTTGCTGTGCTTCAGGTTGAGGTGCTGAATCGCGGCACTGGCCGTTTTGCGAATCACATACAGCTTGCGCTCCAGCGCGTCTTGCACGATCACATCGTTGCCGCGGCCGATGAACACCTGGCGGATGATGGGTTCTTTTTGGCGTACCGTGGGCGACATGGGCATGTCGACATTGACCGGCACATCGCGCCAGCCCAGCAAGACCTGGCCTTCGGCCTTGATCGCACGCTCCATCTCTTGCTCGCAGGCCAGACGGGAGGCGTGCTCCTTGGGCAAAAAGATCATGCCCACACCGTATTCACCGGCGGCGGGCAATGCCACACCGATGGAGCCGTCGGGCGCCACACCGGCGCGGGCCATTTCCTCACGGTACAGGGCGTCGGGCAGCTGAATCAGGATACCGGCGCCGTCCCCCATGAGCTTGTCTGCACCCACTGCACCCCGGTGGTCCAGGTTTTCCAAAATCTTGAGCGCATTGGCCACGATGCTGTGGCTCTTTTCCCCCCGAATATGGGCCACAAAGCCCACGCCACAGGCATCGTGCTCCTGGCTCGATGCATACAAACCGTGGTCTTGAAGGTGCTTGATTTCGGCTGCCGTGGACATGGCGCACTCCTGAAAATGAACAAAAGGGTAGGGAGCATACCGCACTGCAACAAAAGTGCCAAGCATTTTAATTGGGGTCAGATTCCAATTAATAGTCGGCCTCGGACGTGTTTGATTAATTGGGGACAGGTTGATTAAGTTCCATCAAACGGGTGGGTGGCCGGGCAAGACCTACATTTGGCTTATTTGTCGGTCAAAGGCGGCCGACCTGCTTTTGTTTTGCTGACCCGACGGGACGTGTACTTTTGCAAATCCGCTACAAATTCGGGCTCGCCCAATGCCCAGCCGCGCAGGGTGGCGTCCGTCAGGGCGCTTTGATGCACCGAAGCAATGCCGGATTGCACCAAATTGGCATAGGCCATCTCCCTTGCAAACGGGGTGTTTCCCAATTCCCAGTACAAGGGATGGGGTGTGAGCCACGGCTCCTGTCGCTGGCCCGCGTGGTTTGCATAACTCGACCAGTGGTAGTCACCGGGCTGCGCCACCATGCCCGCACGCACCGGATTCAGGTCAATATAGGCCATGCACGCCAGCAAATAAGGTTCGGTTTGAATCAGACTGGACTTGAACCGCCCTTCCCACAAAGTGCCAGTGCGCTTTTGCCGGTCATTGAAGTAGCGCACGTAACGCCGTCCTACCGCTTGCATCATTTTTGCCAAGCCATCATCGGTGGAAGGTGTGGCCAGCAGGTGGAAGTGGTTGTCCATCAGCACATAGGCATGCACCGCCACGGCGCATTGCTTGGCGTGCTCGGTCAGCAAGTCCAGAAAAAAGCGGCAGTCAGCTTCACTAGCAAAAATAACCTGGCGGTTGTTGCCGCGCTGAATCAGGTGGTGGGCATACCCAGCAATGCTCAAACGGGGAAGGCGTGCCATGAAATTGGAATCTGACCCCGATTGAACAATGGATCAGCCGGGGGCGCGGGAAACGCGTACTTTGCCTCCCGTGATGACCAAGATCACGTTATCGCCGGGTGCCAGCTTCTCGCTGCCAACGGCCTGCACGATCGAACGCCGGTCGCCATTTTTGAGTTGAACGATGATTTCCACCGCATCCTCTTTGGTGCTAAAGCGCTCGATGGCGTTGCCGGCAGCAGCACCGGCCACCGCACCCAGGACGCCGAGCACGTTTTGCTCGCGCTGTACCCCGCTGCCCGCCGAACCGGCAATGGCGCCCACAACGCCGCCAACGACGCCACCCACACCGCTCTGGCTGCCATCCACCGTGACAGCGCGTACGGAAAGGACAACGCCATCCTGGATCGAAGACATGGTTTGCGCGTCGCCGCGTCGGATCAGGTCGGGGCTGCTATTGGCGCAGGCCGTCAGGGTAACGATGGCCGCGATGGCCAAGGCGGTAGTGATGGATTTTTTCATTGATTTCCTCCGAGAAATTAGTTTGTAAGCAGCTTACAACGCGCCACGATCTGCCGTGGTTGTCAGGGAATTGTCGACGCGCAATGTAAACCGGTTGTCAAGCAAGGCCTCCAGGCCAAACTCTTGGAGCAACGCCTTCAAACGCTCCGCGGCGGCGCGCTTCTTATGGCCGGTGTAGCGCGCCAGAATCAGCTCGTTTTTCATGCTGTGCTCCCAACCCACCAGCTCGGTCACCGTGACCTGGTAGCCCATGGCCTCAAGGTACAGGCAACGCAGCACATTGGTCAGCTGACTGCCGAGTTCTCGTGCGTGCAAGGGATGGCGCCAGAGTTCGGCCAGCGGCGTGCGTGACAGCATGAGCGCCCTGCTTCCACCCAAATGGCGTGCGACTTCGGCTTGGCAGCATGGCACCAGCGCAAAAGCGCGGGCGTGCTTGGCCAATCCGAACGCAATGGCGTCGTCGGTGGCGGTGTCGCACGCGTGAAGCGCAGTGACCAGGTCGATCTGCGATGGCAACAGCGCCGAGGTGGTGGAGTCCGCCACACTCAGGTTCAGAAACTCCATGCGGGAAAAGCCCAGGCGCTGTGCCAGCTGCTGCGACTTTTCCACCAGTTCGGCGCGCGTCTCGATGCCGTAGATGCGGCCCGTGTCGAGTGCTTTGAAAAACAGGTCGTACAGAATAAATCCGAGGTAAGACTTGCCTGCGCCGTGGTCGGCCACCGT
>CAIYRQ010000042.1 GCA_903928635.1 uncultured beta proteobacterium | reverse complement strand
TTTGCTGGTTGCCAATGGCTGCGATGGCCAGAGACTATGTGAGCGAGCGCGCCTACTGGACCGACACCACTGCAAGCGCGAGCCTGGAGCAGGCCCAGGCCCAGAGCTTCATGCCTTTTCAAAACATCCTGAGTAAGGGGTACCGAACAGCCGGATGCTGATCAAGTGGAAATCGCTGGTCGAGCCCACAACCAAAAACCGGCTGCGAGACATGTTTGGCCAGCGGGGCATCAATCCCAGCCGCATTATTTTTCAGTCTGACAGCGCGCACGACGCCATGCTTCAAGAGTACAGCGAAGTCGATATCGCTTTGGACACATTTCCTTTTACGGGAGGCACCACCACTTGCGAAGCACTGTGGATGGGGGTGCCCGTAGTCACCTGCCGGGGCGACCGGCCTGCGTCGCGGCAAAGTTCTGCCATGCTGGCAGCCGTTGGCCTGGAGCATTTGGCCGCCGACGACGTCGAAGGCTATGCCGCAATTGTCACCAAGCTGTGCAGCGATCCTGTGGCACTTAACGCATTGCGAATGGGTATGCGCGAGCGTCTGAACGAAAGCCCCCTGTTCAATCCGCAAAGCTTTGCGCAAGACTTTGTGGCCAGCATCGATACGCTGCTGAAAATAGCCGAGGCTTAACCCCCCCCCTGCTGAGCGCAAGGTCGCGAGGTCATTGTCCTAAATCAATGATCGCAGCGGCCAGGGCCTCTACGATCGTCCCCGTACTGGTCAGAAGTACTTTGACTGTCGACGTGTTGCAATTTATGTGGGGTGCTATGACCAATATTTCCAAATTGCCAAAGCTGCGATGGGTTTACGTGATCGCTGCGCTTTCCGTCGTTGCAGGAACCTATTGGGGGATGAACTGGTGGCGCGGCCCGGTGGTGCCGGTGGACGCCGTGGTGCGCCGCGATTTTGTCCAGACCGTGGTGGCCAGCGGCCATGTGGAGAGCCCGCACCGTATCGAGGTTGGATCGCAAATCATCTCGACCGTCACCAAAATCCCCGTGGGGGAGGGCGACATGGTCAAGGCACAGGACGTACTGATCGAGCTGGCCGCGTCAGATTTGCGCGCCGCCGAGCGGCAATCCAAGGAGGCAGTTACGCAGGCGCAGGCCAGGCTGCGTCAAATCCGCGAGTTGCAAGCTCCGTTGGCGGAGCAGGCCCTGCGCCAGGCCAAAACCAATTTGCAAAACGCCCAAGCCACGCAAGCGCGCAGCCAGCGTTTGCGCCAACAAGGGTTCATTGGCGACGCGGCGTTGGACGACGTGCGCAAGGCAGTAGACCTCGCAGATTCCCAGGTCAGTGCAGCGCAAAAACAGCTGGAGACCACTCGCCCGAGCGGCAGCGACTACGCTATGGCCCAAAGCGCATTGAGTCAAGCCCAGGCCGCGGCGGATGGCGCGCAATCTCGCGCCCGGTATGCCGTGATCCATGCGCCCATAGGCGGCACGTTGATCGGCCGCAGCGTCGAAGTCGGCGACGTGGTGCAACCCGGTAAGGTTTTGATGACGCTGTCGCCCAAGGGGAAAACCCAATTGGTTCTGGCCATTGATGAGAAAAACTTGAGGCTGATTGCCGTGGGGCAAAAGGCGCTCGTCTCGGCCGATGCGTATCCCCAGCAAAAATTTGGGGCCGCATTGGCCTACATCAATCCAGGTGTAAACGCACAAACCGGCGCGGTGGACGTCAAACTTGATATTGACAATCCCCCTGCATTCTTGCGACAGGACATGACGGTCTCAGTGGACATTGAAGTAGCACGCAGGCCAATGGCCCTGCTGGTGCCTGCTGTGTCGCTGCGCGAGGCCGATAGTGCCAATCCTTGGGTCTTGCAGGTGGACAGGGGATTGGTCGTTAAAACCCCCGTAAAACTAGGATTGCGCAGTGGTGGATTTGCCGAGGTCCTTAACGGGCTCAATGAAGGTGATACCGTGGTCTCCGGTGCCTCCCTCATTGCAGTCGGTGCGCGCGTTCGACCTAAGACATTGAATCCATAAAGACAGTTTGCATGTTTACCACCTGGCTTCCATTTGAATGGATCGTGGCGATCCGCTTTTTGCGCGAAGGCCGTCTGCAAACACTGTTCATCATTGCGGGCGTCGCCATTGGGGTGGGAGTCATCGTCTTTATGTCGGCCTTGTTGTCGGGGTTGCAGGCAAACTTCATACGCCGTGTTCTCTCCACCCAGTCCCATATTCAATTAGTGCAGCCCCAGCAGGTCACGCGCCAGTTGCGCGGCGGAGCTGACGCACCCAAAGGGCAGGTGGAGGGCGCCATCGTGCAACCGCCGCTGCAACAAACCAAGTCTATTGACCAATGGCAGTCCATCGTCGCGCAGGTGCGGACCATGCCCGGGGTTAATGTCGTGTCACCGGTAGCGACCGGGCCGGTGCTGGTCGTCCGTGGCAATGCCACTCGGGCTGTTTCGGTGTCAGGTATCGAGCCAGAGAGCTATTTCCGAATTGTTGATTTCAGTGACAAGATACTGCGCGGCAGCGTGCGCATGTCGGGGTCAGACATTTTGATTGGCAATGAACTCAGCAGCGACCTGGGCGTCGACGTAGGGGACAAGCTCCATATCACTGCCGCAAATGGCGCTACCAGTGTGCTCACCATTGCCGGGGTCTTTGATCTGGGCAATAAAGGCGCCAACCAGCGCAATACCTTTACCGTGCTGCACACCGCCCAAAGCCTATTGCAGATGCCAGGGGGCGTCACGACGATTGAAGTCACTTTGCAAGACATCTATGCCGCTGAAGTAATTGCGCAACGCATAGCAAGGGTCACGGGGGTGGAGGCGGACAGTTGGATCAAAAACAGCGCGCAGTTCTTTGCCGCTGTCAAAGCACAGAGCACCGCCAACACCGCGATTCGTTTCTTTGTCGGCTTGTCTGTCGCCTTTGGCATTGCAAGCGTATTGGTGGTGTCAGTCGTTCAAAAGTCCCGCGAGATCGGCATCTTGCGCGCCATGGGAATTTCGAGAGCGCAGATCCTTCGTTTGTTTTTGCTGCAAGGCGGGTTGCTAGGCTTTGGCGGCTCGCTGGCAGGCTGTGCCGTGGGTGCCTTATCGTTGGTCATGTGGCAGCAGTGGGCCCGGAACGCCGATGGAACGCCGCTGTTCTTGCTGGAGTTTGATTCCACCATGTTTGGCATCGCTCTGGTGCTGGCGACCTTCACCGGGCTATTGGCCGCGTTGGCGCCAGCCCTGCGCGCGGCGCGCCTTGATCCTGTGGTGGCGATCCGTGGATAAGGGCGCTGTAGTTCAGCTGCAGGGCGTGCGTAAAGCCTTCAACCTAGGCACGCCATTTGAGACCGAGGTGTTGCACGGCATCAACCTCACGCTGCACCGTGGCGACTTTTGTGCGGTGATGGGTCCCTCAGGATCCGGCAAGAGCACGCTGCTCAATATCGTGGGGCTGCTGGACAGGCCTACATCCGGTACCTTGCGGATTGGTGCGGAGGAAACCACGAGCTTGGACGATAAAGAACTCACGCGTCTTCGGGGCCACACCATTGGGTTTGTATTTCAGTACCACCACCTCATCACGGCATTTACGGCCTTGGAAAACGTCATGATTCCCATGCTGGGTGCAGCGGAGTTTCCCAATGCCGCAATGCGTGAACGCGCCATGCAGTTGATCGACAGCGTGGGGCTGACAAACTGGAAAGACAACCTGGCCGGCAATATGAGTGGCGGGCAGCAACAGCGCGTGGCCATTGCCCGCGCTTTGGCCATGGGCCCATCAGTGCTGCTGGCGGACGAGCCCACTGGCAACCTGGATACCAAAAGCGCCGACGCTGTATTCGCGTTGCTGCGCAAGGTGAACCAGGAGCATGGAACCACCATTCTTTTCGTCACGCATAACCCCAGCTTGGCCGCTTTATGCGACAGGACGATTCAGGTTATCGATGGACTTTTGACGGAGTAAAGCTATGAAGCGTACCGGTGAGGCCATGCCGTGTCAGCAGTCAGACATGGAGCGCATCGCACTGCCTGAGAGCCGTACTGGCGATCGTCGGTTCTCAGATTCGCGTCACACTGGTGTCTACCAATGTGGAGCACGGCTTTATTGAATTTATGTTGGCGGAAGCTGTGAGATTCGAACTCACGGAGGACTCACATCCTCGCCGGTTTTCAAGACCGGTGCCTTAAACCGCTCGGCCAAGCTTCCAGGGCTTCTATTCTAGCGGGGCGGATCAGCGCCTATGGGGGCAGCAGCATGCCCTTGGTCTCGATGTAGGCCACCACCTCGTCCAGGCCGCTCAGGGTTTTGAGGTTGGTCATCACAAACGGGCGCAGTCCCTTAGGCGTGGTGCGCATGCGGACCGTGTCGGAGCGCATCACATCGAGGTTGGCACCCACGTGAGGGGCCAGGTCGGTTTTGTTGATGACAAACAAATCGCTTTTGGTAATGCCGGGGCCGCCTTTGCGCGGAATTTTTTCGCCAGCGGCCACGTCGATCACATAAATCGTCAGGTCAGACAACTCGGGGCTGAACGTGGCGGCCAGGTTGTCGCCACCGCTTTCGATAAACACCACATCGGCATTGGGAAAATCCACCAGCATGCGGTCAATGGCTTCCAGGTTGATGGACGCGTCTTCGCGGATGGCAGTGTGCGGGCAGCCACCGGTCTCCACGCCCATGATGCGCTCGGCTGGTAGAGCTCCACTCACTGTGAGCAAGCGCTGGTCTTCTTTGGTGTAGATGTCGTTGGTAATGGCCACCAGGTCGTACTTGTCGCGCATGGCTTTGCACAGCATTTCCAGCAGCGTGGTTTTTCCGGAGCCCACCGGCCCGCCAATGCCCACGCGCAGCGGCGGCAGTTTTTTGGTGCGGTTGGCGATGTGGTGCAGTGCGGACATAAGGCAGCTTTCAGGATCTAAAAAGGCGAGAATACTGAACTTCATGCTGCGCGCTCAGAATGGCCAGCATGGGCGAAAAAGCTTGTTCCTGCCCCGGCGGTAGCGCCAGGGCGTGCTCGACAGCAGCGGGAATGTGCGCAGTGAGCGCCGACAAAATGCGTTGCCCGGCGCTTTGGCCCAGCGGCACCGATTTGATGGCGGCCTGCGTCATGTTCTCGGCCCAGCCAAAGGCGTAGGCCAACAGGCAGGCGCGCACCGGTGCGCCGGTGCTGGAAGCTGCCAGCGAAAACGCCAACGGATAGCTGGGGTCCATGGCCGCCAGCAGCGCGATGTCTTCGGGCGTCGCAGTGGTGTGGTTGCGCAACCACTCTAAGAGCGAGCGGCCCATTTGCTCGGCCTGGGCGCGCAACTCGTGGCTTTCACGGGTCTGGAGTACCCAGGCGTTCAGACGCGCAATCGCTTCATGGTCGCGGGTGCGCCAAGCTGCAATGGCCTGGGCAATCACCGGCAAATCGCTGAGCGCCAAACTCAGGTGCAATTGGTCTTGCAGCCAGGTGGCAGCCAAGCCTTCTGTGTTGGCATTCCCGCTGTCCACTGCGGCTTCCAGTACTTCGGAATACGAAAAGCCACCAATCGGCAGGGCGGGTGAGGCCAGCCACATCAGCTGCATCAGGCTCGCGTCCAGCATGGGAGTGCCCTCAGTGGTCGTGGTGATGCCCATGCCCGTGGTGGTCGTGATCGTGGCCATGGTCGTGGTTGCCGCCGTGGCTGTGCCCATGGCCGCCATGCGCATGCCCACCGCTGGCGTATGCGCCGTTCTCCGGTTCAAAGGCCTCGTCCACCGTGTGCACGATCAGGTGCATGGCGCGCAGCATGTCGGCCAGCACATGGTCGGGCTCAATTTTCAGGTGGTCGGGCTTGAGTTCAATCGGCACATGGCGGTTGCCCAGGTGGTAGGCCGCGCGAATCAGGTCGTAGGGCGTGCCGTGCTGCGGGCAGTGGGTGATTTTGAGCACGCTCTGCGGTGCTGCGCTCACCCGCACCAGCGAGCCGTCTTCTGCCACCAGCACATCACCGCCACGCACCACGGTGCCGCGCGGCAAAAAAACGCCCAGCGCGCGGCCTGCGGAGTCAGTGGCATCAAAGCGGCTTTTTTGCCGCACGTCCCAGTCCAGCTCGACCGTGCTGGCACGCTTGAGCAGCGCGCTTGCCAGGCCTTGGCCCTGCGCTATCAGTTTGGAGGCTTGCAGCATTTAAAACAAAAAATAGCGCTGCGCCATGGGCAGGCTCACCGCTGGCTCGCAGGTTAGCAACTGGCCATCGGCGCGCACGCTGTAGGTTTGTGCGTCAATTTCCATGGTCGGCAGGTAGTGGTTGTGCACCATGTGCTGTTTTCGCACATTGCGCACGTTCTTGACGGCGCTCAGGGGTTTGGCCAGGCCAAACCGGTCTTTGATGCCGGCATCCAGTCCTGCTTTGGACACGAAGGTCAGCGAGCCGCGGCTCAAGGCCCCACCAAAAGCGCCAAACATGGGGCGGTAGTGCACCGGCTGCGGCGTGGGGATGGAAGCGTTGGGGTCGCCCATGGCGGCCATGGCGATGAAGCCACCCTTGAGAATGAGCGCAGGCTTGACGCCAAAAAATGCCGGCTTCCACACCACCAGATCGGCCCACTTGCCGACTTCGATGCTGCCCACCTCGTGGCTGATGCCGTGCGCAATCGCAGGGTTGATGGTGTACTTGGCCACATAGCGTTTGGCGCGGAAGTTGTCATTGCGTGCGCTGTCTTCGGGGAGCGCGCCGCGTTGCGCTTTCATCTTGTGGGCGGTTTGCCAGGTGCGCAAAATCACCTCGCCCACCCGCCCCATGGCCTGGCTGTCGCTGCTCATCATCGAGATGGCGCCTAGGT
Organism: uncultured beta proteobacterium; assembly: GCA_903928635.1. Lineage (GTDB taxonomy): Bacteria > Pseudomonadota > Gammaproteobacteria > Burkholderiales > Burkholderiaceae_C > Allorhodoferax. The sequence goes on along the minus strand of CAIYRQ010000042.1, from coordinate 6,735 downwards.
CGTGCAGCACGTCTTCGGCGGCGATGGTTTCTTTGCGAATCCGGCTCTCCGCAAAGGCCAAGTCCTCGGCAATGCCTGCGTCCAGATGGTGGCAGACCATCAGCATGTCCACATGCTCATCCAGCGTGTTGACCGTGTAGGGCATGGTCGGATTGGTGGAGCTGGGCAAAAAGTTGGCCTGGCCCACGACTTTCAAAATGTCGGGTGCATGGCCGCCGCCTGCACCCTCGGTGTGAAAAGCACACAGCGTGCGGCCTTTGGTGGCGGCGATGGTGTTTTCTACAAAGCCCGATTCATTGAGCGTGTCGGAGTGAATCGCGACCTGCGTGTCGGTGGCGTCGGCCACGTCCAGGCAGTTGCTGATGGCCGCAGGCGTGGTGCCCCAATCTTCGTGCAGCTTGAGACCGATCACGCCGGCGTTGATTTGCTCATGCAATGCGGCCGGCAGGCTGGCGTTGCCCTTGCCCATAAATCCCAGGTTCATGGGAAAGGCATCGGCTGCTTGCAGCATGCGCTCGACGTTCCAGGCGCCTGGCGTGCAGGTGGTGGCAAAGGTGCCGGTGGCCGGGCCGGTACCGCCACCCATCATGGTGGTCACCCCGCTGGCCAAGGCTTCTTCAATCTGCTGCGGGCAAATAAAGTGGATGTGGCAGTCAATGCCGCCGGCGGTGACGATGTTGCCTTCGCAACTGATGATTTCAGTCCCCGGCCCGATGATGATGTCCACGCCGGGTTGGGTATCTGGATTGCCGGCTTTGCCGATGGCTACGATGCGCCCCTCTTTGAGGCCGATGTCCGCTTTCACAATGCCCCAGTGATCCAGGATGAGCGCGTTGGTCATCACGCAGTCCACCGCACCTTCATGGCGCGTGCGCTGGCTTTGCGCCATGCCGTCGCGAATGGTTTTGCCGCCGCCGAACTTCACTTCTTCGCCGTAGCTGCCCGCACCGAGCGTGAAGTCTTTTTCTACTTCAATCAGAAGTCCGGTGTCTGCCAAACGCACCCGGTCGCCTATGGTGGGGCCAAAAATTTCCGCATAGGCGCGGCGGTCTATGGTTGCCATTCAGAGTTTTCCTTGTGTCAGGCCGCGAAAGCCATAAACCGTGCGTTCACCCGCGTAATCCACCAGTTCCACCGTGCGCTCCTGCCCCGGCTCGAAGCGCACTGCTGAGCCCGAGGCAATGTTCAGCCGCATCCCCTGCGCCTGCGCGCGGTCAAAACTCAGCGCTGCGTTGGTCTCGGCAAAGTGGTAGTGCGAGCCGACCTGCACCGGCCGGTCGGCTGTGTTTTTGACCAACACCGTGAGGGTGCGTCGGTCGGCATTGAGCACATGGCTGCCTTCGTCGGTGATGATTTCTCCGGGTGTCATGTCGGGGCCCGTTCAGACCAGGGAGGCCAGCAGGGCACCGCCCCACAGCGCCAAGGCCGCTCCCGCCAGGCGGGGCCACCACACGCTGTGCGCGCGCAATGCCAGACCCGCAGCCAAACCGGCCACATGCAGCACCATCGTGCCTGCCACCATACCCACCAGCACGGCCACCGGGCTGCTACCCGCAAATTCGACGCCATGCGCCATGCCATGAAACACGGCAAAACTACCAGCCAAGGCGGCTGCCACCGTACCAGGCATCTGCGCCCGCGTGGCAATCAGCAAACCCAGTGCCAAGACGGTCGCTGCGACCAAGGGCTCGACCGCAGGCAGGGTGGCGCCCGATAAGCCTATGAGTGCGCCCATCAACAACATGTTGGCAAATGCCAAGGGCGCGAGCCAGACGCGGCGCGTGCTCAAGGCACTCCAAAAGCCCACGGCCAGCATGGCGGCCAGGTGGTCCAGCCCCGTAAACGGGTGCAGGAATCCATCGACCAGTCCCAAAGCGTGGTGTTCAGCCACGTCGGTGCCCACGTGGGCGCGCGCCAGCGTGGTCAGAGACAAGCTTGCGATCAGGAGCAGTGCATTGCGCAGTGAATGTTTCATGGTGTTTCGCCTTGAGGGTTGAAAGGTGGGGGCTTAAACAATGGGCTGGTGCACGGTCACCAGTTTGGTGCCATCGGGGAAGGTGGCTTCGACCTGGATGTCAGGAATCATCTCTGGGATGCCTTCCAACACGTCGGCGCGGGTCAGGACGGTGCGGCCTTCGCTCATGAGTTGAGCCACCGTTTTGCCGTCGCGCGCGCCTTCCATCACCGCAGCGCTGATCAGCGCCATCGCCTCGGGGTAGTTGAGCAGCAGGCCCCGGGCCTTGCGGCGCTCGGCCAGCAGTGCTGCGGTAAAGAGCAGCAGTTTGTCTTTTTCGCGCGGGGTAAGTTCCATAAGGGGTCTGTGTCTCGGTTCTAAGTTGTTGGCTGAGCGTTACTGCAGTCCAAGCAAGTGCCATGCCGTGAATCAAAAGCATACGCCAAAGGCCGGTGGCATGGATTCTGCAATGTTTGCCAGGTCACTGTATTAGTTCCCGGAGAAGCCCCTGATGAATCCTTGCTGCCCACCCGCGCACCGTATTGCGGCGTTTTGGTGCATTCAATTGGTGCACGCATGACCGATTACCTTTCCACGGCCGCTGCATCGTCCACTTTCACCCGCTCGGGTCAGGGGGAGTCGGTCTGGGTGGTGAGTTCAGACGATTCGCAGTGCCACGCACTTGGGGCGCTTCTCGAGGATGCTGGATACGGCGCTATTGCGCTCGATACCTCCGCGGCCGCGCTAGCCCAGATTGCGCTGGCGCCGCCTGACCTGGTGCTGCTCGACACCCAGTTGCGAGATGGCAGTGGTTTTGACCTGGCCCGCCGACTCAAGGCCTTCTCCCAAACCAGTTCCGCACCGCTGATTTTTTTGGCCGAGACGGGCCACCCTGAAGACTTGGTACAAGCGCTGCAATCTGGTGCAGCCGATTGTGTCAACCAACCCGTCAAACCCCAAGAGCTGCTGGCCCGCATGGCGATGCACCTGGCTGGTGCGCGCGAGCGGCGCCAAGCGCGCAACGCACTGGACGCATTCGGCTATGCCACACTCACGGTGCGCCCGCACGATGGCAAGCTGATGTGGCAGACGCCGCTATCCCGTGAGCTATTGCAGCGCTACTGCCCCAATCACCCGCCCTATGCCAGCCGCACTGCGCCGGAGGTGCAAACCTGGCTACAGGAGTGCCTACGCAGCCTGCAGCGCGGGGAAGCGCCGCGGCCCCTGGTGTTGTCCCACGGGGATGGCGCACGTTTGACGCTGCGTCTGCACCAGCAAACGGGTGATAACGAATCTGCTGCTCAACCAGGCGGTGAAGAATGGGCGGGGGACGACTGGCTGATCGTGATGCGCGAGGTCTCAGACCAGGCGGTGATCCAGGCCATGCGCGACGCCTTTACGCTGACCCTGCGCGAAGCCGAGGTGCTGCACTGGGTGGTCAAGGGCAAGACGAACAAGGATGTGGGTGATATTTTGGGCAGCAGCCCTATGACGGTGAAAAAACACCTGGAGCGTGTCTTCGTCAAACTCGGTGTGGAAACCCGCACCGCCGCCGCCGGCAAGGCCACGGCCCGCATCGCCCAGCTGCAGCCTTAGCGTCAGCGCAGCGCTAGGCATCGTGGGTCAAAATAGACCCATGAGCACCGACGCGCCCCCAGTCATCACACCCCCAGCCCAGCCGCGCAACCCCCTGCACGGTGTGACGTTAGAAGCCATGGTGACCGCCTTGGCCGACTACTACGGTTGGGAAGGGTTGGCGCAGCGCATTGCGATTCGCTGCTTTGCGGTGGACCCCAGCGTGTCGTCCAGCCTGAAATTTTTGCGCAAAACGCCCTGGGCGCGCGACAAGGTGGAAGGGCTGTACCTGTTTATGTTGCGTGAGCAAAAGCGGGGTCGCCCATGAGTGCACACCTCGCCTCCTTGCCCATCATCGATTTGGCGGCGGCGCTTCGTGGCGACCGCCAGGCCAGAGCCCAAACCGCCCGGGCCTTGGATGCAGCGGGCCGGCAATACGGTTTTTTCTACGTCACCGGCCACGGTGTCGCTGCGGCGCAGCGCGAGGCGCTGTTCGCCCAGTCCAAAGCGTTTTTTGACTTGCCGCACGAGACCAAGTTGCAGTGGCATATCGACCGATCCACGGTGCGCCGGGGCTTCGACCCGGTGGGCTGGCAGAGCTTGGATGCAGGCATGCCTGCAGACCTGAAAGAAAGCTTTTACCTGGGCGTCGACCGCGGTGCTGACGACCCGTTGGTGCTTGCGCAGGTGCCCAACCAGGGCCCCAACCAATGGCCCGACGAATCGCTGGTGCCCGGCTTTCAGGCAGTCACCCAAGCCTATGCCGACGCACTCTCGCAATTGGGTCAGCAGATTCTGAGTTTGCTCGCCGAGTCACTCGCGCTGGCACCCGAGTTTTTTGAGAGCTACCTGACCGATCCCATGCCAGTCTTGCGGCTCCTGCATTACCCGCCCACCGAACATGGCCTGCTCGAGGGCCAGGTCGGTTCCGGCGCCCATACCGACTGGGGCAGCGTGACACTGCTGGCGCAAGATGCGGTAGGCGGCCTGCAAGTGCAGTACGAGGGGCAGTGGATCGACGTGCCCTTTGTGCCGGACAGCTTGGTGGTCAACATGGGCGACTTGATGGCGCGCTGGAGCAACGACCGCTGGCGCTCCGCGCTGCACCGCGTGCTACCGCAGCCCAGCCAGCGCCACCGTTATTCAGCCGCGTATTTTTTCGATATCGACTACCACGTAGTGGTGAGCGCACTGCCCGGTTGTGTGGATTCCACGCACCCCGCGCGTTATGCGCCCATTACCGCGGGGCAGCACATCGTCGAGATGTACCAGCGCACCACAGTCCCAGCGGGCGCGAGCGACGGCGTTTAGACCGTACTCCCTACGCCACACCGTACGCCAGTCGGCGTATTTTCAGGACGCTCTGTCCTGCCTACAGTGAACCCAAGTTTCACAAAAGCCCCGCAAGCGGCGCAATGTGAAACGAGATGTATCAACCACTGGAGGATTTTTCATGCAACGTCGTTTTACGCTCAAGGCACTTAGCGCTGCCGTCGCTTTGGCCGGTCTGTCGGCTCTGCCCGCCCACGCGGGTGACACCATCAAAGTCGGTGTTCTGCACAGCCTGTCGGGCACCATGGCTATTTCTGAAACCGTGTTGAAAGACACGGTGCTCATGGCCATTGACGAGATCAATGCCAAGGGCGGCCTGTTGGGCAAGAAGCTCGAGCCGGTGGTGGTGGACCCCGCGTCCAACTGGCCTTTGTTTGCGGAGAAAACCAAGCAATTGCTCGGTCAAGACAAGGTCGACGTGATCTTCGGTTGCTGGACCTCGGTGTCGCGAAAATCGGTGTTGCCTGTGGTCGAGGAGATGAACGGCCTCTTGTTCTACCCCGTGCAGTACGAAGGTGAAGAGCTCTCGAAGAACGTGTTCTACACCGGTGCAGCGCCCAACCAGCAAGCCATTCCCGCAGTGGACTACCTGATGAGCAAAGACGGTGGCGGCGCCAAGCGCTGGGTGCTGCTGGGTACCGACTATGTCTACCCCCGTACCACCAACAAAATTCTGCGCGCCTACCTGCACAGCAAGGGCGTGAAAGATTCCGACATCGACGAGAAATACACGCCCTTCGGTCACTCGGACTACCAGACCATCGTGGCTGACATCAAGAAGTTTGCGGCTGGCGGCAAAACGGCCGTGGTATCCACCATCAATGGTGACTCCAACGTCCCTTTCTACAAAGAACTGGGTAACGCTGGCCTGAAAGCCAAAGACGTACCGGTGGTGGCTTTCTCGGTCGGTGAAGAAGAGTTGCGCGGTGTGGATACCAAGCCCTTGGTGGGTCACCTGGCAGCATGGAACTACTTCATGTCCATCAAGAACCCCACCAACGACGCCTTCATCAAGAAGTGGTCTGACTACGCCAAAGCCAAGGGAATTGCCGGTCACAAGGACAAGCCTCTGACCAACGATCCGATGGAAGCGACCTACATCGGTATCAACATGTGGAAGCAAGCGGTTGAAAAAGCCAAGTCCACCGACGTGGACAAGGTGATTGCTGCCATGGCTGGCCAGACCTTTACCGCACCCAGTGGCATCACGTCCAAGATGGACGAGAAGAACCACCATCTGCACAAGTCAGTGTTCATTGGCGAGATCAAGGCTGATGGTCAGTTCAATGTGGTGTGGAAGACACCTGGCCCCGTCAAAGCTAAGCCATGGTCTCCTTTCATCGAAGGCAACGACAAAAAGCCTGATGAGCCTGTGAAGAAGTAAGCTCCTCCCTTTGGCGCTGAACCGCCGCCGTAGTCTTGCGGGTGCACAGGAGCCCCGGAGGCTGCGGCGGTTTTTATTTTTGAGGATGGTAATGAAATTTAGATGGGGACTGCAGCGCAAGCTGTGGGTGCTGGTCGGGTGCATGGGACTTACAGCAGCGGCACACGCGCTAAGCCCGCAGCAAGCCCAAAAAATGGCTGTGGGCGAGGGTGATGAACGCATTGCCGCGCTGCAGGAATCGGTACTGAGTCCGGACGCACAGACTTTGGTGTTTATCCAGGCGTTGTCCGATGGCATGGTGAAAATTGTCGCGGGCAAGCCGGTAGTGGTGCGCGATGGCCAGGCCACAGACGCCGCCACTGGCGCAACAGTCACCATTGCCGCCGACGCCCTGCAAAGTGCCGAAGACGCCATGGTGAACAACCGCATGCGGGGTGAACTGGACAACGCGCTGGCCGCGCTCAAATTGCTCGCCGCAGACGCCACGGTG
>CAIYRQ010000041.1 GCA_903928635.1 uncultured beta proteobacterium | reverse complement strand
GCACCGCTGGGGCATGGTGAACAGGCTGCCGCGCTGCAAGGATGCCAAGCTCTCGGGCACCACGGCCACCACCTCGGGGATCACGTCGCCCGCGCGGCGCACGATCACGGTGTCGCCCACCCGCACGTCTTTGCGCCGGGCTTCGTCTTCGTTGTGCAAGGTGGCGTTGGTGACGGTCACGCCACCCACAAACACGGGAGCCAGTTTGGCCACGGGCGTGAGTTTGCCGGTGCGCCCGACTTGCACGTCGATGGCCAGCACCGTGGTCAGCTGCTCCTGCGCCGGATATTTGTGCGCAACGGCCCAGCGCGGCTCACGGCTCACAAAGCCCAGGCGCTGCTGCAGCGCCAGCTTGTTGACCTTGTAGACCACACCATCAATGTCGTAGGGCAGCGTGTCGCGCAAGCCACCAATGCGTTGGTGAAAATCGACAAGGCCTTGTGCGCCCAGCGCCGTTCTGGTGAGATCTGCCACCGGAAAACCCCAGGCCTTGAGCGCCAGCAGCAGTTCATGGTGGGTGGCGACATCGACGCTGCCACGCACCTCGCCCACGCCATACGCGAAAAAGCTCAAGGGTCGCGCCGCAGCAACGGCGGGATCGAGCTGGCGCACCGCGCCGGCCGCCGCGTTGCGCGGGTTGACAAAGGTTTTTTCGCCGCGTTCGCCCTGCGCAATGCGTGCACGCTGGCGTTCGTTCAAGGCCTCGAAGTCGTCGCGGCGCATATAGACCTCGCCCCGCACTTCCAATATCTCGGGCACTGGCATGGCGTTGGACGTGCGCAGCTTGAGCGGAATTTGGCCAATGGTGCGGATGTTTTGTGTGACGTCTTCGCCATACTCGCCGTCGCCCCGCGTGGCAGCCTGCACCAGGATGCCAGCCTCGTAGCGCAGGTTCAGGGCCAGGCCATCAAACTTCAGCTCAGTAACGTACTTCACGGGGGCTGCGTCAGCTTCGAGCTCCAACTCTTTGCGCACCCGCGTGTCAAAGGCTTGCGCGCCACTGGACTCGGTGTCTGTCTCGGTACGGATACTGAGCATGGGCACGGCATGGCGTACGGTGGCAAAGCCGTCTAAGGGCTTGCCGCCCACGCGCTGGGTAGGGGAATCAGGCGTGCGCCATTGGGGATGCGCCGCCTCCAGTGCCTGCAGCTCCTGGAACCATTGGTCATAGACCGCATCGGGCACTTCGGGCGCGTCCAGGACGTAGTACTGGTGCGCGTGGTGTTGCAGCAGTTCGCACAGCTCGGCCATGCGTTGCTGCTTGGCATCGGGCGGGAGGGGCGCGGGAAAAAGGTCAGATGTGTGCATGGGCACCGGGGTCGCTAAAACGAATCGCAAGGGTACCCGAATCCAGGCCGGGCAGCCCTTTCAGCGTCGCTCAGGAAAAAAGTCGCCGCGCCAACGCTGAGCCTGCAGCCACGTCTCGCTCATCGAGCATGTCATACAGTCGCTGCAACTCTTGCGCAATGCCATCGAGGGCCTGAGGCGCCAGTGGCTGACCGTTGTCGTCGGTAATCACGCCATCCATGCTCTGGGCCATGGCCTGCGCCGCCTGGCACATGCGCGCAAAAGGGTGCTCGGAACGGTCTACCTGGGGCACATCCAAATGCAAAATCAACTCGCGAATGGCGGACTGGGCGGGGTCTTCTGCCAGGGCAGCCTGGCTGTCAAAAGTGAGCGACAGCAGGGGCGGAGCGCCCTCCTGTGCGGCGGGCAAGACCATGCGCCCGGGCAGCTGGCCGGGCACAAAGCCTTGTTGCGATGCCATTTGGTGCACGTAGCCGGGGCTCCAGGACGCGTGTTTGGCCCGCAGATTCAGGCCTAGCTGCGCATCATGGGCGCTGGCAAAGTTGTCCAGTTCGCGTGCACGGGCCACCTCGTGGCGCATTTCGGGAAACTCTGGCGTGGCGCCCACCGCGTCGGCGAAGGCCTGGGCCTTCACGACAAATTCCGAGTATTCGATGTCATTGAGCGCGCCGGTTCGGTTAGCCAATTGCACCCCGGCCTGAAACACGCTGTAGTGCGCACCGGCCACTGGCGCTTCCCACTCTTGCAGATCGGAGTTGAAGCCTTCTATGGAAAACGGCTTGGTTCCCACACGCCGGGTACTGGGCAAGGCAGCAAGCGCTGCTTCACCCGTCACTTCTGCGGCCAGCGGATCTAGGTTGATGGGAGCCACCGCGTCAATCAGCGGATCGATGTGCAGGCGACGCAAAGGATGGACATGCAGTTCCAAAGACCCAAAGCTGGTTTCCTCGAACACCGGCTCGTTCTGCGCCGTCACCGCAGGTGCGGTTTCCTGGGCTTGCTTGGGCGTGTTAACGCGTGCCGACCAGGCACTGTGCACCAGCAATCCCAGTAACACCAAACCACCCAAAACGACCAGACCGATTTGAAAATTGCTCATGGCACGATCTTAATTTATGCAGCTTGCACCAAGCCGACGGCCGCTTCCATATCGACCGCCACAATGCGGGAAACGCCTTGCTCCTGCATGGTCACCCCGATAAGTTGCTCAGCCATCTCCATGGCAATCTTGTTGTGGCTGATGAACAAGAATTGCGTACTGGCACTCATGCTGGTCACCAGCTTGGCGTAACGCTCGGTATTGGCGTCGTCCAGCGGCGCATCCACCTCGTCGAGCAAACAGAACGGTGCGGGGTTGAGCTGGAAAATCGCAAACACCAGCGCAATCGCGGTGAGCGCCTTCTCTCCACCCGAAAGCAAATGAATCGTCTGGTTCTTCTTGCCCGGCGGCTGCGCAATCACTTGCACGCCGGAGTCCAAAATCTCGTCGCCGGTAATCACCAATCGCGCATTGCCGCCACCAAACAGCTCGGGGAACATGCGGCCGAAGTGCTCGTTGACCTGGTTGAAGGTGCCTGAGAGCAGTTCGCGCGTTTCGCCATCGATGCGGCGAATCGCGTCTTCCAGCGTGGCCATGGCCTCGTTCAAGTCCAGACTTTGGGCGTCCAAAAAGGCCTTGCGCTCGCGACCGGCAGTGAGCTCGTCCAAGGCGGCCAGGTTGACCGCACCGAGTGCTGCAATCTCGCGGTGCAGGCGGTCGATCTCGGCTTGCATGCCGGACAGGCGCACGCCGCCCTCTTCCAGACTTTTGGCAATCGCGTCCATGTCGGCCTGGGCTTCAAAGAGCTGGGACTGGTACTGCTCAAAGCCCAGGCGGGCGGCTTGTTCTTTGAGCTGGAAATCGGTGATGCGCTGGCGCAGGGGCTCGAGCTCGCGTTCCAGCTGCAAGCGGCGCTCGTCGCTGGCGCGCAGCTTGGCGGTCAGGTCGTCGTATTCGCTGCGCTTGGCGCCCAGCTGCTGTTCGCGCTCGGACTTCAAGGTCAGCGCGGCCTGCAAGCCGGCCTGCGCGGCGGCATCGGTCAAGCGCTGCAATTCCGCCTGGGCGCGCTCGGTTTCGTCTTGCACAGCCAGCGTCTGCTGCTTGGCGGTTTCAATCGCGCGGCTGAGCTCCGCCTGGCGCGCTTGCAGACTGCGCTGGGCGAACTGGGCTTCCTGGTGCTGGCGTTCCAGGCCGCGTTGTTGCTCGCGGCACTGGTTCAGGCGGTTTTGGCTGGCGATCACGCGCTCATCCAATTCAGCATGGCGTTCCTGGCTGTCCGCCAGCTGCATATCCAGCTCTTCAAACCGGGCTTCAGCCTGCAGGGCTCGCTCCTGGAGTTCTTCCAACTGGGCGTCGACCTCGGCGGCATCGGCATCAAGTTGCGCGCTGCGACTGCGCACTTGCTCGGCCAGCTGGGTCAAGCGCAGCACTTCCACCTGCAAGTTGTGGCTTCGGGCCTGGGCTTCCTGCGCCTGGGT
>CAIYRQ010000040.1 GCA_903928635.1 uncultured beta proteobacterium | reverse complement strand
GTGGCTCCATCATGGTGCGCCTCCCCGCAAAGCGGCTGGCAAACCTGTGGGCGGGCTCGGAATGCGTCAGGTTCAGCCCCCCTTTGCCAGCCAGCAAAAACTTGCGGCCTACCGAGGGCATGGCATCAAACAGGTGGACCGAATGGCCCGCATGACGGATCTGTTGCGCAGCCATCAGTCCGGCGGGGCCGCCACCGATCACCGCCACATCCAGGTCGCGGGTTGCAATTTTTTCTATGCCGCTCATAGCGAGGCTTGAAGCATGGTCTGAGCCGCTTTCTGTCACAATCGATTCAAGGTTCTTGCATTCACCACACCCGAAGGAAACTCTTTATGGCCAGCGATCTCATCAAACACGTTACCGATGCGACTTTTGAAAGCGACGTACTCAAGTCCTCCCATCCCGTCCTGGTGGACTACTGGGCGGAATGGTGTGGCCCCTGCAAGATGATTGCCCCCATTCTGGACGAAGTCTCAACGGCCTACGACGGAAAGCTGCAAATTGCCAAAATGAATGTGGACGAAAACCGTGAGATTCCGGCCAAGTTCGGCATCCGTGGCATCCCCACCCTGATGCTGTTCAAGGACGGCAAACTCGCAGCCACCAAGGTAGGCGCTTTGAGCAAATCGCAGCTCATCGCCTTCATTGACGAGCAGCTTTAAACAGCGCTGCCTTCCCCACCGCATGCACTGCGGTGGCAATGACGCAAGTCACACAAAAGACGACCGGGCAAGCCCGGTTTTCTTTTGCCTTCAATTTCCTGTCATAATTATCGCGTTCACTCTCTTACCGCAGAGAGCCACCCCGAACCGGTGACGAACGCGGATGCATCGGCGACACCGCTTGCATCACGGCACATTCCCAACTTTCCCCTGATTTTTTTCTCCCCGAAATTTCGGTCAACCTCCCACACGGGAACCATTCCATGCACTTAAACGAACTCAAGGCACTGCATGTGTCAGAAGTCCTGAAGCAAGCCGAAGAGCTTGAAATTGAAAACACGGGCCGCATGCGCAAGCAGGAGTTGATGTTTGCGATCATCAAAAAGCGCGCCCGTACCGGCGAGCAAATCATTGCTGACGGCGTGTTGGAAATTTTGCCGGACGGCTTCGGATTTCTGCGCAGCCCCGACACCAGCTACACCGCCAGCACGGACGACATCTACATCAGTCCCAGCCAAGTGCGCCGCTTTAATCTGCACACCGGCGACATGATCGAAGGCGAAGTGCGCACGCCCAAGGACGGCGAGCGCTACTTCGCGCTGAACAAGCTGGACAAGGTCAACGGCGGCGCGCCCGAGAGCAACAAACACAAGGTGATGTTTGAGAACTTGACGCCGCTCTTTCCCAAAGTGCAAATGCGTCTGGAGCAGGACAACAAGAGCGACGAAAACATCACCGGTCGCGTCATTGACATCATCGCCCCTATCGGCAAAGGCCAGCGCGCTTTGCTGGTCGCCCCGCCCAAAAGCGGCAAGACCGTGATGATGCAGCACATCGCCCACGCGATTTCGGCCAACTACCCCGATAGCCACATGATGGTCTTGCTGGTGGATGAGCGCCCGGAAGAAGTGACCGAGATGCAGCGCACGGTCAAAGGCGAAGTAATTGCCTCGACCTTTGACGAACCCGCGTCGCGCCACGTACACGTGGCAGAAATGGTGATTGAGCGCGCCAAGCGCCTGGTCGAGCTGAAAAAAGACGTGGTCATCCTGCTGGACTCGATCACCCGCCTCGCACGCGCCTACAACAACGTGGTGCCTTCCAGTGGCAAAGTGCTCACCGGTGGTGTGGACTCCAATGCCTTGCAACGCCCCAAGCGCTTCTTGGGTGCTGCACGCAATGTAGAAGAAGGTGGCTCACTGACCATCATCGCCACGGCGCTGGTGGACACCGGCAGCCGCATGGACGAGGTGATTTTTGAAGAATTCAAGGGCACCGGCAATTCTGAAATCCATCTGGACCGCCGCCTGTACGAAAAGCGCGTTTTTCCGTCGATCCAGCTCAACCGCAGCGGCACACGCCGCGAAGAGTTGCTGCTTTCGCCCGAAATTCTGCAAAAAACCCGCATCTTGCGCCAGTTTTTGTACAACATGGACGAGATTGAGGCGATGGAAATGGTACTCAAGCAAATGCGCGCTACCAAGACCAACAGCGAGTTCTTTGACATGATGCGCCGCGGCGGTTGATTTAGCGCTGCTGGTTTATAATCTTTGGTTTTACGCGACAAGTACAACGGGCTTTGGATTGGGCAAGGGTTTGCCTGAGGGCCTGATGCGGCTAGCGCAACTGATGGATAAATATATGAAAGACGGAATTCACCCCAACTACCGCGAAGTGTGCTTCATGGACCTGTCAAACAATTTCAAGTTTGTCACCCGTTCGTGCGCCAACACCAAGGAAATGATCAAGATGGAGGACGGCCGCGAACTGCCCTTGTACAAGCTCGATACTTCCAGCGAATCGCACCCCTTCTACACCGGCACGCAAAAGTCGGTGGACAACATGGGCGGCCGCGTGGAAAAATTCCGCAACCGTTTCGGCAAAACCAGCCTTTCCACAGCCAAGTAAGCTGGAGCCGGGCTTTTGTCCGGTTTTCTGCGCAAAAAGCAGCTCGGGTTTCCTGGCTGCTTTTTTTTATTGAAACTTTGATCTGTGCAAATTACCACTCCTGCCGTTGTAGCCCAGGCCGCCGTTAAGCGATTGCCACGCGTGGCACTTCTCGGCCTGTGCGTTGCCTATGTCTTGGCCGGTTTTATCGGGCGCGGCGGATGGAAAAGCGCCGACATGACGGCCTTGGGCTTTATGGCCGAGTTGGCAGCAGGCCGCTCCAATTGGTGGCACCCTACGCTCCTGGGCATCACCTCGGAATATGACGCGCTATTGCCCTACTGGTTGGGCGCATGGATGATTCAGATCACCCCTAGCAAGGAATGGACGCTGTGGCTGGTCCGTCTGCCATTCGTCTTCCTTCTCGGCCTTGCTATGGGGTCCACCTGGTACGGCACCTATTACTTGGCCAAAAGCCGCCAAGCCCAACCGGTGCCTTTCGCCTTTGGCGGTCAGGCGCAGCCCAACGACTATGCGCGCACCGTGGCAGATGGTGCATTGCTCGCATTCATCGCCTGTTTAGGGTTGGCGCAATTAGGGCATGAAACTACGCCCGCATTGGCGCAACTCGGCTTTATGGGCCTCTATTTTTATGGGGTATGCGCTTTACCTTACCACCCACGCCGCGCGGGCTCCGCCGCGGTAGTCGGCTTGGCGGGCCTGACACTCAGCGGAGCTCCCACACTTGCCTGCCTTTTTGGACTGGGGTGCGCCGCGATTACCACCTTCACCCCGGGCACCGACAACAACCCTTCGACGCAACTGCGCAACTGGAGGGACAGTTTGACGCTGCTCATGGCCTGCGTCTACAGCGCAGCCATCGCCACGGCATTGCACCTGTGGCATTGGAATCTCACGCCACCACACGCCCTGTTGATCGACTGGAATGGCTACCTACAACTGCTGGTGTGGTTCACCTGGCCGGCGGGACCATTGGCTTGCTGGGCTGTCATTCGCTGGCGCAAACATATCGGCAACCGGCATATTGCTTTGCCCTTGTGGCTGGCCATGGTGACACTCGGTGCGACCTTGATGATGGGATCGTCCGACCGTACTCTGCTGCTTGCGCTGCCCGCTATCGCCAGTTTGGCAGCTTTTTCCTTGCCTACCCTGAAACGTCAGATGGCTTCGTTGGTGGACTGGTTCACTTTGCTATTTTTTTCCGCTTGCGGTTTGACGATCTGGGTGGTGTGGTTGGCCATGCACACAGGACTGCCCCCTCAACCTGCGGCCAATGTGGCGCGATTGGCGCCCGGCTTCTTGCCGCAATTTTCGGTACTGGAACTCCTGCTCGCGTTGGCGGCAACCGCATTTTGGTTTGCCTTGGTACGTTGGCGCACCAGCCGCCAGCGCGCGGCGCTGTGGAAAAGCCTAGCCCTTCCTGCGGGTGGCGCAGTGTGGTGCTGGATGTTGCTAACGACCTTGTGGCTGCCCTTGCTGGACTATACGCAGGGGTACACCCCAGTGGTGCACGCCGTGTCCAAAGAGATTGACAAGCCGGGTTGCGTAGAAGTGCGGGCCGTGGAGACCGGTCCAATTGCCGCGCTTCAATGGCTTGGGCACCTTACGCTGGTACCGGGCAGTTCCTTGGCCGCTTGCACATGGCTGCTCACCGGTGCTGACGTCGATGGACAGGTTCCCGCCACAGTGGATGCGTCGACGTGGACACCAAAAGCACGCATCCACCATCCTGCCGATGCAGGCGATGTTATGTGGCTGATGCAGCGGCGCTGAGCGCCCGATCGGAATCCAGCACAGGCACGCGTACCCGAGAGTTGGGAAACCGCACGGTGAACGTAGAGCCCTGCCCAGGCTCACTCACAATGGAAAGCTCCGCCCCGTGGCGCTGGGATACGTGCTTGACGATGGCCAGACCCAGGCCGGTCCCCCCCGTTTCACGTGATCGGCTGCGATCGACCCGGTAAAAGCGCTCAGTCAAACGAGGAATGTGCTCCGGGGCAATGCCAACGCCTTCGTCACGCACCGAAAGCTGGGCACTGCCGTCACCATTGGCATGCCAGTGCACAAAAATACCTTTGCCTGCAGGGGTGTACCGGACCGCGTTGCTAATCAGATTGAGCGCCGCGCTGTGCAGTTCGGCTGACGAGCCCGCGACTGCAATGCCTTCAGCAATGTCAAAGTCCAAATTTTGCGCTTGACCCCACAGCACGCGGGAAAGCTCGATTGCCTCCTGACGACACTGCTGAAAAATGGACGACATCGGCACCCACTCCTGCACCGAGGGCAAGGGACTGCCCTCTAAGCGCGACAAGGTGAGCAAGTCACTGACCAGCGACTGCATGCGATCGGCCTGCTGGGCCATCAAATCCAAATAACGCGCGTGTTCCTGCTCACTCAAGCGCAGGCTTTGCAGTGTTTCCACAAACCCTGCCATCACGGTCAATGGCGTGCGAATTTCGTGGGACACATTGGCCACGAAGTCCCGGCGCATCGCTTCCGCCTGCTCGACAGCAGTGACATCGCGCGACAGCAACAGCGTGCGCCCTTCCCCGTAGGGATGCATGTGCACCGACAGCCGTACCGGCTTGGACGACGTGCTCGAACGTCCCGGCATGAGCACATCATTCTGAAAATCACCGATCGCCAAATAAGCGGCGAATCCGGGGTCCCGCACCAAATTGCCAAAGTGCTGCAATACGTCCCGGTGAACGTCCAAACCGAAGTGGGACTGCGCAGACTGGTTGCACCATTCAATGCGCAAATCGGCGTCCAACAAAACGACGCCGTTGGGAGAAGCCTGCATGGCGGCCAAAAAGTCCTGAAACCGATCGTCACGCTGCTGCACCGCACGCTCACGCAAACGAGCAAGCCGACGCATGCGGTCCGAAATTTCACGCCACAAACCGAAACCGACCGGGGCTTTGAGTGTCGCCCCATTGCTCAGCCAACGCAGCACGCGCATTCCCAAAACCACGTCCAGCACATGCCAAAAATAGCTGGCGACCAAAGCGCACAGCAACAAGGGTACCGACGAATCTTGGGCTTGGGGCACAAAGGTTCTGACGAACCACCAACCGAAAACCGCCCCCAGACCCTGGAAGAGCCCAAAGGAGAGCAATCTCCCCAGCATCCGTGAAATCAAGATTTATCCCAGTATTGCGTTGGTGTCGACAATAACAGGAACCACAGGTTTTGCCGTCAGTCGGTAGCCCGCGCCGCGCACGGTTTCCACCATGGAGCCGGCCGCGCCCAGCGCTTCGCGCAGGCGCTTTACGTGAACGTCCACGGTACGCTCCTCGATGTACACATGGTCGCCCCAGACCTTGTCCAGCAACTGCCCTCTGCTGTGCACACGCTCTGCGTGGCCCATGAGGTAGTGCAGCAATTTGAACTCTGTCGGGCCCAATTTGAGTGGCTGCTGCCCAAACGTCACCCGGTGCGTGGCCGAATCCAAACTCAGTCCGGCAATCACAATGGCTTCACCGGTCCGCTCGGGGCTGTGGCGGCGCAGTACAGCGCGAACTCGGGCAAGCAACTCTTTGGTGGAAAAAGGCTTGGAGATGTAGTCGTCCGCGCCCGCATCCAGACCTGCCACGCGATCGGCCTCGTCGCCACGCGCGGTGAGCATGATCAGGGGAATGGCTTTGGTGCGTTCATTGGCGCGCCAGCGCTTGGCCAGCGACAGGCCGCTCTCCCCTGGCAACATCCAGTCCAGCAAAATCAGGTCGGGCAAGGCCGCGTCCAACTCACGCTGGGCGCTCACACTGTCCATGGCCCAGGTCGGACGAAAACCGTTATGACGCAAATTAACGGCAATGAGCTCGGCAATGGCGGGCTCGTCTTCCACCACCAAGACGGAAGGCATGATTCTCATTTGATGACTGATTCAATCCGGTCAATCGTGCTGTGGCGCACGTCTTCGCCCTTGACCACGTAAATAATGAACTCAGCGATGTTTTTGGCATGGTCGCCGATTCGCTCGATGGCTTTGGCCAGAAACAGCAAGTCCAGGCTCGGAGAGATGGTGCGCGGGTCTTCCATCATGTAGGTAATAAGTTTGCGCACAAAGCCGTCAAACTCCTTGTCGATCAAATCATCCTCTTTGAGGATGCTCAGAGCGGCATTCACATCAAGGCGGGCAAAGGCATCCAAGGCCTTGTTGAGCAGGCCTGAGGCCAGATCGGCGGCGTAGCGCAGCTCCAATGACGGTAAGGCGCGCGGTGTGCCACTCTCAATGATGGAGCGCACCATGCGGGCAATTTTTTCAGCCTCGTCGCCCACACGCTCGAGGTTGGCGGTGGTCTTAGAAATCGCAATCAGCAAGCGCAAGTCACGGGCTGTAGGTTGACGGCGGGCGATGATGGAAGAGAGGTCGCGGTCGATCTCGATTTCCATCGCGTTGACGCGGGCCTCGTTGGCCGTCACCTCATGGGCGGCGTCCATATTGAAATGCTGCAGCGCGTAGATGGCCTGGCGAATCTGGGATTCGACCAATCCACCGAGCTCCATCACCTGCGACGACACCGAGGTCAACTCGCTGTCAAACTGGGTAGAGAGGTGTTTATCGGGCATGTATAACTCCAGTAAATACGTTCAATGCAAGTCGACAATCAGCCGAAACGGCCGGTGATGTAGTCTTCGGTTTCTTTGCGCGTGGGCTTGAAAAACATCTGCTCGGTGGCGCCGAACTCAATCAGGTCACCCAAGTACATATAGGCAGTGTAGTCACTGCAACGGGCCGCTTGCTGCATGTTGTGGGTCACGATGACAACGGTGTAATCGTTTTTGAGTTCCACAATCAGCTCTTCTACTTTGGCGGTGGAAATGGGGTCCAAGGCAGAGCACGGCTCGTCGAGCAACAGCACTTCAGGCTTGATGGCAATACCGCGGGCAATGCACAAGCGCTGCTGCTGGCCCCCGGACAGGCTGGAGCCGCTCTGGTGCAGCTTGTCCTTGACTTCAGCCCACAGCGCGGACTTGCGCAAAGCCCACTCCACGCGCTCTTCCATGTCCGTAGTACTCAAGTTTTCAAACAGCTTCACACCGAAAGCGATGTTGTCGTAAATCGACATCGGAAACGGCGTGGGCTTCTGAAACACCATGCCAACTTTGGCGCGCAGCAGCGCCACGTCTTCTTTGCTGGTCAGCAGGTTCTCGCCGTCCAACACCACCTGGCCTTCGGCACGTTGCTCGGGATAGAGCTCAAACATGCGATTAAAAATGCGCAACAAGGTGGATTTTCCGCAGCCTGATGGGCCGATGAAGGCGGTCACCTTGCCTTCAGGAATGTCCATGTTGATGCCCTTGAGCGCATGGAACTTGCCGTAATAAAAGTTCAGGTCTTTGACGGCAATCTTGGTGCTAACGGGGCCGGTTTCTGTTTTAAGCATAGAAGTACTCTGTCGTTGAATGGTGAAAGGGCGCGCTTAGCTCTTGCTACGGGTCAGCACGCGGGCCGCAATATTGAGAGACAACACCGCCAAGGTGATCAGGAACACACCCGCCCAAGCCAACTGCTGCCAGTTCTCATACGGGCTCATTGCGAACTTGAAGATCGTGACCGGGAGGCTGGCCATGGGCTGGCCCAGGCTGGAGGTCCAGAACTGGTTGCTCAATGCCGTAAAGAGCAGCGGAGCCGTCTCGCCCGCAATGCGGGCCACGGCCAGCAACACGCCGGTGATCACACCCGCACGGGCGGCCTTCAAGGTGATGCTGATGATGACTTTCCATTTGGGCGCGCCCAATGCATAGGCCGCTTCGCGCAAGCCTGCGGGAACCAGCTGCAGCATGTTTTCAGTGGTGCGAATCACCACCGGAATCACGATCAGCGCCAGCGCCAGTACACCCGCCGCACCCGAGAAGGTGTGGAATGGGCTGACGGCAATCGCGTACACAAACAAGCCAATCACGATCGACGGCGCCGACAGCAAAATGTCGTTAACAAAGCGCGTCAGGTTGGCGAGCCAACCGCTGCGGTCAAATTCGGCCAGGTAAATGCCTGCCATCACACCGATGGGTGTGCCCACCAGCGTAGCCAAGCCGACCATCAGCACCGAACCATAAATCGCGTTGGCCAGGCCGCCTTCTTCATTGGGTGGAGGGGTCATTTGGGTCAGGGCAGCGAGGTTCAGGCCGCCGATACCGAGACGCACGGTTTCAATCAAGATCCAAAACAGCCAAAACAAGCCAAAGGCCATTGCCGATAAGGCTAGGAAGGTCGCAACGTTGTTGACCCGGTTGCGTGCCGCAAATTTGGCCGCACGGGCGTGGTGTTGGGCTTCGGACATCATGTTTTGGCTCCTTCGCCTTTGCGCAACTGGGACAGCAAAATTTTGGACAAGGACAGGATGACGAAGGTAATAAAGAACAAAACCAATCCCAGGTACATCAGCGCGGCCTGGTGCAGGCCCTCGCCCGCTTCAGCGAATTCATTGGCCAGCGCGGAAGTGATGCTGTTGGCGGCTTGGAACAAGCTGAGTGAATCGAGCTGGTTGAAATTGCCGATCACAAACGTGACCGCCATGGTCTCCCCGATGGCGCGGCCCAGGCCCAGCATGATGCCGCCGATCACACCAGTCTTGGTGTAGGGCAACACAACCTTAGACACCACTTCCCAGGTCGTAGCGCCCAGGCCGTACGCGGATTCTTTGAGCAAGGGAGGCGTCACTTCAAACACGTCGCGCATGACCGCAGCAATAAACGGGATGATCATGATGGCCAAAATAATGCCGGCCGACAGCAAACCGATGCCCACGGGTGGACCCGAGACCAAAGCGCCCAGGTAGGGCACACCGGCAAACGCCGTTTGCAACGGGGTTTGCACGTACTGCGCCAGCACCGGACCAAACACCAACAGGCCCCACATGCCGTACACAATAGAAGGTACGGCGGCCAACAGTTCAATGGCAGTGCCCAGCGGACGCTTGAGCCAGGCCGGCGACAACTCCGTCAAGAACAAGGCGATCCCAAAGCTCACGGGTACCGCAATCATCAAGGCGATGATGGACGTTGCGATGGTGCCGTAAATCATCACGAAGCCACCAAACTCCTCTTGCACGGGATCCCACACCGTGCTGGTCAAAAACGAAAAACCGTATTTGTGAATCGCAGGCCAGGCACTGATGGTCAACGAGGTAAGGATGGCAATCAACAGGCCCAGCGTCAAAAGCGCGCAGCCTTTGGCGACCCAGCCGAATAATTGATCAGCCAATGGCCCGCTGCGGGCACGTTTGATGGATGGCGTTGAAGTCATGAACCGCTCGTGGTTGGGTGAGCGCAAGCCAGACCACCGAACGAAGGCCCGGGGTGCTGGCGATGCGAAAACGAAAACTTACTTGAATGCCACCGGTTTGCCAGCGGTGTCCTTGATTTCACCCCAGGACTTCTGGATAGTCGCCACCACAGCAGGAGGCATAGGCACATAGTCGAGCTCAACAGCGGCTTTGCTGCCGTTGGTATAAGCCCAGTTGAAGAACTTCAACACTTCGGTTGCGTTGGCGGGCTTGTCTTGCTTGGCATGCATCAAGATGAACGTGGCCGTCGAAATGGGCCAGGTGTTTTTGCCAGGCTGGTCGGTGATCAACTGGTAAAACGACTTGTTCCAGTCAGCGCCAGCTGCAGCAGCCTTGAACGCCTCTTCATCGGGCGAGACAAAATGGCCGTCACGGTTCTTCAACAAGGTGTAGGTCATCTTGTTTTGCTTGACGTACGAGTACTCAACATAACCAATGGAGTTCGGCAGGCGGTTCACGAAAGCGGAAACGCCCTCGTTGCCCTTGCCACCGGCGCCCACAGGCCAATTCACAGCAGTGCCCTCACCAACCTTGGCTTTCCATTCAGCGTGAACGCGGCTCAGGTAATTGGTGAAGTTAAAGGTGGTACCAGAACCGTCCGCACGACGCACGGGCGCGATGGCTGCATCGGGCAAGGCCAGGCCAGGGTTCAGGGCTTTGAGCGCAGGGTCGTCCCAGCGGGTGATCTTGCCCAGGTAAATGTCACCCAAGGTCTGGCCGTCCAGCTTCATTTGACCAGGAGCGATGCCTTTGATATTGACGACAGGCACAGTGCCACCAATCACGGCAGGAAACTGCACTTGGCCTTTGGATTTCAAAACGTCGTCGGTCTGGGGCATGTCGGAAGCACCGAAATCCACGGTTTTGGAGTCGATTTGCTTGATGCCGCCGCCCGAGCCAATGGACTGGTAGTTCACTTTGACACCGGTGGCCTTGTTGTAGTCAGACGCCCACTTGGCATAGATAGGCGCTGGGAAGCTGGCGCCGGCGCCCGTGATTTCTTGGGCCTGGGCTGCGCCGAAAGCGAACGCGGTGGCTGCCGCTGCAACGATGGCAGGGTATTGAACTGCAAATTTCATAGTGGAACCTTTTCGGTGGGTTGAGTTAACCTGGCCAATGTACGAACTATTTGTGACAAAAACGTGACATACGGCAGAGAAATACGTTCCATCCGACCTGAGGCATTGGGCCGCCCGTGACATCTTTGTCACATTAATGTCATTTATCGGTCTTATCGTAGCGCCTTTCTAACAGGAGCTTTTGACCATGTTCACTTCCAAATCCTTCGCATTGGCCCGCCGCGCCACCCTCGGTGCTGCATTGACGTTGCTGGTCGCCGCCTGCGCCGCGCCCCAAAAACCTGTCAGCGTGGCTGAGACCATTGCTAAGACGCCGTCTTTGAGCACACTCAGCGGCCTAATCACCTCTGCCGGCCTGGCCAACGATCTGCAAGGCACCGGCCCCTTCACCGTGTTTGCGCCCAATAACGACGCATTTAAAGCCGTCAAACCTGCCACCATGGAAGACTTGGCCAAACACCCTGGCAAGCTCAAAGACTTGCTGATGTACCACGTCATTCCCGTCCAGGCAATGGCCAAAGACGTCAAGAACAGCACAGTCAAAGCACTCAACGGCGAACCTTTGGCCTTGTCCAAGGCCGGTGATTTTGTGACCGTTGAAAACGCCGCCGTCGTGCAAGCAGACATCGTGGCCTCCAACGGCGTGGTTCATATCGTGGACACCGTCATGACCTCGACCAAGAAATAAGCTTCTTCGCCCGCAGCGCCCCTGAGCTTCACTTCGGAAGCTTCGGTCGCTCATCGAGCCCAGCTTCGGCTGGGCTTTTTTGTGACCTGTGAAAATGGGCTGAACCACCGTCCGCTTGGTGCTATCCTTCGCCAGCAAAATTGTATAAACCGTTTTCTAATGACATCAGAACACCGACTTGCCGCGATTGATTTGGGCTCCAACAGCTTTCGTCTTGAAATTGGCGTACTGGACCACGGCGAGTTTCAACGCACCGAATACATCAAAGAAACCGTCCGCCAAGGCGCGGGGCTCGACGCCGACCGCAACCTGACGCCACCCGCCATGCAAAACGGTTGGGACTGCCTGGCGCGGTTTGGAGAGCGTCTTGCGGGCTTTGCACCTGCGCAGGTGCGCGCGGTCGCCACCCAAACGCTGCGCGAAGCGCGCAATCGCGATGTATTTCTAGAGCGTGCCAACGCCGTACTCGGTTTTCCGATCGACGTCATCTCAGGGCGCGAGGAAGCCCGCTTGATTTACCAAGGGGTTTCGCACACCCTGCCCGCCTCTGAAGAGCGCCGCTTGGTCATCGACATCGGCGGTCGGTCGACCGAGCTGATTCTGGGGCAAGCATTCAAGCCGCGGGTGATGGAGTCGTTTCGAGTCGGCAGCATTGCCTGGTCCACCCGCTATTTTCCAGACGGCCAGTTCACCCGCAAGGCGTTTGAAATTGCCGAAATTGCCGCCAAAGCTGTTTTGGACGAAGCAATTGACGCCTACCATCCCAGCCATTGGGACGTAGCCTATGGCTCGGCCGGCACGGTGGGCGCCATTCGCGATGTGCTCGAAGCCTCGGGTTGGCCGCAAGGTTTGATCACGCAGGAGGGTTTGGACTGGCTGCTTGACAAACTCATCAGCGCCCAAAGTACCGATCGCGTCAAGCTGCCTGGATTGCGAGAAGACCGCAAAGCCGTGATCGGCGGGGGGTTGAGCATCACCCGCGCTTTGTTCAGCCTGCTGGGGATTGAATCGCTTCGCGGAACCGACGGCGGTCTGCGCCATGGATTGCTGTGCGAACTCAGCGGGAACACGGACAACGCCAGTGACCTGCGTCTCAAAACCGTGCTGCGTCTGGCGACCAAGTTTGGCGTAGACCGCGCACACGGCGCCCGGGTTGGCAAAGTCGCCACATCGCTGTTTGAACAGATTGAAAAAGCCCGGGCCAACAACAACCCAGAAGAATCCGAACGCAGTATTCGCAAGATCAAATGGGCTGCAGAGCTGCATGAAATTGGCAGCCATATTTCGCACAGCGACTACCACAAGCACGGCGCTTATATTCTGGACAACGCGGATGCCATGGGCTTTGCGCTGCCCGAGCTGCACCGCCTCAGCCTGCTGGTGTTAGGACACCGCGGCAAGTTGCGCAAAATTGAAGCCGACCTGTCCCAGGACGAACTTCGTGCCCAACTGCTGGCGCTGCGTTTAGCGGTGATCTTGTGTCACGCGCGGCGCGACCCGGACATGTCAGGCGTGCGCATTTCTGCCCTGCACCACGGCAAGCTGCAACTGCACTGCGCAACACTGTGGGCACAGGAATATCCACAGTCCGCCTATTTGCTGCGCGAGGAGGCCTTGGCATGGCAAAAAACGCCTTGGCCTATGGATTTTGTCGAGCATTGAGGGCCGCTGCGCCTCGGTGAAATTTACCTAAAGGTGAAAACGATATAAACTATATGCACTGTTTTTTCGCAACCTAAACCAAAGAGGACGAGCAACCATGGCCAAAACCGAATCCACCACCGTGCCCGCAGCTACCGCCCCGGCTGCGAAATCAACACCTGCCAAGAAGCGCGTTGCAGCGCCGGCAGCCGCACGCAAAACCCCAGCAAAGCGCCCCGCCGCTGCGAAAAAAGCCGTAACCAAACCTGCGGTCGCCGCCAAGAAAGTGGCAAAGCCTGCAGTGGTAACAGCCAAGTCTGCAGCGGCATCAGCCGCTTTAGTGGACCCCAAGAGCAGCAAAGAGAAAAAGCACAAACTGGTGCGTGACAGCATCACCGTTCCCAAGGCGGAATACCAAGTGCTTGAAGCGATGAAGCACCGTGCCGCACAGCTCAAAGTCATGGTGAAAAAGACCGAGCTCATCCGCGCCGGCATGAAACATTTGTCCACCTTGCCAGACGCTGTTTTCTTGGCCGCTATTGCTGCAGTTCCCAGCCTCAAGACAGGCCGCCCCGCGAAAAACTGAGGACGCTAGGCCAGTTCAGGCGAGAGAACCGCAAGCACAGTAACCTCGGT
>CAIYRQ010000039.1 GCA_903928635.1 uncultured beta proteobacterium | reverse complement strand
CTTTTCAATGAATTGGTAGAGGTGGTAAACCTGCTTGAGCTTGCGCCGCGAGTCCTGATTCAGCCGCCCATCCTGGGTGAGGATGTGGAGTTCTTTGAGCAGCTCCACCGACTGCCCCGGACGGATGGCGTTGCGCACTTCCTCACTCAGCGCGCCCGGTGTATGGGTCACGTCGCGCTTGGGTGCTGGTGCCGCCGCTTTTTGTCTGTGTTCTTTGCTCATAGCGCATTGTCGCGTGCAGGCCCGACATCGAGCGCCTGCCAACCTTCGACGCCCAACGCACGCAGGGTTTGCATATTTTTCTCGAAGATCAGCGAGGCGTCCGGAAAGGCCTCGACCGCACGGTCAATGCTGGCCTCGCGCAACAGATGCAAGATCGGATAGGGAGCGCGGTTGGTGTAATGGCTCATGTCGTCGGCATCAGCTTCGGCGAACAGAAACTGCGGGTGAAAGCTGGCAATTTGGAAGTCGCCCTCCATGCGCATTTTGCGCAAGAGACGATCCGCACGGTCCAGAAAATCGTTGAAATCCAAAAAGTCCGCAAAGACCCGGGGCGCGATCAACAGCGTGGTGTCTCGTTGCGCCGGATCGCCGGCATGCAGCGCGTGGAGCTCCGATTTCAAGTCGTCCAACAATTCCTGACCGTCGGTGGCAGGGCTCACTACATAGTGAACCTGGCCTTTGGTTTGCACGCCCTTGGCAAAGGGACACAGATTCAGGCCGATCACCGCACGATCTACCCAGCGCCGGGTGGCTGAGATGACGGCGTCATCGCGCATGGGTGACGCGCTCATGCAAGAAGCCGCAATCCTGTGAGGCGCTCATGCTCACGCGCGGCAAAGCGGTCGGTCATGCCAGCGATGTAGTCGGCGACCCGGCGCGGCACATCGACGTCCGCACTCGCAGCAGCGCGCGGTGTTGCACCACTTTGCATTGCTTGAGGGTCCTGGATGTAGGCCTCATACAGGCCTTGCACCACCTGTTTGGCGCGGTCCATGGTGTCCACCACCTGCGGGTGACGGTACAGCGCGTTGAACAAAAACGTCTTGAGGGTTTGGGTCGCAGACCGCATCTCGGCGCTGAACCGGAGCAACTCGGGACATTGCCGCACGGCCTGCACGTCTGCGGGTCGGTGTTCGTTCAGTGCTTTCTGCGTCGCACGAATAACGTCATAGACCTGATCGCTCAGCATCAGACGAATCGATTCGTACAGCCAGCGGCGCGCGTTACCGGGCTGGGCCAATGTGGGGTGGCTCTGAAGCGCCTGATCCGCATAGCTATCGAACAAAGGCACTTCGCGAACTTGGTCGAAAGTGATGAGGCCCGACCGCACGCCGTCGTCGATGTCGTGCGCGTTGTAGGCAATTTCATCGGCCAGGTTGCACAACTGCGCCTCCAGGCTGGGTTGCTGGCGCAGCAAAAACCGCGCCCCCACGCCGCCCTGGCCATCGGCAAACGCGGGCTCAGCGCGTTCCAGCACTTCTGCATTGCGACGTGAGCAGTGTTTCAAGATGCCTTCGCGGGTTTCAAAGCACAGGTTCAAGCCGTCGTATTCAGGATAGCGCTCTTCCAAATGGTCTACCACGCGCAGGCTTTGCAAATTGTGCTCAAAGCCTCCGGACTCGGCCATGCAGGCGTTCAAGGCATCCTGCCCCGCGTGCCCGAAGGGCGTGTGTCCCAGGTCATGGGCCAGCGCAATGGCTTCCACCAGGTCCTCGTTGAGCTGCAACGATCTGGCCATAGATCGCCCCAGTTGGGCTACTTCTAAAGAGTGCGTCAGGCGCGTGCGGAACAGGTCTCCCTCGTGGTTAAGGAAAACCTGTGTCTTGTAAACCAGCCGCCTGAACGCAGTGCAGTGCACGATGCGGTCGCGATCGCGTTGAAACTCGGTGCGCGTTGGAGCGGGACTTTGCGCAAAGCGCCTGCCACGCGATCGCGACGGGTCACTGGCGTAGGGCGCGAGCATCAGGCTGGCGCGCGGCAGCAAGCGTCAATCACCTGGCGCACCACGGCGTCCGGCGCACCACGGACACAGGCTTTGCCAGGGCCATCGATCAACACAAACCGGATGTCTCCTCCCTCGGCTTTTTTGTCGACCCGCATCAGGTCCAGATAACGCCCGGCATTGTCCTGCGCGTCCAGCACAGGACCAACAGTAGGCAAACCTGCGCCTTGGATCAAACGGGTCAGCCGAGCCACAAAATCAGCGTCCACCAGCCCCAAGCGCTGTGACAAGTGCGCAGCCATAACCATGCCGCAGCCCACGGCCTCGCCGTGCAGCCACTGGCCATATCCCAGACCGGCTTCGATGGCATGGCCGAAGGTGTGGCCAAAATTCAAAATCGCGCGCAGTCCACCCTCGCGTTCATCCTGCGCCACCACATGGGCCTTGATCTCACAACTGCGGCGCACGGCGTGGGCCAGAGCATCCAGGTCATGTGTGCGCAGAGCACCCAAATGGCCTTCGAGCCAGTCCAGGAACGCCATGTCTGCAATCGGCCCGTATTTGATGATTTCGGCCAGCCCCGCACTCACCTCGCGGGCGGGAAGTGTCTGAAGGCTGGACAAGTCACACACCACGCGCTGTGGTTGGTAGAACGCGCCCACCATGTTCTTGCCCAGCGGGTGGTTGATGCCGGTTTTGCCGCCCACCGAGGAATCCACCTGCGCCAGCAACGTGGTGGGTACTTGCACGAATGGCACACCACGCATATAGCTCGCTGCGGCGAAGCCCGTCATATCGCCCACAACGCCGCCGCCCAGGGCAAAAAGCACCGTCTTGCGGTCGCAGTGGTGCTCCAGCAAGGCGTCAAAAATGAGGTTCAAGGTTTGCCAGGTTTTGAACTCTTCTCCGTCGGGCAACACTACACGATGCACCGCCGGGTAGTGCGGCGCCAGTGCATTCTGGAGGGCCGAGGCGTAGAGGGGCGCCACGGTGGTATTGGTCACCACCAAGGCAGCAGATGCCTTGGGCAGACCCGCAAAGGTGTCCGGATTGCCGATCAAGTGCGCGCCAATGGCGATGGAGTAGCTGCGGTCCTGCAGGTCAATCGACACTGCGTGCGTAGGAAATTGAGGGCTCATAGCCCCTAGTTTAGAGGCGCGGCGCCGTCGAGCTCGAGCTGCATGACGATCATATTGACCAAGGTGGCCACGGACGGGCGCCCGGTTTCAATGACAAAGTGCGCTGTTTGGCGGTACAAAGGGTCTCGTGTGGCGAACAGTTCGCGCAGTTTGGCCATGGGGTCAGCCACTTGCAACAGGGGACGGTTGGTGTCATGGCGAAGCCTGCGAATCAGCTCTTCCGGGTGGGATTTGAGGTAAATCACCCGGCCCCGGGCACGGAGTCGCTCGCGGTTCTCCGGGCGCAGCACCGCGCCGCCGCCCGTGGACAACACACCGGCGCCCTGCTGGCTGAGCCCGTCAATCACTTCGGCCTCAATATCCCGAAAACGCGCCTCACCCTCGCGTTCGAAAAATTCGCGGATGGGGCAGCCTAGGCGCGCTTCAATGGCCTGGTCTGAATCTGAAAACGGCAATTGCAAGCGCCGCGCGAGTTGGCGCCCGACAGTGGATTTGCCTGAGCCGGGGAGGCCGATGAGGGAGATCAAACTTTAAATTCAGTCTAAAAAGGCACTGTCGTACTGGCGCCTCCAGGCGTGGTGACAGTAACAGCGATGGTTGCCGCAGGGCAGTCTGCTGCTCCGTTAAGAAACACGGACATATTCATTGCATTAATCGTGTTGCGAATGCGGTTGTCGCTAACAGAGACTAATGCGCAAGACCCATTCGTGACGGGCGTAACCGTTGCAGAGATAGTCGAACCTGTCGGCATTGAATTATTGTTGTATATGGGGTTACTGTCTGAAATTTTTACCACAAGCGCACGCAATGACCGGGACACCTGCGAAATTTTCGCATCTGACGTGGCTTGCACAATAATTATTTGCTTTCTCACCAATACATCACCGTTCCAGGCGTTGGTGTCACAAGTATTTTCTTTCGAGGGGTAACCAGAAGGGTCACAGGCTCCAGTGAAGGAATTTGAAGTACCGAAAAGCTGTTCATTAGTGCCCCACCCTGCATCTTCATTTGCGTCTAGGTAAGGGCGGCCAATGGGATAGAACGTCTCTCCGGGCTGCCAAAGGTTGTCGCCATTGGAGTCCACAAAGCTCTCTTCACCGCTCATGTAGGCCAGGATGGCGACACGGCCATTCGCTGGCAGGCTGGTCCCATTGGTGCTGGTATAGGTGACATTGCAGACGGACTGGTCTGACAACTCACAAACACCACGAGAAAATGCGCCTGTGGCACTTACACCATTAATCACGCCGTTGTTGGACGCAAAATTAACCAAGGTGCCCTTGGGCAAGGGATTGCCCAATCGGTCGGAGACACGCACCGCAATCGTGGTCGCGACACCATCGACATGCCATGCTTCGAGGCTGAGCGCTGTTGCTGAGATCGAAAAACGATCCTGGGATGCTTTGCCCGATGTCACAGCGACGCCGTAGGAGGTGGCAGATATAGGGCCTTGACCTGGCGCGGAATATGTCGCGGTTACCAATACTGACGAAAAAAGATTTCCAGCAACCACCGTAACCGTCGCTGAGCCATCGGCACTCGTAGTTAAAGGTTGATCGTTCTGAGATCCATCCGCGAATGTTATTCCTGCTGCCTTAGAACTGGGAGACAAAGTTGCAGTCAAAGCATTGCCAGCCATCGTGTTACTTCGACCCTGATCGTCAAGAAGCTGAAAAGTTAACACGGACCTTGAATACGGACCCCCAACGCTCTGCGAAACCAGGTATGGCACTGAGGCCCCAACAAAATTTACGGTCATTGGGGCTGCCGCTGAGACAGTTACATTTTGCGACTTTGACACCGAGGACTGCCCGACAACTGTTGCAGTTACTGGAATCAGGCCCGAACAACTACCGCCCGGAATAAAAGTAGTTTTAATCTGGCCATACTGATCCGTGTCCTTGCTTGGCGGGCTGAATGTTCCGCACGATGCAAAAAAACTTGCAGTCACCTTACCAGAGGGCGCACTCGCAGTGCCGCTGGCAGAGGGTAGTCTGGCGTTTACCGTTACCAATGCATTTTGATAGGCAGAGAGACTGGCGGGAGCAATCGTCATATTATCCAAGGTCACCGTCGTTGCAGCCGTCTGGAAATTCAAGCTTGCAAGGGGCGTCGCGGCTGTACCGACTGTGGAAGTTGCCGTGAGTGTTGCTACACCACTGGAATAACTGGTTGGTGCTAACTGTACTTTCGCATATCCGTTTACATCGGTAATAGCAACGTTATTCAGCAAGGTGCCCGCTGAGGCATCACTTACTGAAAAATGTACCAGTGCATTAGCCACCGCATTTGAGCTGGAGTCGACAACCCGAGCGACCGCATAGTAGTTTTGATCATTACCAATGGTGTTGGTAGCGACTGCCTGATACGTCGCGTCTTGTATTGCCAAAGTGATTTGCGGGATCCCGCCGGTAGATGGCGCCACCACTGGCGCCCTCGCATCACCTCCGCCCCCGCCACAACCCAGAAGCAAGGATAAAAGGCCAAAAACCAATACTATTTTTTGAATATTTTTCACCAAGCTTCCCCTTGTGACCTGATTGACTTAACGCACAACTGCCCGTTCAGAGACCAGTTTGGGTGTGATAAATATCAACATTTCTTTTTTTGCGGTGCTCACGGACTTGGTCTTGAAAAGCACGCCAACGCCTGGCAAATCACCGAAAAATGGCACTTTGGTTTCACCAATTTTTTCTTCCAAGGTGAAAATTCCACCGATTACGACGGTGCCGCCGTTTTCAACTAGGACTTGGGTTTTTATTCGCTTGGTGTCAATAGAGATGCCGTAGGGCGTAGCCACACCGAGAGAATCTTTATTCACTTCGAGGTCCAGGTTGACATTGCCTTCGGGTGTGATTTGCGGCGTTACATTCAAACGCAAGGTCGCCTTTCGAAAGGTGAGTGATGTGGCTCCACTGCTGGTGGCCATTTGGTAGGGTATTTCCACACCTTGCTCAATTTCGGCCTTGGCTTGATCCGCTGTAATTACCCGGGGACTGGATACCACTTTGCCTTTGCCGTCCGTTTCAAGCGCAGATATCTCAAGACCCATCATGCGATTTGACGCCGCGCTGAACAAAGTAACCGCAAACGTAGCAGGACTAAAACCACCTTGGCCAACGGCTGGGAGGTTCACAAAATTGGATGTGGTGTCATTGGTTCCACCAGCAAACCCTGCGGCACCCACGGCATTCGAATAAGTAGTTCCAAATGCAACGCGGTTTTCACCGCTGACTTGGTAACCTCCGTTACCACCTTGCGAAGCCCGCAGATCATTGCCACCGAGCTTGACACCCAGCGACTTACCGAAGGTGTCATCAGCCTCCACAATACGCGCCTCAATTACCACCTGGCGAACGGGAATATCCACTTTAGCAATCAGTTGTGCGACCTGGTCTAGTTTGCTGGGGATATCAGTCACAAAAAGTTGATTGGTTCGCGTTTCCGCGATCACGCTGCCGCGTGCGCTCAATATCCGGGCATTCCCGCCCCCTGTTGATCCACCAGAGGCAGTGCCGCCAGGTGCCGCCGCAGCGCCAGCGCCTCCAGCAGTGAGCTGAGGTGCAATATCGGTCGCTTTGGCATAGTTCAGTTGGAACGACTGGGTGCGAAGGGACTCCAGGTTTTCCGAAGTAAGTTTGGACTCAAATTCAATTTTGTCTTTGGCGGCAATTTCTTCACGAGGCGCAACCCACAGCACACTTCCATTCTTGCGAACAGCCAAGCCTTTGCTTTGCAAAATGATGTCCAGCGCTTGGTCCCATGGCACATCCAAGAGTCGCAAGGTCACAGTGCCCGTCACCGAATCCGAGGTTACGACATTAAAGCCAGTGAAGTCCGCAATCACCTGCAGTACTTGACGCACATCGATACTTTGGAAATTCAGCGACAGCTTTTGACCGTTGTACCCCGCACCCTGGGTCAGTTTTTTGGGATCTAGTTTGAGTGGCTTGACGTCAATGACAAGCTCAGTTTCCGTTTGATAAGCCGTATGCTCCCACTCGCCCTGCGGCGCTATGACAATACGTACCCGGTCACCTGCTTCCGAGGTGGTAACCGTTTGCACAGGAGTGCCAAAGTCGATGACATCCAATTTTCGACGCAAGTTTTCTGGCAAGTTGACGTTGGCAAAGTCCACGACCAGGTTACTACCGAGTTGGCGTATATCTGCCACCACCTTGCTGCTCGACAACGCAACCCGCACGCGACCCGCACCATCAGCGCCGCGGCGAAAGTCAACCGCACTCAACGACTCTTTGGCGCCAGCAGGCTCGGTAACACGGGTTTGTTTCCCCTCTGAAACTGCACTTATTGGTGCGGGTTCAAAGGTAATGAGGAGCGCCCGCTCGGCCAGTTTCATGGAATAAGAAGCCGGGCGTTTTAGCGAAAGTACGACTCTACTGCGCTCGTCCGTCTGCACCACATTGGCCGACTGGACGTTGGCCTGGTTGATCTCAACCGTAGAGCGACCCACACCCCCAGTCAACCCTGGAAAGTCCAATGCAATCCGCGCAGGTTTTTGTGTTGCGAAGGCTGACGGCAACGCAGTAAGGTCTTGCGAAAATTCAATACGAACTGTCTCTACTTCGCCTTGTGAGGAACCACTCACCGATTTAATAGAGTTTTGAGCAAAGGCCCATGTCGCGCTAATGGCCAGGCAAACGGCCAATAGCATGGAGGTTTTGGCTCGCTTGGCCGGTTGTGTAATAGTCATTTGGTCCTCTCTTGCATATTCAGCGTGTTCGTACGCGCAGACCATTCACCCAGGTCATCCTGTACTAACTCACGCAGTGTGAGTCGAGTTTCTTCTATCTTTATTACCTTGCCCAAGTTCAAGCCCAGGTAGTTGCCAACGCTTACCGGATACAACTTCCCATCCGCACGAACAAGCGCGAAGTTTTGCCCCTCTTTTGTAAGCATGCCTACAAGTGCCAATGATTCCAAGGCAAAGGCCTCCAACGGAGTTTTATTGCGCGCGAGTTCTGGCGTCGCGATACTTGGTTTTGCTGACTTTGCAGTTCCTATCAATGCTTGTACAAACGCCTGCTTACTAAATGGGTCTGGTTTACCAACTTCTTCATATACGGCGGCCTGAAACGGCTTCGGTGCAGGAATGACTTTGGACACAGGATGCAAAGCTGCGCGCTCGGTATCAATGAAGCTGCGCACTTCCTGCTCAGTGGTATATCCACATGCCGACAAAAGGGCGACAGAGGCAATTAAAAGCAACGTACGAAAGCAAGTTGAAATTAGCCTCATTTCTTCTCCTCCCCCGCAGGTTTGCGCTGGGCTGCAGCCTCTTCGGTGTCTAGGTAGCGGTAGGTTTTTAATGTGGCATCAAAGATCATCGTTGTATCGTTTTTGGCGGCAATACTGATATTTCCCAAAGTCGCGATACGAGGTAGCAGCGCAATGTCTGATGCAAAGCGTCCAAAATCATGGTAAGTGCCGTTGACTCGAATGGTGACCGGCAATTCGGCATAGTAGGGTTTGACCACAATCTGACCGGGGCGGAAAAGCTCGAACTGCAAATTGCGCTTGATGCCCAATTGGTTAATGCTTGACAGTAGCGCAGACATTTCCGCACGGCTTGGGAGCTGGCTCTCTAACTGTTTCACGTAGCCCTCTACTTCGTCGCGCTGCTTTTTCAGAAATGTAAGGTTGGCCGCCTGGGCAAGCTTGGATTTAAAGTCAGCTCGCAGGTGTTGCTCCTTGGCGGCGGCATTGGAAAGTTCGCTTGAAAACTCATTGATCCAAGCAAGCCACAGCGCCAAATTGACAACTAGTGCGACCGCAACCAAGGAGAGGGCACGCGGCAACGTCGGCCAGCGTGAGGGGTCTGACGTGTCAAGGTCTTCAAACTGCAGTGCGATGCTTTCTTTGAACGCTGCAATATCAATAGTAGGACGTCGGACTTTGGCCATATTTTCGTTGTCGCAGTAGATCTATGGTTCGCGAACGACAACGGGAGCGATGCCCGAAGCACCCGAAGCAGCTGCGCTAGCCTGTGGAAGCAATACGCCCGCCACAGGGACGCGCACAAGGAGCGCACGCACGCTGAAGTTGAACATGGGACGCTGCTCCTTGTTGGGCAGTTGCAAGACTGTGGCAACGGACTCCACCAGCTCAGGTTTCGTAAACCAGGCACTTGCGCCAGCCAAGTTTCTTAGGAGTTCAGACACCTGCTCATTTGACTGAGCCGTGCCGCTGATGAGTACCTGTTGTTCAGTCTGCGCAACCCTTGTCAACAGCACGCCGGGAGGCAATTGTTGAGATAATTCGCCCAGCAAATGGACAGATTGATTCCGATCCGACTGCACGTCTTCCACAGTGCGTTGGCGCGCCTGCAACGCACTGATTTGAGACTCAAGACCTTTAATATCTTTAATCTGCTTGTCCAGTGTCAGGATCTCAGCGTCCAACATGGCGTTGATTGTGTTTTGGCTGTGTATTGCCGCTTTAAACCAGCTTGCAGCCAAAATGGACATGCCGCCACCGACCATGGCGGCCAGCAAAACTGACGCAACGTACTGCTCCCGTTTTTTCTTGCGCGCCGTTTCACGGTGCGGCAGAAGGTTAAGTTGTATCACGAGATCAATCTCCGCAAAGCCAAGCCGCAGGCACCCAAGTACGCGGGCGCTTCTTGCTGCACCCGATTTCGATCAGGTTTCGGGCCTACCGCCATGCCTTCGAATGGATTAACGACCGTGCACGGCACTTGAATTTGGCTTGCAACGGCCAGAGCAAGGCCGGGTAACAGCGCGCCGCCACCCGCCAACAGCACTTGATTAACTTTGTTGTACTGGGTGCTGTTAAAGAAAAACTGAAGCGCACGAGCCAACTCTTGAACCACACTGTCCACGTAAGGAATCAGGATCCGGCCCTCATAGTCATGTGCAAGGGTACCTTTGCATTTTCTGGTTTCCGCTTCGGCGAGGGACAAGCCGTAGTAGCTCGCAATTTTTTGCGTGAGCTGCGCGCCGCCTGACGACTGCTCGCGCTCATAGACCAAGTCCTGACCACGCAAAACCTGCATGGTGACAGAAGACGAACCTAACTTGAAAAGTACCGACAGCGTGCCGGGAGTCGTTTTGGCTTGCAAATCGATCACCCGACCCAGCGCGATGCAGGTGGCATAAGAACTGACATCAACGACCACCGGCTTCAACCCTGCCACTTCCAAAATATCTTGCAGTGCTTCCACACGTTCGCGACGAGCGGCGGCGATCAAAACATCCACGCTTCCGGGTACCGCCGCGCTGGGACCGAGTTCGACGAAGTCCAAACTCACATCTTCGATGGGGAACGGAATATATTGCTTGGCCTCGCTCTCAACCTGGTATTCCATTTCCAAGTCGCGCAAGCCAGCAGGAATGGTGATTTTTTTGGTAATAACCGCCGAAGCAGGTAGCGCAACAGCGACGTTTTTCGTTTTAGCACCAGACTGTTTTACGAGTCGTCGCAACACCAAAGCCAATTCGTCTGGCTTTTCGATAACGCCATCCACCATGATGCCTTCAGGCAAAACGTCCTTGGCACAATATTCGAGGATAGGTTTTCCCGCCACACCGCCAAGCCCCACCAACTTGACAGCAGAGGCGCTAATGTCAATTCCAAGGATCTCTTCGGGCCTTCTGCGCAGTAATGAAGCGACATCAATCAAAAAACGACTCCAATTGCGAATGTTGGTATTTGGCCACAGACGGATAATGTTCCCAATATTATCAGCAAATCAAAGAGGAAATGCAAAAGCGAACGAACTGACGCTCTGACGCCTTAAAATTAGTCGCGGACTAAGCCATTTGGCCAGAATCGCCCATTTTTTCTCCTCGGGCACAGCCCCGTACGTCTACGGGGGTAGCCGAGCCCCTTGAGAACCTCCATGCCAAACCCATCACCTCCCGAAGAACAGAATTTGACCCCCACAAAAAAGCCGCGCACCGTCACGGCTTGGGTTTTGCGGTCCTTGGCCGTTATAATGGGCTTGGGGGCCGCAGGTCTCACATCGCTGCTGATTTTGGTCGCGATCACGATGGCGCTGGCCTACCCTAACCTGCCGGATATCTCAG
>CAIYRQ010000038.1 GCA_903928635.1 uncultured beta proteobacterium | reverse complement strand
GGCGTGACCAAACTGCTGTTTGATGATTCACCCGAGGCCCACGGCCACGGCAAGATCTTGGGCGGCGGCATGGTGGGCCCGCACGCGGGCGACATGATTGGCGAGATCGCTTTGGCCATCGAAATGGGCGCAGACGCTGTGGACATCGGCAAAACCATCCACCCACACCCCACGCTGGGCGAAAGCATCGGCATGGCGGCAGAAGTGGCGCACGGGTCTTGCACGGACGTGCCGCCAGTGCGAAAGTAACCACAGCAACCCTGCTGACTTCGACAAAGCCCGATCCGGCAACGGATCGGGCTTTTTGTTTTGCACGCTCAACTTATGCCGCAGAATACTGATAAATGAGTGGAAATTCACCAATTCCTAGTTCCTATCGGGGTTGGATTTCGTACCGCCCCGCATATTCCCAGCATGCGGGTCACTCTTGTGAGGTAACGGTGATGCGCCGGCAGCTGAAGGAACGCAAATCGAGCAGTACTGGGATTTTGCAGTCCAACCGGCACCTGACTACGATGTCGCTAAGCGCTTCAACTGGTGAAAAAAATTGGTGAAAACAAACACTGAAAATTTCATGTTCCAAGGGGGCAGCTGCGTGTACGGCTGGCCCACAGTTGACTTACTCTGTCCACGCTCGCGATACGAAGCTGCGGCTGCTAAAAGTGCAGATTTCAAGGCGGGCACATTGCCCTAAAGTCATGCCATACTTAGCATTATCTGAATGAGTATCCTATCCGTGATGGGAATAAATATGGACTTCAAATTCGGGGGTGAAATGACGGGCTACAAAATTTTGGGTGCCTTCGCAGTTACCATGTTAATTGCTGCCTGCGGCGGTGGAGGCGGTGGTTCTAGTCCCGTCTCTACAGTAGTTTCAGACCCTAAACTGACGGTGTACTCAGGGTTTGACTTAGGTTCATCAATATTGACTGGTGTGGACGCGAATCACGGTGTTTATCAACTGTGCTTAAACAACACGAACCAAATTGATCTACACACCACCACTTACAACAGCTCCACTCAAACTTTCACCACCATAGTGTTTAATCTCTACGGGACTTTTTCCATGCCAAAAGGTTCTTCAAGTTGTTCGACAACTGGCGTATCTGGAACAATTACGTCTGCAACGATGGTTGTTAACGGAAATATCGTTTACGGGCTAACGGGATTGAACCTTCCGGGCGCCGCGTTCACACTGGGCTACAAACCGTTTTGGCAGGCAGTAGCACAGCAAACTGGCAAATTAATATCCGGGCAACTGACCAGTGCTACGGTGACATGTACTGATGCGGCAAATGTTGCGCGTAGCCTATCTCTGAGCACTCCAGGGGATGTATCGGGATTCATCAACAGCTGCATTTAGCCACAGGGTCAAATATGAGATAAGAGAGGGGGGGCATGTTGGCTCAGGCGGGTGATTCTTGGGTTGTATAAGCACCGAAAAGCAAGCTAGGATCACTGGCATCTCGAAAGCCACAGCAGCACGCGATTTGGCCGATTTGGCAGAGCACGGCTTGTTGCGCATCGAGGGTTTGGGCAAGGCCACGCGCTATGCCGTGAACGTGCCGGGTTGGGAGCAGCCAGTGATAAAGCCCTAGCGGCTTGCTTCAATGCGCCCCAAGAAAACACTCCTCAGACCGCTCCCCATCCGCTTCATCACCTTCTTTGCTGAACCGTGCAGCAAAGAAGGCTTGGTCCAGCGTTTGACCAAGTG
>CAIYRQ010000037.1 GCA_903928635.1 uncultured beta proteobacterium | reverse complement strand
CAAAGCCATGCTGTTTGCGGCGGCGTTCTTTCCGCAATTTATCCACGCGGACAGCCCGGCGTTGCCGCAATTCGCGATTCTTCTGGCGACCTTTACGGTGATCGAGGTGTCCTGGTACTTTGCATACGCGTTCAGCGGACACAAGCTGTCGCAGTACCTGCAGCAGGCGTCTGTGATGCGCGCTTTCAATCGCGTTACTGGCGGTGCGTTTATCGGCTTTGCCGCCCTGATGGCGGCCGTGCGGGACTAGCTCATTAAGAGCCCATCGGCCGATTGCGCAGCCGCCCAAAGAGCCATTCATGCGGTTTTGATGGCAAAAACCAAAATTAGTCAAAATATTTTGAAGAAATGCCAAAGCAGTGCCGACAGCGAAAATGGCGCTCAAGTCCTGCTAAATGAGGCAAAACCCGCTCTTTTTTTACATTGAGAAAAAAGTCCCGAGGGTTAACGCGAATGCTGTAAGCAGCGGTTCAGTGGCGCGTAAGTTTGTGCAAGAAATACGTCAGAGTACCGTCAGCAGTCCCAACAATAGTGCGCAGCATTCAACAAACGTGTTGTTGGACTTTTAATCAGGAGACATAACTATGGCAACAGTAGCGGCGCGGCCGATGTCCGGGGAAGAGAAGAAAGTTATCTTCGCCTCCTCGCTCGGTACGGTTTTTGAGTGGTACGACTTTTACCTGTATGGAACTTTGGCTGGCATTATTGCCAAGCAATTTTTCAGCGGCTTGGACGAAACCTCGGCCTACATTTTTGCTCTGTTGGCTTTTGCTGCTGGCTTTATCGTGCGTCCTTTCGGTGCTTTGGTGTTCGGCCGTTTGGGCGACATGATTGGCCGCAAATACACGTTTTTGGTTACCATTTTGATCATGGGCTTGTCGACGTTTATCGTCGGTATCTTGCCCAACTACGCGACCATCGGTGCTGCTGCTCCGGTCATCCTGATTGCGCTGCGTATGCTGCAAGGCTTGGCGCTCGGTGGCGAGTACGGTGGTGCTGCAACCTATGTGGCTGAGCACGCGCCCCAAGGGAAGCGTGGTGCTTACACCGCGTGGATCCAAACCACGGCGACCTTGGGCTTGTTTTTGAGCCTGATGGTCATTTTGGGAACTCGCACTGCCATCGGTGAAGACGCCTTTGCCGATTGGGGTTGGCGCGTGCCTTTCCTGGTGTCGATCTTGTTGTTGGGTGTGTCGGTCTATATCCGCCTGTCCATGAATGAGTCACCCGCTTTCACAAAAATGAAGGCAGAAGGCAAGACGTCCAAAGCGCCCTTGAGCGAAGCCTTTGGTCAATGGAAAAACCTGAAGATCGTGATCTTGGCTCTGGTGGGTTTGACCGCCGGTCAAGCGGTGGTTTGGTACACCGGCCAGTTCTACGCCCTGTTCTTCTTGACGCAATCCCTGAAAGTGGACGGTCCTACTGCCAACATCATGATTGCGGCAGCGCTGGTGATCGGTACTCCTTTCTTTATTGTGTTCGGTGCTTTGTCCGACAAGATCGGCCGCAAGCCCATCATCTTGGCCGGTTGCCTGTTGGCCGTCGTGACCTATTTCCCGGTGTTTAACGCCCTGACAAAGGCGGCCAACCCCGACTTGGCTGCTGCGCAAGCATCGTCCAAGGTTACCGTGACCGCCGACCCAGCTGAGTGCTCTTTCCAGTTCAACCCCACGGGCACCAAGAAATTCACT
>CAIYRQ010000036.1 GCA_903928635.1 uncultured beta proteobacterium | reverse complement strand
GCAGGCTCACTCCTGCTGGGCGTTGTATTTTTTGCCATACTCATCCGCCGATATCCCGTGACCACCTAATTTGCGCACCACTGCGTCAGCCACCATGCAACACCCGCACCTGCAAGCGATTGCCCTTGAAAAATCCTCGGTCCTCATGAACCATGGCCCCACCGTGTTGGTGTCGGCGCAGCACGCGGGCACACAAAACGTGATGGCTGCAGCCTGGGCCTGCGTGTTGGATTTCGGCAAGTCGACCAAAGTCACGGTTGTGCTCGACAAGTCCACCTTCACCCGCGGCTTGATTGAGTCCAGCGGTTACTTTGCGCTGCAACTCCCCACGAAAAAAATGGCGGCGCTCACCCATGCACTGGGAAGCAAAAGTGCGCATGATGTGCCCGATAAGTTGCAGAAGAACGGTGTCAATACCTTCAGTCTGCCAGGCTTTGAATTGCCATTGGTGGAGGGTTGTGCAGCTTGGCTGGCCTGCCGACTCATGCCGGAGCCACACAACCAGCAAACCTACGATCTCTTTATCGGCGAAGTGATAGGAGCCTGGGCGGATGACCGCGTCTTTCGGGGTGGTCGATGGCGTTTTGACGAAGTTTCGGATGATTGGCGCACCATTCACCATGTCGCGGGCGGACAGTTCTTTGTCACCGGCGCAGCGATCAATGCCTAAATCTGAAAGAATGCGCTAGCCCGGCATTTTCTGGGCGAAGCCTGTGGTGATTTTTCCCGCCGCAAAAGGAACTGACCATGATGACTACCCGAACTTTTTTATCCCGTGGCCTGATTGCCACCGTGTTGAGCCTGAGCGCGCTGGGCGCCATGGCAGCGTCCAACGCAGTGGCCCTCAGTGCAAAACTTTCGGGCGCCAACGAGGTGCCCGCCAACACCAGCACAGGTAGCGGCACGCTCGAAGCCACTTTGGACACGCAGTCCAACGTGTTGACATGGACAGTCACCTATTCGGGACTGACAGGTGCCGTCAAGGCGGGCCACTTCCATGGCCCGGCTGCCGCAGGTGCCAATGCCGGTGTCGCGCTTGGCTTCACGGGCGGGGTCGAAAGTCCGATCAAAGGCTCAGCCACCCTCACAGCGGCGCAGGCGGCCGATCTGCTGGCTGGCAAGTGGTACGTCAATCTGCACACTGCTGCCAATCCCGGCGGCGAGGTGCGTGGTCAGGTAGCGCCTGCGCAATAACAGACTGCGGTGACCAGCCGCAATGGCACCGAAAGCAGCCATCCGAGCGTCCCGATGAACGATCGGAAATCCCCGACCTTCAAATAGTCGCCTCGTCGCGACCGGTAGCTTCCAAGTGGTTGGTGTCCGCCCAGCCTACCAAGCTCAGTCCCTGCGGCGTCC
This sequence comes from uncultured beta proteobacterium, assembly GCA_903928635.1. GTDB lineage: Bacteria > Pseudomonadota > Gammaproteobacteria > Burkholderiales > Burkholderiaceae_C > Allorhodoferax. The sequence continues at coordinate 1,967 of CAIYRQ010000036.1, read as the reverse complement.
AGAGCAGCCGGTTGATGGCACAGTTCCCCAGATCCCAGGTGCGTATGGCGTTGACGTCCTGGCCGGTAGCCAGGCGGTACAGCATGTCTAGCACCCCGCCGTGTGCCACCAGGGCAATGTGATCGCCAGGGTGGCGTGCGGCGATATGGTTCACGGCGTGGGCCACGCGTTCGCGCAATTGCAGTGGGGTTTCACCGCCCTGCGGCGCCCAGTCGGGCAGGCGTTGGCGCCAGCGTTGGGCGTCCTCAGGCCATTCGGCCTCAATCTCGGCGTGGGTTTTGCCTTCAAACACACCAAAGCCGCGTTCGCGCAGGCCGGGCACCAAGACGACTGAATCGGGTGCCACACCCGCGTGGTGGGCAATGGCTGCCGCAGTGTTGCGGGCACGGGCCAGGTCGCTGGTGTAAACATGCGTGATGCCCACATCCGCCAAGGCAGCGCCCACCTGCTGGGCTTGCTGCTGGCCCCGCGCATTGAGGTCGATGTCGATGTGTCCCTGGATGCGGGTCACGGCGTTCCATGCGGTTTCGCCGTGGCGCACGGCGGTAATGCGCACTGGCGCAATCGTAGCCGTGCCCATGGCCTAGACCATTCGCAAAGGCAGACCCGCCACCGTAGGCATTGCAAACGACTCCGCATCAAACGCTGTGTCGCCGTCCGGCTCGGGCACGCCGGTGGTGCGTACCGCTTCAAAGTCATGTAAACCGGTGTCCATCAAATGCGAAGGCACCACGTTGTGCAGCGCGGTGAACATGCTCTCAATCCGGCCGGGGTATTGTTTTTCCCAGTCGCGCAGCATGTTGCCGATTTGTTTGCGTTGCAGGTTTTCCTGGCTGCCGCACAGCGTGCAGGGGATGATGGGAAAGGCACGGTGCTCAGCCCAGCGCACCAGGTCTTTTTCCACCACATTGGCCAAGGGGCGGATCACGATATGGCCGCCATCGTCGCTGACCAGTTTCGGGGGCATGCCCTTGAGCTTGCCGCCAAAGAACATGTTTAAAAAGAAGGTTTGCAAGATGTCGTCGCGGTGGTGGCCCAGGGCGATTTTGGTCACCTTCAGCTCGTCGGCCACGCGGTACAAAATGCCCCTGCGCAGGCGGCTGCACAAGCTGCACATGGTCTTGCCTTCGGGGATCACCTTCTTCACGATGCTGTAGGTGTCTTGCGTTTCAATGTGAAACGGCACGCCCAGCTGCTTCAAGTAGGCCGGGAGAATGTGGTCCGGAAAGCCAGGCTGCTTTTGGTCGAGGTTGACGGCAATCAACTCAAAATTGACCGGCGCGCGCTGCTGCATTTTGAGCAGCAGGTCCAGCATGGCGTAACTGTCTTTGCCACCTGAAACGCAGACCATGACGCGGTCGCCTTCCTCGATCATGTGGTAGTCCATGATGGCTTGGCCCACCTGGCGGCACAGCCGCTTTTCGAGCTTGTGGGTTTCATAGGCGGCACGTTGGGCGGCCTCCTGGTTCTGGGCGGATGCGCCAGGGGGGGCTTGCAGGCTGGGCGCAGCCAGGTCGGTGTCAGTCCAGAGGGCGGTCATTAGTGTCTCGGTTCAGGTTTACCACTGTCCGGTTTCAATCCGGATCGCGACTTCACAGTCGTCAAAAATTTCGAGCTTGGCGATCGTCACCCGCACGCCCAGCACGCCAGGGAGCTGCATCAAGCGGCCAGCCAGTTTGCCAATCATGCTTTCCAGCAAGTTGACGTGCTCCGCGGTGCATTCGTTGATGATGATCTGGCGTACCTTGCGGTAGTCCAGCACATGGTTGATGTCGTCGTCGCTGGGTTGCAATGGCTGGGTACCCAGGTGCAATTCGGCGTCCACCAAAATCGGCTGGGGGGCGGTGAGTTCGGACTCGAGGATGCCCAGGTTGGCCTCAAAGCGCAGACCGGTGAGGGTCAGGGTTTGGGTGCCGGTGGTTCGGTGCTGCATGCAATGCGCCTTACATCAAAGAAAAATCGCGCTC
>CAIYRQ010000035.1 GCA_903928635.1 uncultured beta proteobacterium | reverse complement strand
TTCACCAGGCGCCAGGGCCCAGATGCAGCCGTTTTGGGCGCCGTGCTCACGCAGCTGGCGCGTTAGCTGGCGGGTGTCAATATTGGCAATGGCCACAGTACCTGCAGATTGCAGATACGCGCTGAGCGTTTGGGTACTGCGGAAATTGGACGCTACCAGGGGCAGGTCTTTGATGACCAGGCCGGCGGCGTGAACGGCACCGGACTCGACGTCCTCAGGATTGGTTCCGTAATTACCGATGTGGGGATAGGTAAGCGTGACGATCTGCTGGCAATAGCTGGGGTCGGTCAGGATTTCCTGGTACCCGGTCATGGAGGTGTTAAACACCACCTCTCCGACCGTGGAGCCTGCGGCGCCGATGGAATTGCCAAGGTAGACCGTGCCGTCTGCGAGCGCCAGAATGGCGGGTGGGGTTTGACCCTGAAGAGACAAAAGCACTGGGTTCTCCGAATGGGTTACGGGTACGCCCAAGCACGCTCAAGAGTCCATCTTGGCTGCTATTGTTCGAAGGGGATTGGGCTTTTCGAGCGCTTGGGCGGGCTGGTTTATTGGAAAGCCTACCATTGTAACCCAGCGTCTTTTCGGTCTAAGGCCTTCCAATGGCGCTGCTGTGTAGGCAAATCGCCGCCGCGGCGGCCACGTTCAAAGACTCTTCCCCGCCCGGCTGGCCGATGCGCACCTGAACCTGTGCACGGTCCAGAAGGCTTTGCCGCACGCCCTGCCCTTCGTGGCCCAGAACCCAGGCACAGGGAAAGGGCAGTCGCACTTCCTGAATAAATTGCCCCAGGTGCGAGCTGGTCACCACCAAAGGCATTTCCAGGTCAACCAGATCGGCCTCGGACCGGCCTTCATGCAACAACAAGCCAAAGTGAGCCCCCATTCCGGCTCGCAGCACCTTGGGCGACCACAGAGCGGCGGTTTCCTGGAGCGCCACCACCTGCTTGAAGCCAAAAGCTGCGGCGCTGCGCAAAATAGACCCGACATTGCCCGCGTCTTGGACCCGGTCCAGGATCACGGTAGGGAGTTGCCTATCAAGCGCAGTCACCCCGGGCAAATCGAGCACAAAGCCCATTTTGGCCGGGGACTCCAGACCGCTGATTTCTGAAAAAAGCGCATCGTGAACCACCACGTTCTTCGGTGCGGCCTGCTCCCAGGTGGCCCCGGCCTGTGCCCAAAAGGACTGGGCAAACACGGCGATAGCGGGACTCTGGCCGCGCTGCAAGGCCGCAGCACACAAATGGTCACCCTCCACCCAAAAACGCCCCGTCTTCCGGTACGCAGTATTGCCCTGCGCCAGTTTGCGCAATTCTTTGAGCAAAGGGTTGTCGCGCGAGGCGATCATGTGTGCGGAGCTTGTCATAACAAATCTGTCACCGGTTTGAAGGTCCGGCGGTGTTGGGGGCAGGGGCCGTGCAGACGCAATGCTGCCAGGTGGTCGGCCGTGCCATAGCCTTTGTGCTTGTCGAAGCCATACTGTGGAAACTGCTGGTGGTACTCCTGACACCAGCGATCGCGGCTGACTTTGGCCAAGATGGACGCCGCAGAAATCGCCGGCACTTTGTCATCGCCTTTCACGATGGCTTCGGCACGGATGTCCAATACCGGCAAGCGGTTCCCGTCCACCAACACCAGTTTGGGCGGCAGGCGCAGGCCCATCACCGCGCGGCGCATGGCCAGCATCGTGGCTTGCAAAATATTAAGCGTGTCAATTTCTTCAATACTGGCCTGCGCAATCGAGCAGCAAAGAGCTTTGGCACGGATTTCATCGAACAAGGCTTCGCGGCGGCGCGGGCTGATTTTTTTGGAATCTGCCAGTCCCACGATAGGCCTGCGGTCGTCCAGAATCACCGCCGCCGCCATCACAGGGCCCGCTAGCGGACCGCGCCCGGCCTCGTCGACGCCAGCAACCAAGCCCCCAACGTCCCATGCCAAGCTCGCTTGAAAGGTATGAGACGACTTAGGCATTCAGCACACCTTCAATGGCTTGCGTGGCCAGCGTTGCCGTATCCCGGTGCAGCGCTTCGTGCAGGGCTGTAAACCGCGCCTCTAGAGCGTGGATTTTTTCCGGGCGGTGGTGCTTGGCATCCAACACTTCCAGGGCGGCTTGTGACAGCGCATCGGCCGTTGCCGCGTCTTGCAAAAATTCGGGCACCACAAACTCTTCACACAAGATGTTGGGCAGGCCCACCCAGGGTTGCAGGCGTTTTCCCCGCATCAGACGCCACGACAGCGCAGACATGCGATAGGCAATGACCATGGGGCGCTTGAACAATGCCGCCTCCAGCGTTGCCGTTCCGCTGGCGATGAGCGTGACGTCGCACGCAGCCAGCACCGCGTGGGATTGGCCCGCGATGATCTGGACACGCTCTGCCATGCCAGCGCGCTTGGCTGCATCTTCAATAAGCGCTTGCAGGCCCGGTACAGCAGGCACAACAAATTTGACATTCGGCCTCAGTGCGTGGATGCGCGCAGCCGCTTCAAAAAAACGAAACGCCAGGTGCTTGATTTCAGATTTGCGGCTACCGGGGAGAAGTGCGACCACGTCATCGTCTTGCGCCAGTCCCAATACCTTGCGAGCCAGTGCTCGGTCTGGCATTTTGGGAATAACCTGCGCCAGGGGGTGACCTACATAGGTCGCAGAAATACCGTGTTGCGCCAGCAGTGCCGGCTCGAACGGAAAAACACACAGCACATGGTCCGCACTGCGGCGGATGGCGTCAAGGCGGTGCGCCCGCCAAGCCCAGACCGAGGGGCAGACAAAATGCACTGTCTTCACGCCTTGTAGGCGCAAATTTTCTTCCAGCTGCAAATTAAAATCCGGGGCGTCTACGCCAATAAACAACGCGGGTTTTTCGGTCGTGAGTCGTTGCAAGAGTTGCTTGCGGATGCCCACAATTTCCCGGTACCGCAGCAGGACGTCCCAGCCAAAACCGTGCACGGCCAATTTTTCGTGAGACCACCAGGCATCAAACCCGTGAGCCGCCATGCGCGGACCACCTATGCCAGCCGTCTTCATGCCAGGCCAGCATTGATGCATAGCCCCCAGCAACAAGCCTGCCAACAAATCACCCGAAGTCTCGCCTGCCACCATCGCCACAAAGGGCGATGCCTTTCCTTGCGCAGAACTCGATGGCGTCAACGCACAATGCCGCGCTGCGGCGAGGTGTGGCGCAAAAATTCCACCATCATCTCCACATCCGGTGCGGTCTCAGCGTGTGTGGCGGGCAAGGCAGCAATCTGTGCCTGGGCCCGCTCCAGGGTGAGGTCTTCGCGGTACAAGGCCTTGTGCATGGCCTTCACGCCAGCGATGCGCTCGGGAGAAAACCCTCGGCGGCGCAAGCCCTCAAAATTCATGGATCGCGCAGCCGCCGGCTGACCTTGGCACATCACAAAGGGCGGCAGGTCGGCAAATAGCAAGGAACACATGGCCGTCATGCTGTGCGCGCCAAGACGGACAAATTGGTGCACCACCGTAAAGCCGCCAAGGATCACCCAATCACCCACCACCACATGGCCCGCGAGTTGCGAGTTGTTGGCAAAGATCGTGTTGCTTCCCACTTCGCAGTCATGCGCCAAATGCACATAGGCCATGATCCAGTTGTCGTGTCCAACGCGTGTCACGCCTTTGTCACCGGGCGAGCCGATGTTGAAGGTGCAAAACTCGCGGATTGTGTTGCGGTCACCTATGACCAATTCGCAAGGCTCACCCGCGTATTTTTTGTCCTGCGGAATCGCACCCAGCGAATTGAATTGAAAAATCCGATTTTCGCGCCCAATCGTCGTGTGGCCCTCAATCACGCAATGCGCACCGATGGTGGTCCCCGCCCCCACTTTGACATGGGGACCGATGAACGTGTACGGGCCGACGGTGACCGAGGGATCGAGCTCTGCACCAGCCTCAATCACCGCAGTGGGATGAATCAGTGCCATTTCAAGCTCCGGCTTCAATCGCACGCATGGCGCAGGTCAGCTCGGCCTCGACCGCGGTTTCTCCAGCCACGCTAGCGCGGGTCTTGAACTTGAAAATACCCGCCTTCATGCGCAACAGCTCAACTTCCAAAATCAGTTGGTCTCCCGGCTCCACCGGACGCTTGAAGCGCGCACCGTCAATTCCGGCGAAGTAATACACCGTCTCGTCATTGGGTGAGGTATCCAATGCATCAAACGCCAACAAAGCCGCGGCTTGGGCCAGGGCTTCCAGCATCAGCACGCCGGGCATCACCGGGCGATGCGGAAAATGGCCTTCAAAAAACGGCTCGTTCATGGTGACGTTTTTCAGGGCCTTGATCGTCTTGCCTTTGTCCAGCTCAAGCACGCGATCCACCAGCAAAAACGGATAACGGTGCGGCAGTTGTTTCAAAATTTGATGGATGCTCATCATGATCAGGTACCACTTTCTAATTTTTTGATGCGCTCGCGCAAGGTGTGCAGCTGTTTCAAGGTGGCGGCGTTGCGCTCCCAGGCGGCGTTGTCGTCGAGCGGGAAAAAGCCAGTGTACTGCCCCGGCTTTTTGATGGATTTACTCACCACGGTGGCCGCAGATATGTGCACGTTGTCTACGATCTGTAGGTGGCCTAACACCACGGCGCCACCGCCGACAGTGCACTGAGCGCCGATCGTCGCGCTCCCAGCGATTCCTGCGCATCCGGCAATCGCAGTGTTCCGGCCAATGCGCACGTTGTGCCCTACCTGGATCAGATTGTCCAGTTTGACGCCGTCCTCGATTACGGTGTCCTGCAAGGCACCGCGGTCTATGCAGGTGTTGGCACCAATCTCCACGTCGTCGCCGATCCGCACCGCGCCGAGTTGCTCAATTTTTTCCCAGCGCTCTCCATTGGGCGCGAAACCGAAGCCGTCTGCCCCGATCACCACCCCGCTGTGCAACAGGCAGCGCGCACCGATGATGCAGTCCTCGCCCACGGTCACACGGGACTTGAGTTCGGTGTCCGCGCCAATTTTCACGCCCCGCTCCACCACGCACAGCGCACCAATACGGGCCGACGGGTGCACGGACGCGTCAGGGTCGATGACGGCGGACGGGTGGATGGAACGCAGGTCGCGGGGTCGCGTATCGCGAAGGTGCGCACGCCACAGCCGCGTCAAGCGCGCAAAGTACAGGTAGGGCTGGTCGGTGACGATGCAACTACCACGCTGCAGGGCCGCTTCTTTCAGCGTCGGCGCCACAATGACGCAAGCAGCCTTGGAACCGGCGAGTTGTTGTTGGTAGCGGGGATTGCTGACAAAACTGATGCCGTCGGCACTTGCAGACTCCAGCGGCGCCAGACCACGTATGACCAGGCCACCATCCCCATGCAACTCGCCCCCTAGGGCAGCGACGATGGCTGCGAGCCTTAGTTCAGACACGCTAAGGCCCAGTACGCGCGATTATTTACCGGCAGTGTTCAGGATCTTGAGCACTTTGTCGGTGATGTCATGGCGGGTGTTGCTGTACACCACTTCCTGAATCACGAGGTCGTACTTTTCATCCTCCGCCACTTTTCTCACGGCCTTGTTGGCCTTTTCCAGGACTTGCTGTAGTTCTTCGTTGCGCCGACCATTCAAGTCTTCCTGGTACTCGCGCTGCTTGCGCTGGAAGTCTCGATTGAGTTCCGCACCTTCTTTTTGCCGGCTCGCACGTTGGGATTCGGTAAGTGTTGGCGCGTCACGCTCAAATTTCTCACTGAATGTTTTCAAAGCAGCTTGCAAATCGGCCAATTCTTTTCCGCGCTTGGAAAATTCTTGCTCTAGCTTGGCCTGGGCGGCTTTAGCAATCGACGACTCCGTCGTGATTCGTTGGGTATTGACGTACCCGATTTTCGAATCTTGCGCCATCACGCCTTGGGTCAGGCTCGCCAACAGAATGACGCTAGCTGCCAATAGAGAAGATATTTTCATTAGAAGGACGATCCAATTTGAAATTGCATGGTTTGCATTTTATCCCCATCAAACTTGCTAAGCGGGCGGGCAAGGGCGATCCGAAGCGGGCCTACGGGCGAAATCCAACTGATGCCCACGCCAATGGACGTCCGGACGTCCCCGAAAGCTATTGATTCTTCCGGGCCATAAATTCCCCCGGCATCGAAAAATCCATACATGCGAAGCGTCCTATCGTTGCCACCACCGGGCAGCGGTGACAGCACCTCCGCATTGAATGTCAACTTCTTTGAACCACCGGTCGCAACGGCACCCTGCGAGCGCTGGGTGCCTGTGGTGAGACTTCCCTGCTCAAAACCACGTACCGAGCCCAGACCACCCGAGTAGTAATTCTTGAACAAGGGATAGGTCTGACCCGAAGTTGCTGTTCCCAGCGAAAGTTCCCCATTCAGAGCCAAAGTTACCTTCTTTGTCAGAGGGTAATACTGTTGCAATTGTGTCGTGGCGCGAGCGTAAAGCAACTCGCCCGCCACGCTCCATTCGCCGTTGACGCGCACCAATCGCCCCGAACTCGGAACCAAGCCACTGTCGCGGGTGTCGCGCGCCCACCCAACGGTCAGTGGTACGGCCGTGGTCTTGTAGCCAAACTGGTCCGCAAAATCGCTGTACGCGGTAGGCAGCATGGTTCCGGGAACGATCGTCGTACTGTCCGCGCCGACGCCTAAAAACACGGTGTCCGACTCCGTAAATGGAACACCAAACCGGACACTCGCACCCGTGGTTACCAACGAATAGCTGGAGGTGTCCACGTAAGGTTTGGAGGTTCGTTGATAAACGTCGATCGTGCGGGAAACGCCATCGTCGGTGAAGTAGGGATTGGTGGTGTTAAAGACCAGCGTGCGATTGAGCTTACTGGTATTGATTTCTACACCCAAGGAGTTGCCGGAGCCGAATGCATTGTCTTGCTTGAACCCGAACTGCAAGCCCAGACCGTCTGCGCTGGATACACCGGCCCCCAAGCTCAGGCTGCCTGTTGGTTTTTCTGAAACGGTAACGACCAAGTCGACCTGGTCAGGAAGTCCGGCGACCTCCTGCGTATCAATGGACACATCTTTGAAGTAGCCCAATCGGTCCACCCGGTTGCGGGACTGGCGAATCTTGTCACCGTCGTACCAGGCCGCTTCGAGCTGGCGGAACTCGCGGCGAATCACCTCATCACGCGTGCGGTCGTTGCCGGCCACATTGATGCGGCGAACGTAGACTCTCCGGGAAGGATCGGCCCGCAGAGTAATTTCCACGCGATTGGCTTGACGGTCCACCGACGTGAGGGGCTCCACCTGGGCAAATGCAAATCCGAAATTGGCATAGAAATCAGTGAACGCTTTAACCGTTTGCGCAACTTCATTGGCGTTATACGGCTCCCCTACCCGCACTGCAACCAGGGATTGGAACTCAGCCTCTTTGTCCAAAAGGTTACCGGACAATTTGACCTTTGACACCACAAAGCGCTCGCCCTCGGTGACATTAATGGTGATGCTGATATCTTGCTTGTTAGGCGAAATCACAACCTGGGTCGAATCAACAGCAAATTCAAGATAACCACGCGACAGGTAATATGAGCGCAGCGCTTCCACATCGGCATTGAGCTTGCTGCGGACATAGCGGTCCGACTTGGTGTACCAACTCAACCAGCCACCAGTATCTGAGTCAAAAAGGCCCCGCAAGGTGCTTTCTGTAAACGCCTTGTTGCCCACAATGCGAATCTCTTTGATTTTGGCGGTGTCACCTTCGCTAACGGCAAAACTCAGATTCACCCGGTTGCGCTCAATCGGCGTCACCGTCGTGACCACTTCTGCGGCGTACATGCTTCGGTTGATGTACTGGCGCTTGAGTTCTTGTTCGGCCTTGTCTGCTAACGCTTTGTCAAAGGGACGGCCGTCGGCAAGGCCAATGTCCTTGAGCGCCTTGATCAGGACGTCCTTATCAAACTCTTTGGTACCGGTGAAGGTGACATCCGCCACCGTAGGCCGCTCTTGCACGACAACGATTAGCACCTGACCAGCAACCTCAATCCGAACGTCGTTAAACAAGCCCAAGCTGAACAGTGACTTGATGGATGCTGCAGCTTTCTCGTCGCTGTAGGTGTCACCCACACGTACCGGAATCGAACCAAACACGGTGCCGGCCTCCACACGCTGCAAGCCCTCAACGCGGATATCTTCCACCTTGAATGGCGTGACCGCCCAGACACTGTGGGCCAGCATCAAGGCAAAAAAGACGGCAGTCAAACGGAAGAAGTGCATAAACGCAAGGGGCATGGTGAAAACTTTGTTGACGTGGCGCTATTTCAAGGTCTGCTTTTGTACCCAAGGGTGAGCTGTGGAGACATACGCCATCATAGCGATGGAGTGGGCCCTGATGACGAGAAAGCTTGCACCAAGACCTGCGCCCGCGCGCGGGCCTCGCCGTCAATGGCCAAAAGGTCTTCCAAGCAGCCCGGGGCCGCTGGCGCGCAGCGCTCTAGACATTCCACGTTGACGGCGTGAATGTGGTCAAAACGGATACGCCGATCCAGAAAAGCGGCTACTGCGACCTCATTGGCCGCGTTCAGAACAGCGGTTGTACCCGGCGGAGCTGCCAAGACGTCCCAAGCGAGCTGAAGGCCAGGAAAACGCAGGGCGTGGCCGCGGGAGCTGAGGGGCTCAAACGACAGCGCGGCCATGGTCGAAAAGTCCAACGCGCTGGCACCGCTGACCCGCCGGGTCGGCCAAGATAGCCCATAGGCAATCGGGCCGCGCATATCCGCCGTCCCTAATTGGGCAACCACAGAGTGATCGACGAACTGGACCATGGAATGCACCACGCTCTGCGGGTGAATGATGACCTCGATGGTGCGAGGTGCCACCCCAAAAAGGAACTTGGCCTCAATCACCTCCAAGGCTTTGTTCATCATGGTCGCGGAGTCCACTGAGATTTTGCGGCCCATCACCCAGTTGGGGTGAGCACAAGCCTCTTCGGGGCTGATGGAGGCAAAAGTTGCAGGATCTCTGCCCCTGAAGGGACCGCCAGACGCGGTCAAGATGATCTTGTCAATCACTTCCGGCCAGATTTCCGGGTTCTCCGGCAGCGACTGAAAGATGGCTGAATGCTCGCTATCGATCGGTAAGAGGGTCGCTCCACCTTGACGCACCGCGTTCATGAAAAAGTCGCCGCCCACCACCAAAGCTTCTTTGTTGGCGAGCAGCAAACGCTTTCCCGCCAGCGCAGCGGCAATACAGGAAGCAAGGCCCGCCGCACCCACAATCGCCGCCATCACCGTGGTGACATCCTCGTGCGACGCAATCAGCTCGAGCGCTGCGGCCCCCCAAAGTACCTCGGTGGCCAAGCCCAGCTCACCCAAGATGCGCTTGAGCTCGCGCCCATGCCACTCACTGACCATCACCGCAAAACGTGGACGAAACTCACTGCACTGGGCGACCATCGCGTCCAGCTTGCTGTGCGCGCTCAAAGCAAATACCTCGTAACGCTCAGGATGGCGCCGCATCACATCCAACGTGTTGACGCCGATTGAGCCGGTAGAGCCCAGCACACAAACGCGCTGAAATGAACTTGTCATCATCAATAACTGGCTACACGGTACAAAGCAGAAGTGCCAACGGCAGCACAGGAAGCAGCGCATCAATGCGATCAAGCACCCCGCCGTGCCCCGGCAAAACGACTCCGCTGTCTTTCACACCTGCTGCGCGCTTGAAAAGAGACTCCAGCAGGTCGCCAACCACACCCATGGCAGTCAAAAAAACGACGGAAACCGCCAAAAACAAGGAACCCACACTGCCTAAGCGGTTGAACAAACTGCCGCCTGGCGTGATGCCCGCCGAGTCCAAGGCGCGCCAAACAAAAGCCAGACCAAGCACCCCCAGCACGGCACCCGCCACACCCTCCCAGGTTTTGCCTGGACTGATGCTGGGCGCGAGCTTCTGCTGAAAAACCCGCCCGCCCAAGGCGCGTCCCGCGAAATATGCAGCGACATCCGCCACCCACACCAGCAAGAGCACAGAAAGCAAAAAATCAATACCGACGATGCGGGCCTGCACCAGCGCAAGCCAGGCGGCGCAGAGCAAAGTAATGCCCGCGGACCATCGCAAAATCAAGGGCTGCGGCAGCCAGGCGCTCACGCCAGCGCGCAAAAGCCACAAGGCCAATCCCACCCACGCGGCACCCACAATAACCCACAGGGACGGCAATGGGCGGCCTGTAAGACCGGTTAGCCAGAAGATGGCGCAAAAGCCCGTACAAAACGCGGCGCTCGCCAGAGATGCTCGGTTGGAGAGCCCATTGAGCCGCCCCCACTCCCAAGCGCCAGCACCGATAAAAACCGCCGTAAATACGACAAAACCCAGAGGATCCGCTGCCAGCACTGCTGGGATCAACAGCGCTAGCAGCACGAGGGCCGTCAGAATTCTTTGCTTAAGCATGGCGGAGCGAAGGCCGCTAGACCGCCATGATGTCCTGTTCTTTGGCCACAACAAGCCGGTCGATTTCAGCGATATAGCGATCGGTCAGTTTCTGGATGTCCGCTTCAGAGCGTTTTTGATCATCTTCGGACACCAGTTTTTCTTTTTCCAGTTTTTTGACGGCGTCATTGGCATCACGGCGCAGGCTGCGCACGGTCACTTTGGCGCCCTCGCCTTCGCTACGCACCAGCTTGGTCAACTCGCGGCGACGCTCTTCGGTCATGACTGGCATAGGGACACGAATCAAGTCGCCCAGGCTGGAGGGGTTCAGACCCAAATCGCTTTCGCGGATGGCCTTCTCGATTTTCGGCCCCATGTTTTTTTCCCAGGGCTGAATGCCCACGGTGCGGGAGTCGATCAACGACAAATTGGCCACCTGGCTCAGGGGCACCATCGAGCCGTAGTAGTCGACGTGCACACTGTCCAGCAGCGCCGGGTTGGCGCGCCCGGTGCGCACTTTGCCCAGGTTGTTTTTAAATGCGGCAATGGACTGGTCCATCTTGCCTTCTACATTGCTTCGGATGTCCTGAATCGACATGGCATTCACTCCCAACAGTCAAACATGCACCAACGTACCTTCGTCTTCACCCATCACCACCCGTTTGAGGGCGCCATGCTTGAAGATAGAAAACACCTTGATTGGCAATTTCTGATCACGGCACAAGGCAAAGGCCGCTGCATCCATGATGCCCAGATTTTGCTGCATCGCGCTGTCAAAAGTCAGCGCGGTGTAGCGCTTGGCAGTCGGCACCTTTTTCGGGTCGGCGTCGTACACGCCGTCCACCTTGGTCGCCTTGAGCACAATTTCGGCCCCAATTTCGGCACCCCGCAGCGCAGCAGCGGTGTCGGTAGTGAAAAACGGATTGCCGGTTCCCGCTGCAAAAATAACGACCTTGCCCTCTTCCAGATACTGCAAAGCTTTTGGACGCACATAGGGCTCCACCACCTGTTCGATACCGATGGCGGACATGACACGCGCGGTCAGCCCCGCTTTGTTCATGGTGTCACCCAAGGCCAGCGCGTTCATGACAGTGGCCAGCATGCCCATGTAGTCGGCAGTCGCGCGGTCCATTCCGACCGAGCCGCCTGCCACCCCACGAAAAATATTGCCACCGCCTATGACCACGGCCACCTGGACGCCAAGGCGCGTAATTTCGACGATTTCGTCGACCATGCGTACGATGGTGTCCCGGTTGATGCCGAATTGATCATCGCCCATCAAGGCCTCGCCTGACAGCTTTAACAAAATCCGACTGTAAGCGGGTTTGGCAGGAGTCATGGCGCAGTCCTTTGTAGGTTCGTAATTCAAAATGCCCTGTAGGGCGTAAAAAAAGCGCGTCCTTCGACGCGCTCGGCTTAAGAAGCTTTCGCAGCAGCCACTTGGGCTGCCACCTCGGCAGCAAAGTCGTCTACTTTTTTCTCAATGCCTTCGCCGACAACGTACAGGGTGAAAGCATTCACCGCTGTCGCTTTTTCTTTGAGCATTTGCTCCACGGTCTGCTTGTCGTTCTTGACAAATGACTGATTGAACAAGGACACCTCTTTGAGGTACTTCTGCACCCCACCTTCGATGCGCTTGGCAACGATTTCAGCGGACTGCACAGGTTTGCCGGCGGCCACAGCCACAGCCGCGTCTTCGGCAGCCTTGGCGGCAGCCACAGAGCGCTCACGTGCCACGAGGTCTGCAGGCACCTCAGCGCTGGACAAGGACACGGGCTTCATGGCGGCCACGTGCATGGCAACGTCTTTGGCCGCGACTTCGTCACCAGCAAACTCCACCAGCACGCCGATGCGGGTGCCGTGCAGATAAGACGCCACTTTGGTACCAGCCCCGCAGTGTTTGAAGCGACGAAAGGTCATGTTTTCACCGATCTTGCCGATCAGGCCTTTGCGCACGTCTTCCAAGGTGGGGCCGAAACCGTCTTGCTCGTAAGCCAGGGCGCTCAGTGCAGCCACGTCGGCAGGGTTGTGCTTGGCCACCAAGGTTGCAGCCGCATTGGCCAGACCCAGGAAGCTGTCGTTCTTGGTGACGAAGTCGGTTTCGCAGTTGACTTCAATCATGGCGCTATGGCCGTCTGCATTGGCGATGGCAATGACGCCTTCGGCCGTCACACGGGCCGCGGCTTTGCCGGCTTTGCTGCCCAGTTTGACGCGCAACAGCTCTTCCGCTTTGACCATGTCGCCATCGGCTTCGGTCAAAGCGCGTTTGCATTCCATCATGGGGGCGTCGGTTTTGCCGCGCAATTCGGCGACCATGCTTGCGGTGATTGCAGCCATTTTCAAATACTCCGTATCAGTTCAATTGATCTATAAAAATTAAAAAAAAGGGGCTAGCAAGCCCCTCTTTTGAGGCGAACGCAGTGCTTACGCAGCTTCGTCGACCTCCACGAATTCGTCTTCACCTTGGTCGACCACGGCCTTGACCAAATCGTCCACCGCGTTGGCACGGCCTTCGAGCACCGCGTCAGCAATACCGCGAGCGTACAAAGTCACAGCCTTAGAGGAATCGTCGTTGCCGGGGATGACATAGTCAATGCCTTCGGGCGAGTGGTTGGAGTCCACCACACCGATCAAAGGAATGCCCAGCTTGCGCGCTTCGGCGATGGCGATCTTGTGGTAGCCCACGTCGATCACAAAAATCGCGTCTGGCAGGGTAGCCATGTCCTGGATACCGCCGATGTCTTTTTCGAGCTTGGCCAGTTCGCGGGCGAACATCAGCTGCTCTTTCTTGCTCATGGCGTCCAAACCGGCTTCTTGCTGGATCTTCATGTCTTTGAGACGTTTGATCGAAGTCTTGACGGTTTTGAAGTTGGTCAACATACCGCCGAGCCAACGCTGGTCAACATAAGGAACGCCAGCGCGCTGGGCTTCGGCCGCCACAGTTTCGCGGGCTTGGCGCTTGGTGCCAACCATCAAAATGGTTCCACGCTTGGCCGACAACTGACGCACGAACTTGGCAGCGTCCTGGAACATCGGCAGCGATTTTTCCAGGTTGATGATGTGAATTTTGTTGCGATGTCCGAAGATGAACGGGGCCATCTTGGGGTTCCAGAAGCGAGTTTGGTGTCCAAAATGGACGCCGGCTTCCAACATTTCGCGCATAGTGACTGACATAGAAAAACTCCGAAGGTTAGGTCTTAAAGCCGCCCCGCTTATTCCAGACTCGAAGAAAGCGAATCCGAGAACACCTTGGTGGGGGCAGTTTGCGTTTTTCTTCGCGAAGCCACGCTCGAAATGAACGCGACCAGCAAAGCCAGCTGATTTTACACCAGATACGGCCGCCATTGAAGCCCGCCGCTTTCGGGCAGGCCTTCCAAGCGGCAACGTGCTAGCCGGTCGTAGTTTCTTCAGACTTGGAGCGGCCTTCCCGCTTGGGCAAGGGCTGAATATCCAACAAGACTTCGGTTTTGGACTCGTCGGTATCGTCCAAATCCACTGTCAAGCGCCCGCCATCGGTCAATCGACCGAAAAGCAGTTCGTCGGCCAAGGCACGGCGAATCGTGTCCTGAATCAAGCGCTGCATCGGACGTGCGCCCATGAGCGGGTCGAAACCTTTCTTGGCCAGATGCTTGCGCAACTTGTCGGTGAAAGTGACTTCGACCTTTTTCTCCGCCAGTTGGGTTTCCAGTTGAAGCAAGAACTTGTCGACCACACGCAAAATCACGTTTTCGTCCAAGGCCTTGAAGGCCACGATCGCATCCAAGCGGTTACGGAACTCCGGTGTGAACAGGCGCTTGATGTCCACCATTTCGTCGCCCGACTCGCGCGGGTTGGTAAAGCCGATGGTGGCTTTGTTCATGGTCTCGGCGCCCGCATTGGTCGTCATGATCAGAATGACGTTGCGGAAATCGGCTTTGCGGCCGTTGTTGTCCGTCAAGGTACCGTGGTCCATCACCTGCAAAAGCACATTAAAAATGTCCGGGTGCGCTTTTTCTATCTCGTCGAGCAGCAGAACGCAATGGGGCTTTTTGGTCACGGCCTCGGTCAGCAAACCGCCTTGGTCAAAGCCCACATAGCCCGGAGGCGCGCCGATCAAACGGCTCACCGCATGGCGCTCCATGTACTCGCTCATATCGAAGCGGATCAAATCGATGCCCATGATGTAGGCCAATTGCTTGGCGGCCTCGGTTTTGCCAACGCCGGTGGGGCCACTGAACAAAAAGGCACCAATCGGCTTGTCGCCCTTGCCCAAGCCGGAGCGGGCCATCTTGACGGAGGACGCCAAGATGTCCAGCGCCTTGTCCTGCCCGTAGACCACACTCTTGAGATCGCGGTCCAGCGTTTTGAGCTTGCCACGGTCGTCTTGCGACACATTCGCCGGGGGTATACGCGCAATCTTGGCCACGATTTCTTCAACTTCCGTCTTGGAAATAGTTTTCTTCCGTTTGCTGGGCGGCAAAATTTGCTGCGCCGCACCCGCTTCGTCGATCACATCAATTGCTTTGTCGGGCAGGTGCCGGTCATTGATGTACTTGGCACTGAGCTCGGCGGCGGCTTGCAGGGCCGCCAACGCGTATTTCACCTTGTGGTGCTCCTCAAATCGCGACTTCAATCCCTTGAGGATCTCTACGGTTTGCTCCACCGAGGGCTCCAGCACATCGACTTTTTGGAAGCGGCGGGACAAGGCCGCGTCTTTTTCGAAAATACCCCGGTACTCGGTAAATGTGGTCGCACCAATGCATTTGAGCTGACCGGAGCTCAAGCTGGGCTTGAGCAGGTTGGATGCGTCCAGCGTGCCGCCCGAGGCAGACCCCGCGCCGATCAGGGTGTGGATTTCATCGATGAAAAGCACCGCATGCGGACGGTCCTTCAGGGCCTTGAGCACGCCTTTGAGGCGCTGTTCAAAGTCACCGCGGTATTTGGTGCCTGCCAACAAGGCACCCATGTCCAAAGAATAAACGACGGCTTCCGCCAGCACGTCTGGGACGTCCTTTTGAGAAATGCGCCATGCCAAGCCCTCGGCAATTGCCGTCTTACCGACGCCGGCCTCACCTACCAACAGCGGGTTGTTTTTGCGGCGACGGCACAGGATTTGAATCACACGCTCGACTTCGTGGTCGCGCCCGATCAGTGGATCGATCTTTCCATCCTTGGCCAGTTGGTTCAGGTTTTGGGTGAACTGCTCCAGCGGCGAGGCTTTTTCGTTCTTTTCGCCACCGCCCTCTTCGCTTTCGCTGGCACCGTCAGCAGACTTGGGCACTTCTGGCGGTTCGTTTTTCTTGATGCCATGGGCAATGAAGTTGACCACGTCCAGGCGTGTCACACCCTGCTGGTGCAAGTAGTACACAGCATGCGAATCTTTTTCGCCAAAAATCGCCACCAGCACGTTGCTACCCATGACTTCTTTTTTGCCGCTGCCGGTGGATTGGACGTGCATGATGGCGCGCTGGATGACGCGCTGAAAACCCAGGGTGGGCTGGGTGTCCACCTCTTCGACACCCGCGACTTGCGGGGTGTTGTCCTTGATGAAATGGGTCAAGGATTTGCGCAGATCGTCCACATTGGCGGAACAGGCGCGTAAGACCTCGGCAGCGCTGGGGTTGTCCAGCAAGGCGAGCAGCAAATGCTCCACCGTGATGAATTCATGGCGCTGCTGGCGCGCCTCCACGAAGGCCATATGCAGGCTGACTTCTAACTCTTGGGCGATCATGGCTTTTCCTTTATCTCAATCAAATTTCTTATGCCGCCCGGGATGGGTCCTGCAAAACCAAGCACTCACTGGCGTCGTCGCCTCACAAATCGACCGGCTCACTCACACACTGCAGCGGATGGCCTGCGCGACGCGAGGCGTCCAGGACCTGGTCCACTTTGGTGGCCGCTACATCTCTGGAATACACGCCGCAAACCCCTTTTCCGTCAAGGTGGATCTTGAGCATGATTTGGGTTGCGGTCTCTAAATCCTTGGAAAAAAACTCCTGGATCACCATCACCACAAACTCCATCGGCGTGAAGTCGTCATTGAGCATCAGCACCTGGTGCATCTGGGGCGGCTGCACTTTTTGCGTGAGCCGCTCCAACACGGTCGTCCCGCCCTCATCACGCTTGGGCGTGGTACGGGGCACGGAAGGAGGTTTGGGTGGTGGATTGGTCGCCATGCTTTCTATTCTAGGGTTCGGTGCGGCGCACTGCGCTTGCAAGGGTAATTGGTGCTATTTGCATCATATTCAAGCACAAAAAGCAAAAATCGCCAGCCGCTGAAAAGCGGAACTGGCGATTTCTCTCCGACAAGCAGCAAGCTGCCCAACGGACGTTTACATGTGGTCGATCATGACCTGGCCAAAGCCGGAGCAGCTGACCTGGGTGGCGCCGTCCATCAGGCGCGCAAAGTCGTAGGTGACTTTTTTGCTTGCAATGGACTTGGTCATGGAGCTGATGATCAGGTCCGCCGCTTCAACCCATCCCATGTGACGCAGCATCATTTCGGCAGACAAAATCTCAGAACCGGGGTTCACATAGTCCTTGCCGGCATATTTGGGCGCCGTGCCGTGGGTGGCCTCAAACATGGCCACGGTGTCGCTCAAGTTCGCACCGGGGGCAATGCCGATACCGCCGACCTGGGCTGCCAGTGCGTCAGACACATAGTCGCCGTTCAGGTTCAGGGTCGCAATGACGCTGTACTCTGCCGGACGCAACAGAATTTGCTGCAGGAACGCATCGGCGATGCTGTCCTTGACCACAATTTCTTTACCGGTTTTGGGATTTTTGAATTTGCACCAGGGGCCGCCGTCGATCAGCTCGGCTCCAAATTCTTTTTGTGCCAAGCCATAGGCCCAATCACGGAATCCACCCTCGGTGTACTTCATGATGTTGCCCTTGTGAACAATGGTCAGGCTGGGCTTGTCGTTGTCAATCGTGTATTGCAGCGCCTTGCGCACCAAGCGTTCGGTGCCTTCGCGGGACACGGGCTTGATACCGATGCCCGACGTATTGGGGAAACGAATCTTTTTGACGCCCATCTCGTCTTGCAAGAACTTGATCAGCTTCTTGGCTTTGTCCGACTCTGCTTCAAACTCGATACCGGCGTAAATATCTTCGGAGTTTTCACGGAAGATCACCATGTTGGTTTTTTCTGGCTCTTTCACAGGACTGGGGACACCTGTGAAATATTGGATGGGGCGCAGGCAGACGTACAAATCCAGTTCCTGACGCAGTGCCACATTCAAAGAACGGATGCCGCCGCCAACTGGCGTGGTCAGAGGACCCTTGATGGACACCACATAGTCACGGATCGCGTGCAGCGTTTCTTCAGGCAGCCAGACGTCGGGACCGTACACATTCGTCGACTTTTCACCAGCGAAGACTTCCATCCAGTGAATCTTCCGCTTGCCGCCATAAGCTTTCGCCACAGCAGCGTCCACGACCTTGAGCATGACCGGCGTGATGTCCAAGCCCGTACCGTCGCCCTCGATGTAAGGAATGATGGGGTCGTTGGGCACGTTCAGGGACAGGTCGCTGTTGACGGTGATCTTGTGGCCTTCGGTTGGGATTTTGATGTGTTGGTACATGACGCGGTCTCTGTTGGAAGTCAGTTCTTGGGAGATGGGAGGAAGCGCTTTTTTGGAGCACCCCCCTCAGGAGCGGCAATTTTAGTCCCAAACAATTACGGGATTCTGTCAACGCAAGCGAGGTAAAGCAGGTTCAAAAGTGGCCGCTGCGCGGACAAGCTGGTTCACAATATCCCCATGAACCACCACCGTATTTTGTCCATTGGTCTTCTTGTCACGGCTTTCTGGGCAGGCCCCACACCTGCACAACCAGCGCCCCAGATGAACCTGCCTCGCACCACGCTGAGCGCGGGCATTCACCAGCTTCAGGTACAAGTCGCGCAGACACAGGAGCAGCATGCCACAGGGCTGATGTTTCGCACCGACATGCCCCAGCAAGAAGGCATGCTGTTTGTGTTTAACGCGCCAAGTCAGCAGTGTTTTTGGATGAAAAACACCCTGATTCCCTTGACGGCGGCCTTTGTTGCCGATGACGGCACCATCGTCAACCTAGAGGATATGCAAGCCCAAACAACGCAGTCGCATTGCTCGACCAAGCCTGTGCGCTACGTGCTAGAGGTCAACCAGGGCTGGTTTGCTAAAAAAGGGATCAAAGCAGGAGACAAATTGCGCGCCGCGCTCTTTCAAGTTAGGCCGTAAAGGGACGCACAAGACCTCTGTTGAGGACTGTTGCAAAAAAACCTTGCAAAAATAAAAAAGCTGGATAAAAATACAGATACTGTTTAAGATTACAGTATCTGCCAACCCTTGGTGGCAGACCAACCCAAGGAGCCCTCCATGCTTGACACTTTGAAACTGACGGCGCGTCAGCAAGAAATTCTGAGCCTCATTGAAAGCGCCATTGCGCGCACTGGCGCCCCCCCGACCCGGGCCGAAATTGCCACCGAGCTGGGTTTTAAGTCCGCCAATGCGGCAGAAGAGCACTTGCAGGCACTGGCGCGCAAAGGTGCCATCGAATTGGTCAGTGGCACGTCCCGCGGTATCCGCCTGCGCGGGCAATCCTTGCGTGACCTGCATTTCTCCCGCTCCAAGCAACTCTCGCTGGGTATTCCGGGTTTGGCGCAGCTGTCCTTGCCCCTGATTGGCCGCGTGGCTGCGGGTTCGCCCATCCTGGCGCAAGAGCATGTAGAGCAAACCTATTACGTAGAACACAGCCTGTTCCAGCGGCAGCCGGACTACCTGCTCAAGGTCAGCGGCATGTCCATGCGCGACGTCGGCATCATGGACGGTGACTTGCTGGCAGTTCAGTCCACCAAAGAGGCCAAAAACGGCCAAATCATCGTGGCCCGCATTGGCGAAGAAGTCACTGTCAAACGTTTTCGCCGCAACAAGCATTTGATCGAATTACACCCCGAAAACCCCGACTTCCAAATCATCGTGGTGGAACCCGGAGAGCCATTCGAGATTGAGGGCCTGGCCGTGGGCCTGATCCGCAACACCATGATCATGTAATTTACCGAGGCGTACCACCATGCTCCCCATGCTCGCATCCCAAACAGTCTCTGCCACCTTGTACCGGCTGGCGGATTGGTTCAAGCCTGACCAAGATCACCCCAAAAACCCGTCCGTTGCGTCGAAGAAGGCTCTGCGCATCACGCCTTCGCCCCAGGCTTTGGCCGATGGCGCTGCCGTGGTGCCTTTGCGCTTCCACCGTACCCAATCCAACCGCCGACCGCTGCGGGTCGCACGTGTCGTTGACGCGGACCCCCGACGCACCAGTACGGGGCGTATGGTGATCTCCGGCTGCATGGCCGATGTGTGTGCCGAACTCGACCGGATGATCCAAAAAGAAGGCGCGATGGCGCAGTAAGGGGGTGTGTCGTACACGGGTGTTTTTGACACCCAGGCGACAACAGTTTTCATTCGTTGCCGTGCGCGCGGTCACAATGGGCCGCATGTCAATTTTTGCCGCCGTCCGTTAGAGTCCCGCCATGGACGAACCTATTCTCACCGTTGAAGAACGAAACGCCATCAACTCGGGGCGCTGGTTCTCGGCGCTCTCTCCTTCGCTCAAACACGATATTCTGCGCTGCGCTTATGTGAAGCGCTACCGGGATGGTGATCTGATCACAGCGCGTGGCGAACCACCTGAAGAATGGATTGCATGTGCCAAAGGCGCGGTGCGTGTCAGCTCCACATCCCTGTCAGGCAAACAAATTACCTTGACCTACGTGGAACCAGGCATTTGGTTCGGCGATGTCAGCATTTTTGATGGCGACCGCCGCACACATGACGCCTACGCCCATGGCGAAAGCACCACGTTATGCGTGGCCAAAGCAGACTTCAAAAAAATATTGGCCTCCCACGTTGAGCTCTACGAAGCGCTGCTGCGCCTGCATTCCCGTCGTATCCGACAGCTCTATGGCTTGGTGGAAGATCTCAACACGCTTCCCTTAAGGGCGCGCTTGGCGAAACAACTGCTGCACCTGGTACGCAGCTATGGCGTGCCATCGCTCAGTGACGGCAGCGAAGTACGCATCGGCCTTCAACTGGCCCAGGAAGAATTGGCCCAGTTGCTGGGCGCCTCGCGCCAGCGCGTGAACCAGGAGCTCAAATCCATGGAGCGTGACCACACCATCCGCATCGAGCCCGGTGGCTTGGTGGTGCGGGACCGCGACGCACTCCTCAAAATTGCCGAGGCGGAGCTTTGACACCCTATTCTTTGAGAAGCATATGAGCGACTTTGACCATTTTGTGGGCACCCAAGCTGTTGTAGGCCGCCACGCATTTAACGTGGAGGCGCTATCAGCATGGCTGCAGGCCAACCTCCCGGGCTTCGCAGGCCCCTTGACGGTGGAATCTTTCAAAGGCGGACAAAGCAACCCGACCTACAAGCTGATCACACCAACGCGCAGCTACGTGATGCGTGCAAAACCTGGGCCCGTTGCCAAGCTCTTGCCATCGGCCCATGCGATCGAGAGAGAGTTTGCGGTGATGCGTGGTTTGGCAGGAACGGCCGTGCCCGTGCCTGAGATGCTGTGCCTGTGCGAAGACGAAGCCGTCATCGGGCGCGCCTTCTACATCATGGAGTTCATCGAAGGGCGCATCCTTTGGGACCAAACCTTACCCGGCATGGAGCCGGCCGAGCGCAAAGCCATTTACGCGGAAATGAACCGCGTGATTTCGGAGCTGCACAAAGTGGACTTTGCGGCGCGCGGCCTGGCCAGCTACGGGCGGCCTGGCAACTATTTCGAACGGCAAATCGCGCGCTGGAGCAAACAGTATCTGGCCTCGGTCACGCAACCCATTCCCGAAATGGACGAGCTGATTGCGTGGTTGCCCGCGCATATTCCTGGCATTGCAAAATCTGAAGACATGGTCAGCATCGTCCATGGCGACTTCCGCTTGGACAATCTGGTTTTTCACCCCACGGAACCCCGCATTCTTGCGGTCTTGGACTGGGAGCTGTCCACGCTCGGCCACCCACTTGCCGACTTCAGCTACCACGCCATGGCCTGGAATATCCCCCAAGGCAGCTTCCGCGGCATCGCAGGCGTTGATGTAGAGGGCTTAGGCATTCCGACTCAGCCTGAATACATCCGCATGTACTGCGAACATACCCAGCTCATCAGCCCGGAGGCGCTCAAGCCGGACTGGAACTTCTTTATGGCCTACAACATGTTTCGCATTGCTGCGATTCTTCAAGGCATTGCCAAGCGCGTGGAAGCGGGAACCGCCTCCAGCGCGCAGGCCGTCAGTTCCGCCGCAGGCGCCAAGCCACTGGCGCAGCTGGCTTGGAAATTCGCGCAGCAAAGCTGATTACTCCCCTTTCAACATTTACACAACCATCGATTGGAAACGCCATGGACTTCGAATACTCAGAAAAAACCAAGTCACTGCAAACCAGGTTGCTCGCCTTTATGGACGAGTACATCTACCCATCGGAGGGCGCCTACCACGCGGAAATCGAAGCCAACACTGCCGCAGGCAAACGCTGGACGCCACTGCAGACCATTGAAAAGCTCAAAGTCAAAGCGCAGGCCGCTGGCTTGTGGAATCTGTTTCTCCCGGTGGACAGTGCAGAGGCCTCGGGCTACCACGGTGCAGGGCTGACAAACCAGGAATACGCACCATTGGCCGAAATCATGGGCCGCGTCATGTGGTCCAGTGAAGTCTTCAACTGCTCGGCGCCCGACACCGGCAACATGGAGACCATTGCCCGCTACGGCTCGGACGCCGCCAAAGCCCAATGGCTCAAACCCCTGCTCGAAGGCAAGATCCGTTCGGCATTTGCAATGACTGAACCCGATGTGGCTTCCAGCGACGCCACCAACATCGCCACCAGCATTGAACGTGACGGCGACGATTACGTCATCAATGGCCGCAAGTGGTGGACATCCGGCGCAGGCGACCCGCGCTGTGCGATTTACATCGTGATGGGCAAGACCGACCCCGAGGCCGCGCGCCACTCACAGCAAAGCATGGTGCTGGTGCCTGCCAACACCCCGGGAATTACCGTGGTTCGCCCCTTGAACGTATTTGGCTATGACGATGCACCCCATGGCCACATGGAAGTGCTGTTCAAAAATGTGCGCGTGCCGGTCACCAACATCTTACTCGGCGAAGGACGTGGCTTTGAAATTGCCCAAGGCCGCCTTGGCCCTGGACGTATTCACCACTGCATGCGTTTGATTGGCTTGGCCGAACGTGCTCTCGAATTGATGTGCAAACGCGCCTCCTCACGGGTGGCTTTCGGCAAAACTATTGCCTCCCAAACCGTGACGCAAGAACGCATTGCCGAGGCACGCTGCAAGATTGACATGGCGCGTCTGCTGACGCTCAAAGCCGCATGGATGATGGACGTTGGCGGTAACAAATTTGCCAAGAACGAAATCGCCATGATCAAGGTGGTTGCGCCCTCGATGGCCTGTGAAGTGATCGACTGGGCGATGCAAGTGCATGGCGGTGGCGGCATGTCCAACGACTTCCCCTTGGCCTACAGCTACACCAGCGCACGCACTTTGCGTTTTGCCGATGGTCCGGACGAGGTGCACCGCAACGCGATTGCCAAGCTTGAACTGGGCAAGTACGCGGTCAATCCCAAAGAAGTGGAAATGCCTGTCACCCGGGGTTGCTGATTGCGCAATAAGCTTCGGCCGTCCAGGCTGAAGCTGAGGCGATCTTCTTAGTGCAGGTGCCGGGGCTTTCGCCCGCCGCCGTGCCCGCTTCCAAAGCCACCGCCCGATCCGCGCGGTGGCTTTCCAATTTCAAGCGAGCTGACCAAGGCGTCAAAGCGTTGCGCGAAGAGTTTGTCCACCTCCGCCACGACGCCACCCAACTCAGCGCCGTCGAAATGGCGCTCCATCATGGTCACCACATCTTGCACGAGCAAATCGCGCTGGACCTGCATGATCGCGGCAGGATTGGGACCCACGAACAACATCACAAAGTCGTCGCGTGACTCACCTTCGGGCGGCGGCCCGTCTTCGTCGTCAAAATCGGTGTCGTAAAAAGTGACTTCGATAGCCGCGCCCGTCATGGCGACTTCATTGAGGTTCATGCAAACCTCATCGAGAACCTGGCGGAAATCGTCGTCGCCCGCCACAGTCCAGCACATCTGCAAAAGATGATCCTCTGGCACCAACACAATGCCGGGCTCGTCCTCGTAGGCACTGGCCGCCGCATCGGTCAAATTACGGGCGCCGGCGTACTTCCACAAAGGCCTGAGCGCGTCTTGCAAAGCGTCAAAACCAACGTCCGCGCGCAGGGCTACTTGTCCGTGAACATGGATCTCAAAAGGGGTGTTGTAGCGTGGCATGAGGCGAGTGTAATGGTGCCCGAGACCGGAATCGAACCGGTACGCCCGTTATTCACGAAGCGGCGGATTTTAAGAATAGCGCTGCCACTCGCAACCCCAATGAAATCAAGCCCTCACAGACATCGCAAATCACTGTGCAACAAAATGTGCAACGAACATTCACCCCATTTCGAGCAAATCTATACGACAATTTAGAACTTCAGTCTAACCTAGTTTGTCTAGTCAAAAACGCCCTATCGCCGTGCTGCGAACCCTACTCAAAAGCGAAAGATTTCAGCAGTACGAATCTGTTCAATTTGGAACTTTTACAGTTCACAATGACTGACCTCTCACGCCCAGCCCATTACTCAGCGACCACTCATGAACTTGCGACTCACCAGACTTTTACTCGTGATCGCATTGCTTACGGTTTCTTTCAGTAGCTGGGCAAAAGTCACACTTGAGACGTACAAAGACAATGTTGAAGTCACTCTCAAGATTGAAGACGAGATCACACGGGCAGACTTAGATGATTTCAAGAAAGCACTGGCGCAGATAGACGAGTACCACTCTGTTCTGCACATGAACGCTGTGCATCTGAACTCGCTGGGTGGTAATGCAGTCACTGCCAGAGAAATCGGTCGAATCTTGCGAGAACGAAAGCTCAACACGTACTTAGGACCAAAAGACGCCTGTGCGAGCGCCTGCGTAGATGTCTTGATTGCTGGCGTGATGCGGTTCGCCTTTGGTGAAGTGCAAGTGCATAGGGGCAGTTTCTCAGGAGATCCCTCAAGCACAGCCAAGATCGCTGAGGTGCTTGATGGATGGACTAAGGAACTGAGAGAGTACGTTCAGTCAATGGGAGTGAGCATGTTGCTCACAGACGCAATTGAGACGACGCCAAACTGGCAGCTTAGAACATTGACGCCCAGTGAGATTCGTCAATGGCAAGTGCTTGGAACAGACAAGGTGACTGAAGAGACTTTGTTCACTGAGCTTTCAAGAGAAAAGTTCATCTCACGCAAAGAGTTCATAGACATCTACAGAGATCACTATGACGAGTGTTTACTAAAGGCGAAAGAATTCGATATGACAGTGTTCGATTGTGTGAAGCCCTATCGAGCAACACAAATTTCGTTTTGGGAAATATGCTTTGAGCGAATTGTTGAATGGATCAACAAAAACATTGTCAACAGACATTGGGTTGATCATTCAACGCACCATCAGCAAGTCGAAGCAATTCTCAAGCTAGTGCATGAAGATCAGATGTACAAGCGTCAGATGGCGATATCAGTGCAAGCTGAGAAAGAAGATCAGAACAGCCAGAATACGATCAAGCATCTTCCAGATGAAGTAGCTCAGAAGCTGGAAGAGTCAAACGTATGGTGGGTGAGCGACAACAAGCTGCACATCGTTTTGAAGAACCCATCAGACAAAGACATCAAAAGATTGACATTCAGTCTTACGGAAAATGAATGCGCTAAAAAGGGCAATAAACGATTTATGCAGTTAGAGCTACTTGAGCCACTCGATCGCTACAGAAAAGTACTCTACAGTGGACTGCTGCCGTTCGACTACGATAAAGAAATCGGAAAAGGTGAGCGATGTGGAGTCATCGAAGAGGCGATTGGTAAAGAAATAATTTAATCTAATGGTCATATTATTGATTTAATTAACATCGTGAAACTCAAGAAAAAATGCCATGGTGAATAATATAAGCTCGATTATGAAGGTGGCCAAATGAATAGAAAGCTGCTGAACACACAAACCTTACTGTGCATTTTGATTATTATAATCGTTGCATCTTTCTATGATAAGATTTTTTCTTTTATAACGATATTAATACTGGGAGTAGGTGGCGCTGCTGTAATCGCACTGCACGCAGTACACTTATTAGCCGTCGCTATAAGTGAATTAACTTTTGACCAATTCTTGGCAGCGGCCATTATTGGTATAAACGCGATCGCAATTGTAGCAGCACTAATATATTCCTCTGTAAGAGATAAAAAAGAAGAATATATAAGAAATAACCAAGAATTACTCAAAAATCAACTCGAAATAGCGAAATACGTAATCGAGGATGGTGAGCAAGAATATAGTCGTCTTCCAGGAGATTATCAGTGGATTAAAAATTCCGTAAAAAGAGGCTATGGCACTCAGAACATTATCGCGGCAGTGACCGTTGTTATCAACCAAAATGACTATAGACTAGAGAAGGACCCAATCAAACTGCAAGAGGCATGGAGAATAATTAAAATTATCGAAACTGGATATAGTGAGTTGCGAAGACTATCTAAGCTAGGCTATCAGCCAGCAAATATTGCCTTGGCACTAAAATATATAGATTCAGACCTAAAGACAAATAAGTATATTAAAGAGGCAGTCAAGCAAAATGATCGTGCATCCATATTAGCACTGGCCGATTACTACTATTATGGGGAGCACTGCAAAAAAAGTTGGAGTCGTGCTAAGAAGTATTATCTAAAAGCAATAGAATGCCCAATTAAAGAGCCAAACCATAGAGATGTCATTAAACCTTATGAAAATCTCATGACTATTTATCATATTGGAGGATACGGAGTTCGAAAAAACGAAAAAATAGCATTTAGCTATGCCTTAAAGGCTACTGCTCCCCTCCCATCATTTCCGTTTGGCCTCCCGACAGCAAACTATAATGCAGGCTTGATGTTTCTCCAAGGACTTGGAGTTCCGAAAGATCAAAACAAGGCGCTAGAGTATTTTAAAAAATCGGTTGTTATGCCGTTTCATAACACTTTAGCTCACTATTATATTGCAACCATCTCTAGCACGAAAATCATCGCAGAGGAAGACAAAATTGCGACTTTGAGGTGGGCATATCAAGCGCTTAATGAACAATGCTCTCCAGACCAGTTAACCGAAATTCAGACTATTATTAATAACATTGAGAAAAAACTAACTATCGACTCGATCTGTGATGTAAAGTTTTCAGTGGTCGAAAGCATCCTAGGTTATGAGAATACTTGGCATATAGTTACTGACTTACTCAGTTATAGCGCGGAAAATCGTCACGCGAAGTCTCAATTCTGGCTTGGAGAGTATCAACTAAGTGGAAATGCGGAGCCCTTTATCGCAAAAGATATTACAGAAGGTATCAATAATTTAAAAATGGCAGCAGCGAAGGGTTCACATGGAGCGCAAACTTTTTTAGCTTCAATATACGCTGAGGGCATTCATACTGACCGAGATCTCCCAAAAGCTTATCAATACTTCAGAACAGCGATCGACAATGGGCATGCATATGCAATGCGCATTTATGGTTTTTATTTAATTAGCGGAGATATTTTTCAAAGTGATGTTTGCGAGGGATTATCACTTATTAAGGATGCATCTGCTGCTGGCGATGTGAAAGCAAAATACTGCCTGGCTGTGATACTATATCATGGATTAATTGTAGACCGATCAGAAAGAGATCTTTCAACAGCGATTAACTTATTGAGCGAAGCAACTATTGCAGGGTATCAGGCTGCAGCATCATTATTAGGGTACTGTTATTGGTGGGGAATCGGTTGCGAGCAGAGCTATAAATTGGCATTCGATATGTTTTCTAAAGCAGACGGTAACGA
Organism: uncultured beta proteobacterium; assembly: GCA_903928635.1. Classification (GTDB taxonomy): domain Bacteria; phylum Pseudomonadota; class Gammaproteobacteria; order Burkholderiales; family Burkholderiaceae_C; genus Allorhodoferax. The sequence continues at coordinate 3,885 of CAIYRQ010000035.1, read as the reverse complement.
TAGGTTAGCTAATGCATATTTGGGAAACGCTTACTCGCTCGGCCGCGGGGTAGAAAAAAATAAACGTCAAGCATTTATACATACCGTTAACGCTGCAGATCAAGACCATATGAGCGCCCAATACAGCGCTGCACATATGTTTAAGTATGGTGAGGGTGTATATAAGTCTGAAAAGTTTTACATTACTTATCTAAATTATGCAGCAGAGCAAGGGGTAATAGATGCGCAAATCGAATTGGCCTCGTTGTATTTGAGTGGCGAAGCAGTAGGTAAAAATATCGTAAATTCTTTAGCTTGGACGCTGGTTGCAGCAAAATTAGGACGATCTGCAGAATTCGAAAGAGTTAAGCTAACGTCTGACTTGCTGGATCAATCAGGTATTGAAAAGGCCAACGAAATAGCAAATAACCAATTTGATCTTATTGATTTAAAGCGTAATGGGGACTGGCATCCTGTAAATTCGCTAGTGTTTAAAGAATCTAAAATTTCCAGAGATGCGTTTGACAGGATTATCTATTCCACATAACGTAATTACTTTAAATCAATCGAATCCATTTTTTCGAATGGCTTGATATTGCTGTTACATAGTCAATCGCTTAACCACATCATTGTTAGCAAGTGGGTAAAGCTGACGCTGAATGTTGGCGACTGAGTTGGGATCGTGCTGCTTAAGCTCAGAACGAGTCATTGCTGCATTCTGGGCTGAGAGACTGCCAGCACTAGTCACAGGCGTCTGTGGTGCAACTAGGTTGGATTTCGTAGTGCTAGTGAACACTTTGGGCAAGACTTGCGCTTTCTGAGTCTGTGATTGCACAGTCTGCTGCTTAGTCTGCTTGGTTGACTTCAGAGTCGCTTGCTGCTTTTTGGGCTGGTTTGCTGGCTTAGGAGCAGGAACAGCTTTTGACTTTTTGCTTGTTTTGTCGCTTGAGCTAGTTTTCGGTGCTGCTTTCTGAGCCTTAAGTCGTCTATGCTTTTGCTCGATAGCCTGTTGTTTGATACTGTGCCAAACACTGTCGCTGATCAGCTTCCATAAGTTGATCTGTTCTTCTGCGTTTGCGAATTCCTGTAGTCTCATCACTAAATTCCTTTAGTGTATTTATCAATAATCGCCTCAAAAAGAAGCGTCATTCTTAAAATGAAAAAATCAGTTAAAATTTTTATTAATATCCTCGCAATATTAGTATTCCCGATCATTCTCACTGCATGCATTAGCAATAAAGAAGAAGTGATCTATTTGTCTTGTGAAGGTGTCGAGACTAAAAAGACGCAGGATGAAAATAAATTACCAATTAAATCAACCAATAATATTAAAATCAATCTAAGAATTAAGGGGAAAGATTTAAATGGCTATTTTGAAAAGCTGAATATTAATAATCGCAATATGCAAATTGAGAATGGGCAGCTATATTCAATTTATTTTAACGATGGTGGATTTGTAAATGGACAAGAAATATACGGTCAATCAACTACAACTTCTCATGAAAATGGATTCGATGAAATACGCGACTCTTTTTTTGTTACTGAATTAAATATTTCTTTACTTCAAAAGAGAATTTCATATAGAAAATTCTCGAAAAATAATACTCAAAATATTGAAATAAACTATTCTTTCTTTGTTGATAGAATTACGGGGAAGTTTTCAGCAGACAAGACAATCACCAAGGATTATAATTATATGAATGGTGAAAAAGTTGAATCGAGCGGAAATTGCATAAAAATAGATAAGAAAATCTAATCAAACTTAGAGATTAAATACATCTCTATGATGTGACCAAGATCGATCTATGTGACCTGTTTTTGTAATACATGTCGTTGCAGGTTGTGTGGCAACTAAATTTAATAATATATTGATATAGTTGCCGTATACCCATATTTGAAAACGTCTTTTAATTTCAATATCAATAAATGTAATTTGAAAAATAGTCTATTGCTTTTGATGTTAAATTTTTCTTCTTATCTAAATTATGAAAAAGCTTTTTACCTATTTTTATTTTTTAGTGGCGATATATTTTTTGATCACGCACTTGTTTATGCCTTTACTCATGACTATTAATTTTGCCCAGAAAAGCAAAATAGATCCAGTCATTGCCGTGAAGCAGTCATGTGAAGAAAAAGATTTTTGCCCAAGTTATGCTGTTGCAAGACATGAATGTGCGATTGCTAATGATGTAGAGAAGTGTATTTCGATAAAAATGAATGGTATTGAAACCGCTAGATGCAATTCAACAGGCTCCAGCGAAATGATCGATAAAATAAATCCAAATTTGTTTGTATGCTTTGTTGAAAAAACGGCAATTTCTGCAAAGTCATTATTTTATAAAAATTAACACTTTTTTCGGTTTTGTGGTATATTCATCAATATTTTATTAAAATATAAGATTACAGGAGTTTTGATGTATTCAATTAAATCTGGGGTTAAGATAAATGAGCTTAATGAGAGTGATCTAAAAGAGTACCTGGATTACAAGAGGGATTATTTTGAAAAGGCAGCTGATCGTGAATCCAAATCAATCGATGATCTGATTAATCATCTATGGATTGCAAATGGCGCCGCTGCGACGGCATCAATCAGTATCATTCAGAACAAAGGTGTAACAGACTCGTTTCAATATTGGGGCGCATGCTGTTTCATATTTGGATTAATAGCGCTGCTTATATTTAAGTATCTTTCAGAATGGATTGTTTCTAGAGATAGATTTCGATTTCAATATATTATTAACGAAATTTCAAATCGTAGAATAAATGTAGATTCAATCATGAATGTTAGAGACAGACATCAAAATATCGCTAGGCTATTCTTGATAGCGTTACGCTTGCTGGCAGGAAGTTCTTTCATTGTTGGATTGTCTATGACACTCTACTCGTTTAGAGCTTTTGGCTTTATTTAGTCATGCATTTATCGCCATTCGATTTAACCTAATAGCAGCGCTAGAGAGAAATATATTTAGTAGTGAAAAATTGGTTTTCATCTGAGAGTTTTTAATGCAACAAAAAGACATCTGTTGCAATCGCTAGAAATTTTATTACTTCCCAAATCGCTCTCGCACTTTCACACTTGCAGCTTCAATCACTGCATCTAGCTCTCCACCAGCAACAGCACTTCTTACCAAGACCAATGTCTTGATCAGTTCGTCCTGACTTGCGCACTCAATCGTGTTCTTTCCCTTCTGTAGCTCAAGTACTTTCGTGCCGTACTTGATTTGCAAGTACGTCTTGTTGTTGTCAGTCCAGAACCAAGCGTTGATGCGTTTTGACACTTCAATCTGACTTGCTGCTCCACTAGCTTCGTCTTTGACATTCTTCAGTCGCTTGACTGTGAACAGTTCGCCGTTCTTCTGTGCAGTCGCAAGACCAATTTGTTCATCCAACTTTTTGATTAGTTTCGTTTTGCGAAACTCGTTCGTGTTCGTCTTGTTTTGACGCACGACATTTGTGATCTTCAGTGAACTAAGTTGAGTAGCCATTTGTGTTTAACTCCATTTGTGTTTAACTCCATTTGTGTTGAAAGAACACAGATGTTGCTACCACTAAATAGAAATTCCTACTGTATTTATCCACAAATTCGTTGGTAAATTATTTCTTTTCATTGGTTAGGCATAAATAAGTGTGTAACTGAATGACAAGTTAGCATCACTTCAAGGCATGCCGTAAGTCCGTTCTCATTGTTGGTGTAACGGTAGATAGTGTGAGGTTCAGCACACGCTTTGTAGAACTATCCTCGCAAGGACGCTTAAATGAGTGCTGAATCAGCATGGACGTCACCCGCTTTCATAGACATAAATCAACTTCCGGTTTGAAGTTGCTCGAACGCAAGCGGGCTCATTTGGTCAAGATGACTGTGCCTGCGGACTCGATTGTAAAAACCTTCAATGTAGTCAAACACGT
>CAIYRQ010000034.1 GCA_903928635.1 uncultured beta proteobacterium | reverse complement strand
AGTCAGACGTGTTTGACTACATTGAAGGTTTTTACAATCGAGTCCGCAGGCACAGTCATCTTGACCAAATGAGCCCGCTTGCGTTCGAGCAACTTCAAACCGGAAGTTGATTTATGTCTATGAAAGCGGGTGACGTCCAGTCTATGTCTCCAATGGGTCGAAAGCGGGCAGAACTACAGTGGATCCCCCTCACCCCTGCCGATAAAACACATCCCCCTGCAGCCGGGCCAGTTCTTTCTTCACCACGCCATAGCATTCGCAGGCGTGGCGCTCCAGGCCGGCGCGGTTGAGCACGGCAATGTGGCCGCGGCGGTAGCGGATGTAGCCTGCGGTTTGCAACTGCCCTGCACTCTCGGTCACGCTTTCGCGGCGCACGCCCAGCATGCTGGCCACCAGCTCTTGGGTCATCACCAGTTCGCGGTCGGGCAGGCGGTCCATGGTCAATAGCAACCAGCGGCACAGCTGCTGCTCCACCGAGTGGTGGCGGTTGCAGGCCGCGGTTTGCGCCATTTGCGTCATCAGCGCTTGGGTGTAGCGCAGCAGCACAGCCTGAAACAAGCCCGCACGGCTGAACTCCAGCTTGAGCCGCCCGCGCTCCATGCGGTAGCCGTGGCCCGCGGTTTGCACCACCGCCGAGCTGGACGTGGTGTTGCCGCCCATAAAAATAGACACGCCCACCATGCCTTCGTTGCCCACGCCTGCGGTCTCGGCCGACGCGCCCGACTCTGTCACGTAGTGCAAGGACGCAATGGCCGTGGTGGGAAAGTAGGCATAGCGCTGGGGCGAGCCGGGCTCGTACAGCATTTGCCCCAGGGGCATGAGCACCAGCTCCAGGTACTCTTGCACCGCCCGGTAGTCCGCCCGCGCGATGTCGAGCTGGCTGGTTGTGGGGTTGGAGGTGCATGCTGCGCTTACCAGTGCGGCTGCCAAGACAGTGAGAGAAAGAGAATATTTTTTCATGGGGTGTTCAGATGAAGTGAAGGGATTAGGGCGAGTTGCGCTTGATTTCATTGCGCAGTACGCGGATGTCTTCATCGAGCGCATCGGCCGCGGCGCGTGCCTTGGCGGAATTGGCCTTGGCCTGCGCCAACTTGGCGTCCGCGCGCGAAGCATCTGCCAGACGAATCGCTTGTTCGTAACCCTTGGTCGAGAGGGCTTGGCGGGCAAGGGCCAGTTTGCTTCGCGCCGCATTCATTTCCACCGGGGCAAACTCCGAGCCGCCTGCAGACACAGCGCCCTCCACCGCCGCGCTGCTCACCGCGACTTCGCTGGTGGCTGGCGTCTTGAGGTTGCTACAGGCCACTAGCAGGGTGACGGCCATCCCTCCTAGAACAGGAACGAAAATTTTTGTACAGGTACGCATGAGGTTCTCCGGGAATCAAGGAGCCCAGGGAGAAATACCCCAGGTCGATACCGGTTGTAGAACCTACGCCACGAAGTGTCCGTGCGTTACGACACGGAGTCCGCGCTGAATGCCGACAAGTGGTTTGCCAGGTGCATGGCATGCGCACGCTCATAAGCGGGTTTGGAGAGTTCGCCATAGGCGAAATGTGGCTTCAAAGCACTGGACCACGCATGAAATCTGGCCACGGCAATTTCGAGTCTTTCCAGCGCCTGATAGGTTTCTGTTGCCGCATCCAAAGCGGGTGCGCCGGGTATTGGCTCTGCCAATCCGTGGCTCATGCGACCACGAAGGTCGAATACGGCAAATGCCGCCGCACCGACCGTGTGTTGGAACAAGGAGGATTTCGGCTGCGGAAAGCCGGTCATGGAATATTCGATGCTCTGCGCTGCATGCACCAAGGTTTGCGCAAACGTCCATTCAGTGCTTGAGTTGAGTGAGCGAACTCCCGCCAAAGCCTTGACCTCTTGCATGGCCTGCACCAATGTTGAGAAAACCAACTGGCGGTCGGTCGCCACCGCGTGCGCCGTTTCGGGCCCTGCGGTCCCAAGAACGATTGCGCCGGTCGAGACAAGGACTTGGCGCCGTTTGACTGCGCGACCAGGGTGACGGAAGTTCATGGGCATACTCCTTAAATAAAAAGTCAGTATTATCAACGTGGCAAGTATCTCACCAAAAAATTACCACGTTGGCCACCCTCAGAGCTCCAAGCGCATTGTCAAAACCACACTCAATTTGAAAGACTGACCTATGGCGCCATCCAGTTATCACATCAAAGATGACCCAAACAAAGCAAGCTTCGAGACCTTCTATCGCGAAGCCTTCTTGCAAGAGCACCGCCACCCGTTCAATGTCGCGCTGCATATTTTTGGCACATTCATTGGGCTGGCATTCATCGCGTGGGTTTTAACCCAGCCACTCGCCTGGTATCCAGCCCTGCTGCTGTTTCCGCTGGTGCACGCAGCACCCGGCCTAGTGGGCCACCGCTTGGTAGAGCGCAATACCGCGATTGGGGATGCGCGTTGGCAGCGCAAAGACTTTCCCATGTCATGGTTTATCGCTGCAAACCACCGGATGGCCTATGAACGCCTACT